>NZ_JAGQFP010000002.1:620578-930867 GCF_019090095.1 Stutzerimonas stutzeri | reverse complement strand
AGGCCGAACGGCAGGGCATCTCCGCTCTGCTGGGCAAGCTGATAGCGACCCTGCTGGTCGGGCAGGTAGAGGTCCAGCCGATCCAGCGGCGGATAGGCCAGTTCGAGCCACCAGCGGCTGCGGTGCGCGGATTGGCTCGGACGCAGCCGCAGATCCACCCGCAGCCAGAAGGCTGAACGTGAATAACCGGCATTGAGCACATCGCTCTGGTGCTCGACGAAGTGTCCGGCCGCATCGAGTGCGAGCACGTCGGCGACGGTGGCAGTCCGAGCCGGGTCTTCCAGCACCGCCATGACCCGACCCAACGGTAGCTGCCGGGTGCTCGGGTCGAATTCAACAGCGCTGGCCAGCATCGGAAACAGGCCGAGCATGAAGATCAAAAAGTGGTGCATGGCGTATGAGACCTGCCGACCCGCGTCAGAAAAAACAAAATTCTTGAGCGTTTGCGACCCGAAAAATGGTGGCACTTTAGCATGTCGACGCGCGCATACACCTCAGGTTATGCAACGTCACGATGAATGGATATGGCAATTCGCCTGCCGAGCTGGCCAGGACGAATGGTGATAAGCTCGCACGCCTGAAATCTGGCTGTGCCTAGCCCCGGCCACTCCATCATGCCATGCATTCGGGGAATTCGTTGATGACTGGCCCTTGCTCTCGCCCTGTTGTTCTCTGTCTTTCCGGCCACGACCCCAGCGGCGGTGCTGGCCTGCAAGCCGACATCGAAGCGCTGATCGCCCAAGGCTGCCATGCCGCACCGACCGTTACGGCGCTGACGGTGCAGGATACCGTCGACGTGAGCGATTTCCGTGTGCTCGATCGCAACTGGGTGCTGGCCCAGGCCAACGCCGTGATCGCCGACCTGCCCATCGCCGCCGTCAAGCTGGGCATGCTCGGCTCGGTGGAGATGGTTGAAACGGTGCTGGACATCATGCAGAAGCTACCGGGCGTCCCGCTGGTCTGCGATCCAGTGCTACGCGCCGGCGGTGGCGGTGCCCTGGGCAAGGACGAAGTCGGTTACGCCATGCGCGAGCGGCTGTTCCCGGTGTCCACCATCGCCACGCCTAACCTGCCGGAAGCGCGGATTCTTGCCGAACTGCCGAATGGCAGCGCAGACGAATGCGCGGAGAAGCTGCTGCCCTTCATCCGTTATCTGCTGATTACCGGCGGGCATGGCGACGAAACGGAGGTTCATAACCGCCTCTATTGCCGCGACGGCAGCCGCTACGACTTCAGCTGTCAGCGCCTGCCCGGCAGCTATCACGGCTCCGGCTGCACGCTGGCCAGCACGCTGGCTGGCCGGCTGGCCCTCGGCGAGGAGCTGGCCAGCGCGGTGAAGACCGCGCTCGACTATACCTGGCGCACCCTGCGTGATGCCGAGGCGCCGGGACGTGGCCAGTACATTCCACGCCGGCTACCGCTGGACCTGGCCTGACCGGAGCGTTGCCGATGAGAGATGCCAAGCTGCGCGGACTCTACGCCATCACCGACAGCACGTTGCTGGCCGATGGCCGCCTGCTGCCCTACGCCGAGGCGGCATTGGCCGGTGGCGCGCGCCTGCTGCAATACCGCGACAAATCCGACGACGACAGGCGCCGCCTGCGTGAAGCTGAAGCACTGCTAGGGCTCTGCGAGCGCTACGGGGCCCAGCTGATCATCAATGACGACGCCGAGCTGGCGGCTCGTCTGGGCGCAGGCCTGCACCTGGGGCAGGAAGACGGCTCGCTGTCGGCCGCTCGCGCCTTGCTCGGCCCTCGCGCCATCATCGGCGCGACCTGCCATGCGCGCCTGGACCTGGCGGAACAGGCGGTCGCACAGGGCGCCAGCTACATCGCGTTTGGCCGCTTCTTCGATTCCAATACCAAACCCGGCGCGCCAGCCGCCACCCCGGCAATGCTCGAGCAGGCACGCCAACGCTTCAGCCTGCCGATCGTGGTGATCGGCGGCGTGACCCTGGCCAACGCGCCAGACCTGATCGCCCGAGGCGCCAGCCTGGTGGCGGTGGTCCACGCCCTGTTCGCGGCCGAATCAGCGCACGAGGTCGAACGCCGTGCGCGCGCCTTCACCGAACTCTTCGCCAGCCCCTGATCGCGGTCATGGCAAGACCGGCCAGTGGCGTCCAACCTTTTTTCTGAAATTTCCAATCGAGAGGCCCGCATGTCCCGTTCCGAAACCCTCTTCGCCAGCGCCCAGACCCACATCCCCGGCGGTGTGAACTCCCCCGTCCGCGCCTTCCGCAGCGTTGGCGGCACCCCACTGTTTCTCAAGCACGCCGAAGGCGCCTACGTCACCGACGAAGACGACAAGCGCTACGTCGACTACGTCGGCTCCTGGGGTCCGATGATTCTCGGCCACAGCCATCCCGAGGTGCTCGAGGCGGTCCGCCGCCAGCTCCAGCATGGCCTGTCCTACGGCGCTCCGACCGCCATGGAAACCGAGATGGCAGAACTGGTCTGCAGCCTGGTGCCATCGATGGAAATGATGCGCATGGTCAGCTCCGGTACCGAAGCCACCATGAGCGCCATTCGCCTGGCCCGCGGCTACACCGGCCGTGACAGCATCATCAAGTTCGAAGGCTGCTACCACGGGCACTCCGACAGCCTGCTGGTCAAAGCGGGTTCCGGCGCGCTGACCCAAGGCGTGCCGAGTTCGGCCGGCGTCCCCGCCGCCTTTGCCAAGCACACGCTGACCCTGCCGTTCAACGACCTGGCCGCTGTCGAGCAGATGCTCAGCGAAGTCGGCGATGAAGTTGCGTGCATCATCGTCGAGCCCGTCGCCGGTAACATGAACTGCGTGCCGCCAGCGCCGGGATACCTGCAAGGCCTGCGTGCACTGTGCGACAAGCATGGCGTGGTGCTGATATTCGACGAGGTGATGACCGGATTCCGCGTCGCGCTCGGCGGCGCCCAGGCCTACTACGGCGTGACGCCGGACCTGACCACCTTCGGCAAGATCATCGGCGGCGGCATGCCGGTTGGCTGCTTCGGCGGCAAGCGCGCCATCATGGAGCGCATCGCCCCACTGGGCCCGGTCTATCAGGCGGGCACGCTGTCGGGCAACCCGTTGGCCATGGCCGCTGGCCTGACCACGCTGCGCTTGATCAACCGCCCGGGCTTCCACGACGAACTCAGCGCCTACACCACACGCATGCTCGACGGGCTCAAGGCTCGCGCCAAGGCCGCCGGCATCCCGTTCGTCACGACCCAGGTCGGCGGCATGTTCGGTCTGTATTTCAGCGAGGCGAACGATATCGTCACCTTCGATGACGTCATGGCCAGCGATGCCGAGCGCTTCAAGCGCTTCTTCCACCTGATGCTCGAAGGCGGCGTGTATCTGGCGCCCAGTGCGTTCGAAGCTGGCTTCACCTCCATCGTACACGGCGACAAGGAACTGCAGCTGACCCTCGACGCCGCCGAGCGGGCATTCGCCCAGCTGCAGGCAGGCTGATGCCCGAGCTGCTGCAAGCCGCACTCCTGACGGCAGCCGCGCTGGCTAGTGCCGTCTGGATCGGCATGGCGCGGCGCGGTTATGGCGAACCGGACCAGCCGGCCCTGTTCTGCGCCCTGCTCGCGTTCAGTCTGGCGGCCGGCACGGGCGCCTGTGCCGTGGCTAGGCTGTCACTCGGCCTCGATACCCTCGAAGCCGGGCGCTGGTTGCGGCAGGCAACGCTGCTGCTAGGGCTACCATTGGTCGGCGTGGTGGCGCTGACCCTGAGCCGGAAATGGGTCTGGAGTCGGCCGACCTGGGGCCGAGTCGTCATTGGGCTTTGCGCCTTTTTCGAGCTGGCTCGCCAGCTCGGCTGGAGCGCACCCTACGCACTGACCCTTGGTCTTCTCAGCTCGGCGCTGGTGATCTATGCAGGCCTGCTGCAATGGCCGGCACGTCTGCAAGCCAGCGCTGGCGCGGCTGGCGGCGCATTGTTGTTGGCGTTGCAGCCGTGGAGTGGGCTGCCGATCGGGCCCAATCCGCTTGGCGCTTACGCAAATCTTTGGCTCGCACTGGCCTGTCCGGTCATCGCCTGGCTGCTGCTCAACTTGCCGGGCAATCTTCGCGAAGCTGCACGCGAGCCCGCATAATTGCCGAGCCCACGCCATCAAAGCCTTTGTAAGCAGGCGGCGGCTTATCCATAATGTGAACGTCGGCTCGTTCTTGCCGGACTTTCAGTCACCGCCCTGCTCTTCGAGGCGCTTAGATCCATGACTCGCACCGGCCGCAGCCTCGCCCTAGGCTGCCTGCTGCTTCTCACGCCCCTGCTGGCCAGCGCAGGCGGCAACTCGCTGCTGATTCCGGCCACGTCCCGCTGCGCACTCAACACCGTCCCGGAAGCGATGCGCGAAGCCCTGCGCGCGTGCGAACAGGCCGCCAGCGAAGGCGATCTGCAAGCCGCCTATGAACTGGGCGAGTACTATTACGACGGCCGCCGCGCACCGCGAGAGCTGAGCAAGGCACTGCACTGGTTCGAACAGGCGTCGCTACAGGGACATGCCCTGGCTCAACATCGGCTCGGCGTGATGTTCTTCCGCGGCGAAGGCGTGCCGGCGAACAACGTCCAGGCCTACGTGGTATTGAAGATGGCGGCGGTCAATGGAGAGGAAGACGCGCTGGACACAGCCGACCGCGTCTCGGCACAGATGCGCCGCGACGAACTGGAGATCGCCACCCAGGTGCTCGGTCAGATCTTTCGCGACTACTTGATGGACTTGCAGACCGCCGACGGTAACGAGCCGTTCCGACCGTAGCGACGCGCAGGGCTACCGTTCCTGCGCACTGCGCTCATGCAGGCTCCCAGCGCACCCGCGCCGCTCCCGAAACTGACGACTTGCGCGCCGAGATCAGTACTTTTAACGGCCACCTGCTGGCCGTATAATCGCCGGTCATTTTTTGCACAACGCCGGCCCGTAACATGACCCGCAAGCTCTATATCGAAACCCATGGCTGCCAGATGAACGAGTACGACAGCTCGCGCATGGTGGACCTGCTGGGCGAGCAACAGCCTCTCGAGATCACCTCCAACCCGGCAGAAGCCGACGTGATCCTGCTCAATACCTGCTCGATCCGTGAAAAAGCCCAGGAGAAGGTCTTTTCGCAACTGGGTCGCTGGCGTGAATTGAAGCAGGACAACCCACAGCTGGTCATTGGCGTCGGCGGCTGCGTGGCGAGCCAGGAAGGTGCGGCGATCCGCGATCGTGCGCCCTATGTCGACGTGGTGTTCGGCCCGCAAACCCTGCATCGGCTGCCCGAAATGATCGACGCGGCACGCACCACGAAACAGCCGCAGGTCGATATTTCCTTTCCCGAGATCGAGAAGTTCGACCGCCTACCCGAGCCACGCGTCGACGGCCCCACCGCCTTCGTTTCGGTCATGGAAGGCTGCAGCAAATACTGCACCTTCTGCGTCGTGCCCTACACCCGGGGCGAAGAAGTCAGCCGGCCGTTCGACGACGTCCTCGCCGAGGTCGTTCACCTGGCTGAAAACGGCGTCCGCGAGGTCACCCTGCTCGGGCAGAACGTCAACGGCTATCGCGGCGCCACCCATGATGGGCGTACGGCCGACCTGGCCGAGCTGATCCGCGTGGTCGCCGCCGTCGATGGCATCGACCGCATCCGCTACACCACCAGCCACCCACTGGAGTTCTCCGACGCGTTGATCCAGGCCCACGCCGAAGTGCCGGAACTGGTGAAATACCTTCATCTGCCGGTGCAGGCAGGCTCCGATCGCATCCTCGCGGCGATGAAGCGCAACCATACGGCCCTGGAATACAAGTCGCGCATCCGCAAGCTCAAGGCGGCGGTGCCGGACATCCTGATCAGTTCGGACTTCATCGTCGGCTTCCCGGGAGAAACCGACAAAGACTTCGAGCAGACCATGAAGCTGATCGAGGACGTCGGTTTCGACTTTTCCTACTCCTTCGTCTACAGCGCACGCCCTGGCACGCCGGCGGCGGATCTGGTCGACGAGACCCCCGAGGAAGTGAAGAAGCAGCGCCTGGCGATCCTGCAGCAGCGCATCAACCAACAGGGCTTCGAAAACAGCCGACGGATGGCGGGCACCACGCAGCGCATCCTCGTCACCGACTACTCTAAGAAAGACCCAGGCATGCTGCAGGGCCGCACCGAGCACAACCGGATCGTCAATTTCCGCTGCGACAATCCCCGGCTGATCGGCCAGTTCGTCGACGTGCATATCGACGATGCCCTGCCACACTCATTGCGTGGTTCGCTGCTCGACCAAGCGGCGAGCTGAGCGGACGGCGCCGCGGCCGATCGTCATTGAGTTAGCGGCCGCGCGCTTGCCACGGATGCTAAGGCCGGCGCGCCGCTGCTTTTTTCGCCGCACGGCGCTATTCTCATCGAACCTTATTGCAGAGCAGGTCAATCAAAATCCCTTGAACGCCCCCATAGAACCTCATCGTTTCACCCTGGAACCCTTTGAAGCCCACCGCTTCGCCAACCTGTGCGGTCAATTCGACGAGCATCTGCGCCTGATCGAACAACGCCTGGAACTGGAAATCCGTAACCGTGGCAACCAGTTCGAACTGGTCGGTCCGAGCGACGTGACCAAGGCCGCCGAACACCTCCTTCGCCGCCTGTATCGCGAGACCAAGAGCACCGAACTGTCGCCGGACATGGTCCACCTGTTCCTGCAGGAGTCCGCCATGGAGGAGCTGAATAACGCGTCCACCACGCCCAACGTCTCGCTGCGCACGCGCAAGGGCAATATCCGCCCGCGCGGGGCCAATCAACAGCGTTATGTGCAGTCGATCCTCGACAACGACATCAACTTCGGCATCGGCCCGGCCGGCACCGGCAAGACTTACCTGGCCGTCGCGTGCGCCGTCGATGCGCTGGAGCGCGAACAGGTGCGTCGCATTCTGCTGGTACGCCCCGCCGTAGAGGCGGGCGAGAAGCTGGGCTTTCTGCCCGGCGACCTGGCGCAGAAGATCGACCCTTATTTGCGCCCACTCTATGACGCCCTTTACGAGATGCTCGGCTTCGAGCACGTGGCGCGCCTGATCGAAAAACAGGTGATCGAAATCGCGCCGCTGGCCTACATGCGCGGCCGCACGCTGAACAACAGCTTCATCATCCTCGACGAAAGCCAGAACACCACGCTGGAACAGATGAAGATGTTCCTCACCCGCATCGGTTTTGGCTCGACGGCGGTGATTACCGGTGACATCACTCAGGTCGACCTGCCTCGCGGCACCAAGAGCGGCCTGGCGCATGTCATCGAGGTGCTCAAGGACGTCAACGGCATCAGCTTCACCCATTTCAAGCCCAAGGACGTGGTGCGTCATCCCCTGGTACAGCGCATCGTCGAGGCTTACGAGGCCTTCGAAGATCGTCAGCCCCAGGCGGGCAAACGCAGCCCTGCGGACCGTCGCGATGATTGAGCTCGACGTTCAATGCGCCAGCAATGGCGCGGTGCCTAGCGAAACGGATCTGCACCGCTGGTGCGAGCTGGCGTTGCGCCAGCGGACCGCTGACTCCGAGCTGACCATCCGCCTGGTGGACGAAGCCGAAGGTCGCGAGCTCAATCGCACCTGGCGCCAGAAGGACTACGCCACCAACGTGCTGTCCTTTCCCGCCGACGTACCCGATGACTTGCTGGACATTCCACTGTTGGGCGACCTGGTGATCTGCGTACCGGTGGTCGAGCGTGAGGCGGCCGAACAAGGCAAGCCGGTGCACGCACACTGGGCGCACCTGGTCATTCATGGTTGCCTGCACCTGCTCGGCTACGATCACATCGATGACGAGGAAGCCGAAGAAATGGAAGGCCTCGAGCGTCAACTGCTGGCAGAGCTGGGTCACGCCGACCCCTATGCCACCGAATAGCCCGGACGGGCAACTGCAAGGACCATTGAGTCAAAGACATGAGCGAAGACCGATCGAGCAACGGGCAGAAGTCCTGGTTTGGGAAAATCACCCAGGCTTTTGCCCAGGAGCCGAAAACCCGCGAGGAGCTGCTGGACGTCCTGCGCGGCGCCCATCAGAACAAGCTGCTGGATAACGAAGCCCTGGCGATCGTCGAGGGAGCCATACAGGTCGCCGACCTGCAGGTACGTGACATCATGGTGCCGCGCTCGCAAGTGATGAGCATCCGCGCCGACCAGTCCCCGAAAGAATTCCTGCCCGCAATCATCTCCGCGGCCCATTCACGCTACCCGGTCGTCGGCGACAGCCTCGACGAGGTGATCGGCGTATTGCTGGCCAAGGACCTGCTCCCCCTGATCCTGCAGGACGAGCAGCAGGCATTCGATATCAAGGACCTGCTGCGGCCGGCCACCTTCGTGCCCGAGTCCAAGCGCCTTAACGTGCTGCTGCGCGAATTCCGCGCGAACCACAGCCACATGGCGATCGTCATCGATGAATACGGCGGCGTGGCGGGCCTGGTCACCATCGAAGACGTGCTGGAGCAGATCGTTGGCGATATCGAGGACGAGCATGACATCGAGGAAGACAGCTATATCCGCCCCCTGCCCAGCGGCGATTTCCTGGTCAAGGCGCTGACCCCGATCGACAGCTTCAACGAGTTCTTCGGCAGCGAATTTCCCGACGAAGAGTTCGACACGGTGGCCGGGCTGGTCATGAGCACGTTCGGGCACCTGCCCAAGCGCAACGAGGTCACCGAAATCGACGGTTTCCGCGTCCGCGTGCTGAATGCCGACAGCCGTCGCGTCCACATGCTGCGCCTGACCCGTACGCGAACGGAAAACAGCTAGGCGCCCTGCCAGCCCACCGAAACCTTCGGTAGACTCGTCCGCTCCGCCTCCTCGCCGCCGGTCATCGATCGGCGGCGGCATTTCAAGGAAACCCCATGCGCTGGATCACCCGCTCGGGCTGGCCGGGCAACCTGCTGGCGCTCGCCGCTGGCGCCCTGACCACGCTATCGCTGGCCCCCTTCGACATCTGGCCCCTGGCCCTGGTATCGGCCGGACTGCTCTATCTGGGCTTGCGTGAGTTGGCACCGAAACAGGCAGCCGGACGCGGCTGGTGCTACGGCTTCGGCCTGTTCGCCTCGGGTGTCAGTTGGGTCTACGTCAGTATTCACGATTTCGGTAGCGCCCCCCCTCCGCTGGCGGGCGCGCTGACGCTGGGTTTCGTCGCCGGCCTGGCATTGTTCTTCGCGCTGTTCGGCTGGCTTTGGTCACGCTGGCTGCGCCCAGCCGGCGCGCCGCTGCTCGCTGCGCTGGTGTTCGCCGCCCTGTGGCTTGCGCTCGACGCGCTGCGCGGCTGGATCCTGACCGGATTCCCCTGGCTCTACGCAGGTTACAGCCAACTTGACGGTCCACTGGCTGGATTGGCGCCGCTGGGCGGCGTCTGGCTCATGACGTTCGCGATCGTGCTGAGTGCGGCGCTGCTCGTGGAGCTGCCTCGCCTGCTGGCCCAGAAAGGCGCGTTGATTGGGGCACTGCTGCTCCTGGTGGCGCTATGGGGCGGCGCCCTGGGGGTCGGCCAGCACGCCTGGACGACCGCCAAGGCCAAGCCGCTCACCGTCGCGGCCATGCAAGGGAACGTGGAACAGAGCATCAAGTGGGATCCGAAGAAGCTCGAGATGCAACTGCTGCTCTACCGTGACATGACGTTCCGCAGCCGCCCCGCCGACCTCATCGTCTGGCCGGAGACCGCCGTGCCTATCCTCAAGGAGCACGCCGAGGGCTATCTGACGATGATGGGCCGCTTCGCCCAGGATCGGCAGTCGGCCATGATCACCGGCGTACCGGTGCGCCAGCCGAACGCCGACGGCGAGTTGCGCTACTACAACGGCCTGACGACCACCGGCGATGCGCAAGGCACCTACCTGAAACAAAAGCTGGTGCCCTTCGGCGAGTACGTACCCCTGCAGGATCTGCTGCGCGGGCTGATCGCGTTCTTCGACCTGCCGATGTCCGACTTCGCCCGGGGGACGCCGGAGCAGCCGCTGTTGCAGGCGAAGGGGTATCGGATCGCACCGTTCATTTGCTACGAGGTCGTCTATCCCGAGTTCGCCGCCAGCCTTGCCGCGCAGAGCGACATCCTGCTCACCGTCAGCAACGATGCCTGGTTCGGCCACTCCATCGGCCCGCTGCAGCACCTGCAAATGGCACAGACGCGCGCACTGGAGGCCGGACGCTGGATGATCCGAGCGACCAACAATGGCGTCACCGTGCTGATCGACCCGCAAGGGCGCATCACCGAGCAGGTACCGGCGTTCGAAGAGCAGGTGCTATACGGCAAGGTCACACCGATGCAAGGGCTGACGCCTTACCTGCGCTGGCGCTCGTGGCCGCTGATCGCTGTCTGCGTGGTGCTCCTCGGCTGGGGCGTATTCCGCCGCCGCTCGGCCTGAGCCTCGCTGCCGCCGACTGTTCAGTCGGCGGCACCATAAAGCAACGGATAGATCAGCATGCCCAACGCCTCGTTGAGCAGCAGTCCGTTCTGCCAGACCGCCTTGGCTTCTGGCAGCCAGCCGCCGAAGGGCCGCCCGTTGGGCACCCCGACGAAGCCCATCGGCGCGACGATCACTTGCAAACCGTTCTGCTCGAAACACCAGCGCGAGCGCGGCATATGCGAGGCCGAGGTCACCAGCACGATCCGCTGGATGCCGGCATCCTTGAGCATGCTGGCGCTGTAGAGCGCGTTTTCCCAGGTCGTGCGGCTGCGCTCCTCGAGCCAGCGCGTCGGCGTCGAGAAGTCATGCTGCAGCGCCTCTGCCGCCAGCTGCGCCTCACTGGGCGGCTGGCCATAGTGCAGGCCGCCACTGGCCAGGATCGGCAGGCCCGAGGCCTTGGCCAGCCGCGCAGCGAAACGCAGCCGCTCGAGCGCCAGGTAGCTGGGCTGATCGGCGCCCCAGCCGGGGTCGGCCTGCTCGCGCCCCGCCCCGAGCACCACGATTGCCTCTGCACGCTGCGCGAGGTCCGCCCACTCGGCGCGATCGAGTGGCGCCTCGCGCTCCAGCGCCCGCCCGGCCCACTCCACGGTTATTGGCAGGCTCATCAGCCACAGCCCGCCGAACCCCAGGACGAAGCATAGCGCGGCCAGCCGCGGCGCCCGGCGCCGTAGCCACCAGGCGATGAGCAGCAGCAAAAGCAGGCCGCCCGGTGGCAGGAGCAACTGTTTGAAGAAATAGCGAATCGGCATGTGCAGCTCCGGCAGGTCGGTCGCTGCAACTTTACCTGTCGGCGTGCCCGCTTGTCGGCAGCACCGACGCCGTCAGTGCTTTGGGTAGGTATGCAACCTCTGCCTCGCGCGCAGCAGCTGAGAGCCACAGGCGGAGCAGGCGACCGGTCCCGCGCCGTCGGGCCAGTTCACGCTGGCGCCACAAAGCGCGCAGTTCATGGCCTGCTGGACCTGCGGCGGCGTCTGTTTGCTTCGTTTACCTGGATGATGGCGCAACACATTGCGCAACCCCGGGCGCGTCGCCTGTCGCACCAGCTGCGCCTGCTCCTCGGCCGCCGCGTGCCAGCCCGACAGCCACTGCGAATCCTGCTGCAGATAGGCACGGATCAGATCGAACTCCGCCGGCGTCAGCCCGCCGACTTCCAGTTCGGTCGTCGTCCCGGCCCCCTCGCTCGCGGTTCGCTCCGCTTCTTCCAGGGCTACTGTCAACCGTTGCAGCACGCGACCGTACAGATTGCTCTCGTCTGCCTGGCGCTCTCTACCCATGATTCACCTCCTCGGTCGTCCCGCCCCCAGCTACAAGCGTAGCTCACGCAGGAACGACGACGAGGCCCGCGACCAGCGGGGGCGCGCACGCCGGCAAATCAGGTTTCCCTCGGTCACGGGGGGTCATGTATGCTACGGCGCTTCCATGCTCTCGCATTCAGCCCGTTGCGCCGCCGATTTCGCCAGGCTTTGACCCGGCCGTTCAGCAGCCCGTCGCCGCTTCGCGAGCAGCCAGCCACTATTCAACGCCAGTAGCCATGCACGAACAGTATCAGCCCCGCGAAATCGAAGCCGCCGCGCAATCCCACTGGGATGCGCAGAAATCCTTTGTAGTGAGCGAGCAGCCCGGCAAGGACACGTTCTATTGCCTGTCGATGTTCCCCTACCCCAGCGGCAAGCTGCACATGGGCCACGTGCGCAACTACACCATCGGTGACGTGATCGCACGCTACCAGCGCATGCAGGGCAAGAACGTGCTGCAGCCCATGGGCTGGGACGCGTTCGGCATGCCAGCGGAAAACGCGGCGATGAAGAACAAGGTCGCGCCGGCCAAGTGGACCTACGAAAACATCGACTACATGCGCAGCCAGCTCAAAAGCCTGGGCCTGGCGGTCGACTGGACGCGCGAAGTCACCACCTGCAAGCCCGACTACTACCGCTGGGAACAGTGGCTGTTCACCCGCCTGTACGAGAAGGGTGTGATCTATCGCAAGAACGGCACCGTCAACTGGGATCCGGTCGACCAGACCGTGCTCGCCAACGAGCAGGTCATCGACGGTCGCGGTTGGCGTTCCGGCGCGCTGATCGAGAAGCGCGAGATCCCGATGTACTACTTCAAGATCACCGCCTACGCGGATGAGCTGCTGGAGAGCCTGGACGAGCTGGACGGCTGGCCGGAGCAGGTCAAGACCATGCAGCGCAACTGGATCGGCAAGTCGCGCGGCATGGAGATCAGCTTTCCCTACGACGTCGCCAGCATTGGCAGCGAAGGCGTGATGAAGGTCTTCACCACCCGCCCCGACACGCTGATGGGCGCGACCTACGTCGCCGTTGCAGCCGAGCACCCGCTGGCGACCCTCGCGGCGCAGAACGATCCCACGCTGCAGGCCTTCATCGATGAATGCAAACGCGGCGGCGTGGCCGAGGCCGATATCGCCACCCAGGAGAAAAAGGGCCTGGCCACGTCACTGCGTGTGCAGCATCCGCTGACGGGCGAGCTGCTGCCGGTGTGGGTCGCCAACTACGTGCTGATGAATTACGGCGAAGGCGCGGTGATGGCCGTGCCGGCCCACGACGAGCGCGATTTTGCCTTTGCCAGCAAGTACGACCTGCCGATCAAGCCGGTGGTCCGCACCAGCGCAGGTGACCAGACGCCGGCGCCCTGGCAGGACGCCTACGGTGAGCACGGCGAGCTGATCAATTCCGGCATCTTCGACGGCCTCGACTTCGACGGCGCCTTCGATGCCATCGAAGTGGCCCTGCAGAAGAAGGGCCTCGGCCAGGCCCGCACCCAGTTCCGCCTGCGCGACTGGGGCATCAGCCGCCAGCGCTACTGGGGCTGCCCGATCCCGATCATCCATTGCGACGCCTGCGGCGATGTACCGGTGCCGGAAGACCAGCTGCCAGTTGTCCTGCCCGAAGATGTCGTCCCGGACGGCGCCGGCTCGCCGCTGGCGCGCATGCCCGAGTTCTATGAATGCAGCTGCCCCAAGTGCGGCGCCCCGGCCAAACGCGAAACCGACACCATGGACACCTTCGTCGAGTCGTCCTGGTATTTCGCCCGTTACGCCAGCCCGAACTATGACCAGGGCATGGTCGACCCTGCGGCTGCCAACCACTGGCTGCCGGTGGATCAGTACATCGGCGGCATCGAGCACGCCATCCTGCACCTGCTCTACGCGCGCTTCTTCCACAAGCTGATGCGCGACGAGGGCCTGGTCAGTTCCAACGAGCCGTTCAAGAATCTGCTGACCCAGGGCATGGTCGTCGCCGAAACCTACTACCGCACCCTGGAAAACGGCGGCAAGGACTGGTTCAACCCGGCCGACGTGGTCGTCGAGCGCGACGCCAAGGCCAAGGTCATCGGCGCGAAACTCGCCAGCGACGATCTGCCGGTCGAAATCGGCGGCACCGAGAAGATGTCCAAGTCGAAGAACAACGGCGTGGACCCGCAGGCCATGATCGACGCGTATGGCGCCGACACCTGCCGCCTGTTCATGATGTTCGCCTCACCGCCGGACATGAGCCTGGAGTGGTCCGATTCCGGCGTCGAGGGCGCGAACCGCTTCCTGCGCCGCGTCTGGCGTCTGGCCCACGCACATGTCGGTCGCGGTCCGGCAGGTCCGCTGGACACCGCCAACCTGAGCGATGAACAGAAAGCCGTACGCCGTGCGACGCATCTGGCCATCAAGCAGGCCAGCGTCGACGTCGGCCAGCACCACAAATTCAACACCGCCATCGCCCAGGTGATGACGCTGATGAACGTGCTGGAAAAGGCGGCGACCGAAAGTGAGCAGGACCGCGCGCTGCTGCAGGAAGGGCTGGAAACCGTCGCCCTGTTGCTGGCGCCGATTGCGCCGCACATCTGCCACGAGCTCTGGCAGCAGCTGGGCAACAGCGGCGCGATCATCGATGCGCGCTGGCCGACCGTCGACGAATCCGCGCTGGTGCAGGACAGCCTGACGCTGGTGGTTCAGGTCAATGGCAAGCTGCGCGGGCAAATCGAAGTGCCGGCCAGTGCCAGCCGGGAAGACATCGAAGCCAGCGCGCGCGCCAACGAGAACGTGGTGCGCTTCACCGAAGGGCTGACGATCCGCAAGGTCATCGTGGTGCCGGGGAAACTGGTCAATATCGTCGCTAACTGATTCGCCTCGGCGCACTGCGCCTGGACTGGCAAGGGGATAACAAGATGATCAAACGCAATCTCGTGGTGGCCGGTCTGGCGCTGCTGTTGAGCGCCTGCGGTTTTCAGCTGCGTGGGACGGGCGAAACCAGTTTCGCCCTCGAGGAAATCAACCTGCAGGCACGCAACAGCTACGGCGACACGGCCAAGGACTTCGAAGAGTTGCTCAAGGACAACGGCGTACGCGTCTATCCTGGCGCTCGCTATACCCTGGACCTGGTCCGCGAACAGAACCGTCAGCGCACCGCCAGCTATACGACGTCGGCGCGTACGGCCGAATACGAATTGTCCAGCGTGCTCGACTACCAGTTCCGCGGGCCGGAGAACACCGTGCTGCTGGAAGACAGCGTCGAGGTGCGCAAGGTCTATGTGCATGACAGCAGCAACCTCATCGGCTCCGACCAGGAAGCTACCCAGCTTCGCCAGGAAATGCGCCGTGAGCTCCTGCAACAGCTGAGCCTGCGCATCCGCGGCATCACCCCGGCCCAGCTCGATCAACTTCAGCAGACCGCCGAAGCCCGCAAGCGCGCCGAAGCCGAGGCGATCGAGGCACAGATGCGCGAACAGAGCCAACGGCCGCTGCAATCGCCTGTCGAACTGCCGATCCCGCAATGAAACGCTAGCTAGCCACCCACCGGTGGCTAGCGCTCCCAGACCTATGAAACTGCCTCCCGCCCAGCTTGCCAAGCACCTGCAAGGCCCTCTTGCGCCCGTATACGTGGTGAGCGGCGACGAACACCTGCTCTGCCAAGAGGCCTGCGATGCCATCCGCGGCGCCTGTCGACAGCGGGGCTTCAGCGAACGGCAGGTGCTCAACGTCGAAACCGGCTTCGACTGGGGCCAGCTCATCGAGGCCGGCGCCAGCCTCTCGCTGTTCGCTGAGAAGCGCCTGCTGGAGCTGCGCATCCCCAACGGCAAGCCCGGCGACAAAGGCGCCGCCGCGCTGCTCGACTACATGGCGCGCCCTGCCGAAGACACCGTGTTACTGATCAGCCTGCCCAAGCTCGACGGCAGCACGCAGAAGACCAAGTGGGCCAAGGCCCTGATCGACGGCAAGCCGGTGCAATTCCTGCAGATCTGGCCAGTGGACGCGCAACAGCTACCGCAATGGATTCGCCAACGCCTGTCGCAAGCCGGGCTGGCCGCCGATCAGGAAGCCGTGGAGCTGATCGCGGCGCGTGTGGAGGGCAACCTGCTGGCCGCTGCGCAGGAAATCGAAAAGCTCAAGCTGCTCGCCGAAGGCGGCCAGGTCACCACCGAAACTGTGCAGGCAGCCGTCGCCGACAGCGCCCGCTACGACGTCTTTGGCCTGATCGACGCCGCCTTGCTGGGCCAGCCGGAGCATATCCTGCAAATGCTGACCGGGCTGCGCGGCGAGGGCGTGGAAGCGCCGGTCATACTCTGGGCCGTGGCGCGCGAGGTTCGCCAATTGGCCAACATCGCTCAGCAGTACAGCCAGGGCGTGCCGCTCGACCGAGCCTTCAGCCAGGCCCGCCCGCCGGTCTGGGACAAGCGTAAGCCGTTGGTCAGCAAGGCATTGCAGCGCCACGATGTCGCCGGCTGGCAACGTCTGCTGATGGACGCACAGCGCATTGACGAACAGATCAAGGGACAAGCCGAGGGCGACCCCTGGCTGGGCCTGACCGACCTCTGCCTACAATTGAGCGGACGCCGGATCAAAATCTAGCGAGCCTTCGGGACGATGCCCGCGACCTTGCCGCACGCACGGGACAATGGACTGCCAGCCCACCAGGGCCGATAGCGCGGCCCGCGCCTGGTCTGCTGGACATTTTTTGTACACACCTTATGATGCCCTCGCCTGATCCACGCAATCCGGAGGGACGATCATGAGCAAGCAGCACAAACGGCCGAACAAGGCCAAGCGCCTGGTGGCACAACCGCTATTTCGCAGTCGCCAGGAACAGCCGAAGAAAGGCAAAGGCAGCTACCGCCGCGAAGCCTCCCAGTCCACCAACTGGGAGGCTTCGGTCCTTCTGGCAGCTTGAAAAGCCAAGCCGCGCAAAGCGTGATAATGTCGTCCGTCGATGCCTTGCCGAGAGTGGTGCATGCTTTACACCTTCGTTCCCGTCCTGCTGCTGCGCAGCCTGATTGCCGGTTTAGCACTGAGCATCGTGGTCGCCTGCGCCGCCGAGCCCGCGACCCCGACCACCGCCACGACGGTCACCGCTCCGCCGCCAACCACCCCCGAGTCGATTCCGGGACAGCCATCCGAAGCCGAGCCGACAGCGATAAGCTTCGCTGAATGGCGCGAAACCTTCCGTAGCGAAGCACTGGAAGCCGGGATACCGGCATCGGTATTCGATCGCGCGTTCGCGGGTGTCACACCCGACCCAAGCACTATCGCGGCTGACCGCAGCCAACCCGAATTCACGCGCCCGGTATGGCAATACCTCGAGGGCGCGCTGTCGTCGCAGCGGGTCGAGGGCGGCAAGCGTCTGCTGCGCCAGCACCAACGGACCCTGGACGGCATCGAGGCGCGTTACGGCGTCGATCGAAACACCTTGGTCGCCATCTGGGGGCTGGAAAGCAGCTATGGGCAGATCATGGGCGACAAAGGCGTGATTCGCTCGCTCGCCACCCTCGCACACGAAGGGCGACGTCCCGGGTTCGCCAAGAGCCAGCTGCTGGCGGCGCTGCAGATCCTCGATCACGGTGATGTCACCGCTGATCAGTTGCGTGGCTCCTGGGCCGGCGCCATGGGCCAGACCCAGTTCATTCCCACCACCTACAACACCCACGCCGTGGATTTCGACGGCGATGGACGGCGAGATATCTGGAACAGTTCGGCCGACGCACTGGCTTCCGCTGCTCATTACCTGCAGGCGTCGGGCTGGAAAGCCGGGCAACCCTGGGGTTTCGAAGTCAGTCTGCCGGACGGTTTCGACTATGCACTGGCTGACAGCAGCATTCGCAAGCCGCTGTCCGAATGGCGCCGGCTAGGTCTGCGTGGGCTGCCCACCGCCTCGGACGAGGCAAGCGCCAGCCTGTTGCTGCCTGCCGGATACCGCGGCCCCGCCTTCCTGGTTCTCGACAATTTCAGAGCCATCCTGCGCTACAACAACTCGTCATCGTATGCGCTGGCGATCGGCCTGCTATCCGAGCGTTTCGATGGTGCCGGCAGGATCCGTGCGAGCTGGCCGCAGGGCGAGCAGCCCCTGAGCCGCTCCGAACGCCTTGAACTGCAAGAGCGTCTGTCGAACCAGGGCTTCGATCCTGGCGTTGCGGACGGCATCATCGGCGCCAACACGCGCAACGCCATCCGCAGCTTCCAGCAGCGACTGGGCTGGCCTGCCGATGGCCATCCGACGCAGGAATTGCTCGGCCGACTGCGCGCAGAGCCACAGTGAAGCAAGCCGCGCCGTTACCCTATCCGGCACCAGTCGCCGATTGCTCATTCGGCTCGCGCTAGCCGTTGGCTTAGCGACGCCGGGCTAACCTCCTGAGCACCGGGTCTGCCACCTGGACGGCCGACACCCGGCTGCACGGTTCGCTGAACGGACTGTGCAGTCAGGCCTGTGATAAACTGCCCGGCGGTCAAAAACCGCCTCGTCCCGGAGCCTCTAGCGGAGCCCAGAAAGCCGATGTCCGATATCTCCCAGCCCAAAACCGTTGCCAGCGGTGAAAAATTCCGCACTACCCAGGGCATTACCGCGATCAAGGACGGGCAGAAGCGCCGGGCCTCGAGCGAACCCCAGGTGTTTGAACCCAAGCCCAAGTGGCTGCGGGTCAAGGCGCCCAGCGGCAGCCGCTTCGAAGCGGTCAAGCGCAACGTCGGCGAGCATCGCCTGAGCACCGTTTGCCAGGAGTCGCACTGCCCGAACATGGGTGAATGCTGGTCCAATGGCACCGCCACCATCATGCTGATGGGCTCGGTATGCACCCGCGCCTGCCGCTTCTGTGCGGTGGACACCGGTAATCCCAATGGCTGGCTGGATCTGGAAGAGCCGCAGAACACCGCCAAGTCGGTGGAGCTGATGGCGCTGCGCTACATCGTGCTGACCTCGGTGGATCGCGACGACCTGGACGATGGCGGTGCCAGCCATTACGCCGCCTGCGTTCGGGCCATCAAGGAAAACACCCCGCAGGTAGTGGTCGAGGCGCTCACGCCGGACTTCGACGGCGATCACCAGGCGATCGAACGCGTGGTGGACTCAGGCCTCGAGGTGTTCGCGCAGAACGTCGAGACGGTCAAACGTCTTACCCGGGAAGTACGCGATCCCCGTGCTGGCTATGAGAAGACCCTCAAGGTGCTCGAGCACGCGAAGAAGCACCGCCCGGAAGTGCTCACCAAGACCAGCCTGATGCTTGGCCTGGGCGAGACCGACGAAGAAATCCTGCAGACCATGGATGACCTGCGCGCCATCGGCGTGGACATCCTCACCCTCGGCCAGTATCTGCAGCCGACCCGCAACCATCTGCCGGTCAAGCGTTGGGTCAGCCCGGAAGAGTTCAACCGGTTGCGCGACATCGGTTTGGAAAAGGGCTTCATGGAGGTCGCCGCCGGCCCGCTGGTGCGCTCCAGCTACCGAGCCGACCGGGTATTCGAAAAGAACAATTTGGGTCTGGCCGCGCCGGTACCGGTTCCGGGCCAGCCGTTCGACAGCAGCCTGATCCCGACCCTCAACCTGAACTGACCGGTCGACTAGCGCCTGCCCCGGACCTCAGGGCAGGCGCATGAACCGCCGCACCGCCCGACACCCACACACATGCTCGCCACGCGCGCCGAGGCCTAGCAGCCTGCTATTGGCCCCATCAGCGTTTGCTGCTGCGCATAGCCGAGGTGTTTGACCAGCTGCTCGCGCAGGCGGGCACAGACCTCGGAAAAGACTACTGGCCCTGCGACCAGATCGGTCAATTGGGTCATGGGCATGCCGGCGTAGCCGCACGGATTGATCCGCCCGAACGGTTCCAGGTCCATGTCTACATTGAGCGCCAGACCGTGAAACGAGCGCCCGTTTCGGATGCGCAGACCGAGCGATGCGATCTTCGCGCCCCCGACATATACACCCGGCGCGTCGGGCTTGGAGACCGCCGATACGTCGTAGCTCGCCAGCAGATCGATGAGACTCTGCTCGATGCGGCTGACCAGGTCGCGGACCCCGATGCCTAGCCGCCTGACATCCAGCAGCAGGTAGCACACCAGCTGTCCCGGGCCGTGGTAGGTCACCTGCCCGCCCCGATCAACCTGAACCACCGGTATTTCCCCGGGAAGAAGCAGATGCTCGGGCTTGCCGGCCTGCCCCTGGGTGAACACCGGCGGGTGCTGCAAGAGCCAGATCTCGTCGCCGGTGGCCGGTCCGCGCTCATTGGTGAAACGCTGCATCGCCTGCCAGGTGGGTTGGTAGTCCAGCAAGCCGAACTCACGCACCCCGAGAACAGAGGCGGTCATCGCGGCGTGCCGCCTTCGGGCTGGAGGTGTACACCGCGAACGCGGTACGGGCGACCAGGCATCAGAGCACCATGTGCACACGTCCGGTCGCGCGAAGGTCGACATGGATCGCCTGCAGCTGCTCGACGCTGGTGGCGGTGATCAGCACCTGAACGGACAGGAAGCGCCCGTTGCGGCTGTCACGAACCACCATGGTGGTTTCGTCGAACTCCGGCGCATGCCGCCGAATGACGTCGACGACCGTCTCGCTGAAATCCTCGCCGGCATCGCCGATCACCTTGATCGGGTAACGCTCGCAGGGAAATTCGATCTTGGGTGGCGTTGCATCAGTTTTAGTGTCAGTCATGGGTAACGGACTCGTGATCCGCAAGCACACCCGGTGGAGGACCGGGTGTGCTCAAGCATCAGTTGAAGAGATTGAAGAAGAACAGCTGGATGCTATCCCAGAGCCGGCTGAACAGCCCACCCTCTTCCACGGCCTCGAGGGCGATCAGGTCGGTGCTCTGCAAGACTTGACCATCGAGCGTGACGTCGACGCGACCGATCACGTCGCCCTGCTGGATCGGGGCCGTGAGTTCGGGATTGAAGGTCAGGCCGGCCTGCAGCTTGTCCAGCTGTCCACGTGGCAGGGTCAGGGTCAGGTCGTCCTGCAGACCAGCGCTGATCTGGTCCTGCTGGCCCTTCCAGACCCGCGACTTGGCCAGCTCGACACCCTTCTGATAGAAGGTCTTGGTTTCGAAGAAACGGAAACCGTAGGTCAGCAGCTTCTGCGTCTCGGCCGCACGGGCCTGCTCACTGTTGGTGCCGAAGACCACGCTGATCAGGCGCATGCCGTCACGCACCGCGGAGGCGACCAGGCAGTAGCCCGCTTCCTCGGTATGACCGGTCTTGAGCCCGTCGACGGTCTTATCCCGCCACAGCAGCAGGTTGCGGTTGGGCTGCTTGATGTTGTTCCAGAAGAATTCCTTCTGCGCGTAGATGCTGTAGTGCGCCGCATCCTCGTGGATGATCGCGCGGGCCAGCTTGGCCATGTCGGCGGCCGAAGAGTAATGCTCCGGATGCGGCAGGCCGGTGGCATTCATGAAGTGCGAGTTGCTCATCCCCAGCCGCTGGGCCGTGCTGTTCATCAGGTCAGCAAAGGCCTCCTCGCTGCCGGCGATGTGCTCGGCCATGGCGACGCTGGCGTCGTTGCCTGACTGGATGATGATGCCGTGCAGCAGATCGTCGACCGAGACCTGCGTGTTGACCTGGATGAACATCCGCGAGCCACCGGTACGCCAGGCCTTCTCGCTGACGGTCACCATGTCGCTTTCAGAGATCTGGCCCTTCTTGATTTCCAGCGTGGCGATATAAGCGGTCATCAGCTTCGTCAGGCTGGCCGGCGGCAGTCGCTCGTCTCCAGCGTTCTCGACCAGCACCTTGCCACTGGCCGCGTCCATCAGAACGTAGGATTTCGCCGCCAGCTGCGGCGGTGAGGGAATGACCGGCTCGGCCCAGGCTACCGGCGCGACGACCAGTGCGATGAGGAGGAACAGTCGATGCACGAAGGTGGTGATAGTCATTGCTCTCTCAGAAGATTGATGTGCCAAAGGGTTGTTGATGAAGCGCCGCATAGGTCTAGTCGAGCACCGGAAAGGGATCAATCACCCCGTACTCGTCTGGGGTCTCCCAAATTGGCGAGACGAACACTCTGCTCGAGCTGCGCGGCCTCGTCCGCGGAGTGGATCGGCCCCAGGCGCACCCGATGCAGAATCTGCTCCTGATGCACCACGGAACTGACGAACACTGGCGCGGCAGTCATGCTGCTGAGCTTGTCACGCAGCAGCTGGGCCGCGTCCGGGTTGGCGAATGCACCGACCTGGAGAAACACGCCCGACTTGCCAGCCGGCGCCTGGTCGCCGTTGTCGACCTGCACCGGCAAGGTGGCGCCAGCGTGTTGCGCCGGCGGTGGCGTGTACTGCTCGACGGGCTGCGCCAGCGACGGGGCGGCCGCCTTGCTGCCGGCCGTTGGAGCTTGCGCAAGGACCATGGGCACCGGCTTTCCGCGTTCGGCCCACCACTGCTCGGGATCGATGCCTTCAACCTTGACCCGCGCCGTACCGACTTCGGCATAACCGAGCTTTTTCGCCGCGGCGAAAGACAGGTCGATGATCCGGTCCGAGTAGAAGGGGCCGCGATCGTTGACCCGCAGCACCACGGTCTTGCCGTTGTCGAGATTGGTCACTCGAACGTAGCTGGGCAAAGGCAGCGTCTTGTGCGCAGCGCTCATGCCATACAGGTCGTACTTCTCGCCGTTGGCCGTGGGCTGGCCATGGAACTTGGTGCCGTACCAGGACGCCGTCCCGGTCTCGCGATAATGACGGCCGTCGCCGATCGGGTAGTAGGTCTTGCCGAGCACCGTGTAGGGGTTGGCCTTGAACGGGCCGTTATGTGGCATCGGCGTGGCATCCGGGATGCGCGAGACATCGACATCCCACCAGGGCGCGCCGTCCTTGTGCGGGCGCGCATAGTCGCGCGGATCGCCCACCTCGGCACTCGCTGCCGGCCCCGACGAGCGCGGTGTCGGCGACGAGGAGCAACCAGCCAGGACCACAGCGGCAAGGGCCGCCGCCAGCAAACGAACGGTCATTGCTCACCTCGCGCGCGGGCCAGTCGCTCAGCAAGTTGGTGCACCGCCATGGCGTACATCACGCTCCGGTTGTAGCGCGTGATGACATAGAAATTCGGCAGGCCGACCCAGTACTCGTCACCGTCTGCGCCATCCAGGCGAAAGGCGGTCACGGCGGTGTCATCGGCGATCTGTTCGTCGGTCTGCCAGTGCCAGCCCAGCTGACGCAACTCGGCCGCGCTCAGGACCGGCTCGAGGCCCTCGGTCAGGCCTTCGCTGTGCCGCTCGCCCTCGACGGTGGCGCGAGCCACCACCGGCTCGCCGGCCAACCAACCGTGCTGTTTGAAGTAGTTGGCGGCACTGCCGATGGCGTCGACGGGATTCTTCCAGATGTCGATATGGCCATCGTCGTCAAAGTCCACGGCATAAGCACGGAAGCTGCTCGGCATGAATTGCGGCAGACCCATCGCGCCGGCATAGGACCCGGTCAAGGTAAGCGGATCGACCTGCTCTTCACGCGCGAGCAACAGAAACTCCTTGAGCTGCTGGCGGAAGAAGGGTTCGCGCGGCGGATAATCGAAACCCAATGTCGACAGCGCATCGATGACGCGGTAATTGCCGGTATTGCGTCCGTAGAAGGTTTCGACGCCGATGATGGCGACGATGATCTCCGCCGGCACGCCATAAACCTGCTCGGCCCGCGTCAGCGCCGCTTCGTTTTCCCGCCAGAAGTCGACCCCCTGCGCGATACGTGAATCGGTGATGAAGATCGGCCGGTATTCTTTCCAGGGCTTCACGCGCTCGGCCGGTCGCGAGATCGCATCGAGAATCGCCTGCTTGCGCTCGGCCTGGGCCAGCATCTCCACCAACTGTTCACTGGCGAATCCGTAATCCTGGGTCATTTCACGAACGAACTCGGCAACCTTTTCGCCTTCATAGTCCGCCGCGACCGCCACGCAGGCGCCGCCGAACCCACCGAACAAACCCGCCCCGCAGAGCACCCGTGCCAACCAGCCACGCCGTAATGGATTCAAGAAATTCACTCTATTCAAACCTGTGCGATCCACTTGCGATGGGTGTGGATCGACATCAAAACCCCGAACCCTGATAGCAGGGTCACCAATGAAGTGCCACCGAAACTGATAAAGGGTAACGGCACGCCTACGACTGGAAGCAGCCCGCTGACCATACCGATGTTGATGAATACATAAATGAAGAACGTCATCGTCAGCGCGCCGGCGAGCAGCTTGCCGAACAGCGTCTGCGCCTGGGCGGTGATGACCAGCCCGCGCGCGATCAGCAACGAGTACACCAGCAGCAGCAAGCAGACACCGACCAGGCCGAACTCTTCCGCGAGGACCGCAATGATAAAGTCCGTATGGCTTTCCGGCAAAAAATCCAGGTGCGACTGGGTGCCCATCAGCCAGCCCTTGCCGAACACGCCGCCGGAACCAATCGCCGCCTTGGACTGGATGATGTTCCAGCCGGTCCCCAGCGGATCGCTCTCGGGATCGAGAAAGGTATGCACACGCTGCTTCTGGTAGTTGTGCAGGACGAAGTACCACATGCCCACGGCAACGGGGACCAGGGCTGCAACCGCACCGAGTATCCAGCGCCAGCGCAGCCCGGCCATGAACAGCACGAAGGCGCCGGAGACCAGTACCAGCATCGAGGTGCCCAGGTCCGGCTGTTTGAGAATCAATACGAAGGGCGTCAGGATGAGCCCCAGGCTGACCAGCGTATGTTTGAGTCCGGGTGGCAGCGCCCTGGCCGACAGGTACCAGGCAATGGTCATCGGCATGATGATCTTCATGAATTCCGACGGCTGAAAGCGAATCACCCCCGGAATACTGATCCAGCGCGTCGCGCCCATCGCGGTGTAACCCACGAAATCCACCGCCACCAATAGCGCCACGACCAGCAGATACCCCAGAGGCACCCAGCGCGCCATGAATCGCGGCTCCAGCTGGGCGATCACCAGCATCGCGCCGAGGCCGATCCCGTAGGACGCCGCCTGCTTGAGCAGCAGGTCCCAGTTCCGGCCACCGGCCGAATAGAGCACGAACAAGCTGCCGGCAGCCAGCACCAACAACAGCAACAACAGCACCCCATCGATGTGCATGCGTTGCAGCAGGGTGGCCCGCCGACGCATCACGTCGGTGGTCGACAGGGTACGATCAAATGTCCCGCTCATGGCTTTGCCACCTCGGCGGTCGGCGGTTTCGCATATTCGGCCTTCAATTCACCGTTTTCATCGAGCAACCAGGCGTCCATGACCTGCTTGGCCACCGGTGCCGCGACCCCGGAACCGGACTCACCATTTTCGACCATGACCGCCACTGCGATCTGCGGATTGTCGACGGGGGCAAAGGCCACGAACAGCGCGTGGTCACGATGACGCTCGGCCAGTTTGCCGCTGTTGTAGCGCTCGCCCTGCTTGATCGCCACCACCTGGGCGGTACCGCTCTTGCCAGCGCCCCGGTATTTCATGGTGTCGCCGACTTTTTTTGCCGTGCCGCGCGCGCCGTGCAGCACCTGTTCCATCCCATTGATCGCTGCCTTCCAGTAGCGCGGATCGCGTAACTGGATGTCGGGCATCGGCTCCGGATCGACCGGCGCCTGACCTTCGAGGCTTTTCGCCAGATGCGGGCGGATCCACTTGCCATGGGTCGCCATCAACGCCGTGGCCTGCGCCAGCTGCAAAGGCGTGGCCTGCATATAGCCCTGGCCGATGCCGAGGATGACCGTCTCGCCTGGATACCAGGCCTGGCGATAGCGCGCTCGCTTCCAATCCCGCGACGGCATCAGGCCGGCTGTCTCCTCGAACATATCGAGCGACACGCGTTGGCCGATGCCGAAGCGAGTCATGTAGTCGTACATGCGGTCGATGCCCATCTTGTGGGCCAGCTCGTAAAAATAAGTGTCGTTGGAGCGCATGATGGCGGTTTCCAGATTTACCCAGCCATCGCCCCCTCGGTTCCAGTTGCGGTACTTGTGCTTGACGTTCGGCAGCTGGAAAAAGCCAGGGTCGAACACTCGGGTGTCCTCGGTGACCACACCGGTATCCAGACCGGCCACCGCCATCATTGGCTTGATCGTCGAGCCGGGCGGATACAGGCCGCGCAACACGCGGTTGAACAGCGGCCGGTCGATCGAATCGCGCAGCGCGCCGTAGTCCTTGAAACTGATACCGGTGACGAACAGATTGGGGTCGAAGCTCGGCTGGCTGACCATCGCCAGCACCTCGCCGGTGGCCGGCTGCAGCGCCACGACCGCGCCCCTGCGCCCCGCCAGTGCAGCCTCCGCCGCCTTCTGCAGCTCCAGATCCAGGGTCAGGGTAATGTCCTTGCCAGGAATCGGATCGGTGCGTTTCAGCACCCGCAGCACCCGCCCACGGGCGTTGGTCTCGACTTCCTCGTACCCTACCTGGCCGTGCAGAGCGTCTTCGTAGAAGCGTTCGATGCCGGTCTTGCCGATGTGGTGCGTGCCGCTGTAGTTGACCGGATCGAGCTGCTTGACCTCCGCCTCGTTGATGCGCCCGACGTAGCCGACCGAATGCGCGAAGTGCTCGCCCTGCGGATAATGCCGGACCAACTGTGCCGCGACCTCGATCCCAGGCAGACGGAACTGGTCGACGGCGATGCGGGCGATCTGCTCCTCGGACAGCTCGTACATGATGGGCACCGGCTCGAACGGCCGTCGCCCTTGCAGCACGCGCTTCTCGAACAGCTCGCGCTCTTCACTCGACAGTCCCAGCACCTCGACCACGGTATCGAGCGTCTGGCGCCAATCCTCGGCACGCTCACGGGTAACCGTCAGGCTGAAGCTCGGACGGTTGTCCGCAATGATCTTGCCGGTTCTGTCGAAGATCAGCCCACGATTGGGCGGAATCGGCTGGACATGGACCCGGTTGTTCTCCGAGAGCGTGGAGTGGTACTGGTACTGGATGACCTGCAGGTAATACAAACGCGCAATCAACACCCCGATCAGCAGCGCCACTATCACGCCGCCCACGAGCACCCGCTGACGCACCAGACGGGCGTCTTTTTCGTGATCTTTGAGGGGAATGGGCTGTGACATCTTGGGTTTGGCTGGACTACTTGTGGTAGGGGTGGCCCGAAAGCAACGACCAGGCGCGATAGATCTGCTCGCCGATGAGGATGCGCACCAGCGGATGCGGCAAGGTCAAGGGTGACAACGACCAACGCTGCTCACTGCGCGCGCAGACCTCGGGCGCCAACCCTTCCGGCCCCCCGACCATCAGGTTGACGTTACGCGCATCGAGGCGCCAGCGCTCCAGCTCGGCAGCCAGTTGTTCGGTGCTCCAGAGGCGCCCGGTCACCTCCAGGGTGACGATGCGCTCGCCCGGCTGCACCTTGGCCAGCATGGCCTCGCCTTCCTGGCGTATCAGCCGCGCCACATCGGCGTTCTTGCCGCGGGTGTTGAGCGGTATCTCGTGCAGCTCCAGCGGTAGCTCGGACGGCAGACGCTTGGCATATTCGTGCCAGCCGTCCTCGACCCAGCGCGGCATCTTCGAACCCACCGCCACCAGCTTGATCCGCACGGGTATTTATTCCGGCTCGCCGGCGTGCTGCGCGCGGCTCTGCTCCGCACCCTGCCAGAGACGCTCGAGGTCATAGAACTGGCGAGTCGGCACCTGCATGACATGCACCACCACATCGCCCAAATCGAGCAGCGCCCACTCGCCGCCGTCCAGGCCTTCGCTGCCCAGCGGCCGCACGCCCTGCTCCTTGACCTTTTCCAGCACGTTGTCGGCCAGCGACTTGACGTGGCGGCTGGACGTACCGCTGGCGATCACCATGAAATCGGTGACGCTGGTCTTGCCGCGCACATCGATGGTGGTGATGTCGGCCCCTTTCAGGTCTTCCAGGGCGCTGACGGCCAGCTGGACCAAAGCTTCATTCTGCATAACGTGAAACAACCTCAGTTCGACGCCCGGTAAAGTCCGTGCGCGTTGATATAAGCCAGTACGGCGTCGGGTACCAGAAAACGGACCGACCGGCCGCTGGCCAGAAATTGACGAATTCGTGTCGCCGACACCTCGAGCGGCGCCTGCCAGACGAAAGCGATTTGTCCCCCGCGGCCGGCAAGCGCCAGCGGGTCGTTGACGCTGCGCGCCGCCAGCAGATTGCGCAACGCTTCCGGCGCTTCGCTATCGGCATCCGGCCGTTGCAGGACCAGGATGTGGCTGTGATCGAGCAGTTCTTCCCAGCGATACCAGGTGGGCAGTCCGCAAAAAGCGTCCCAGCCGACGATGAGGAAGATCTGATCGTTGTGGTCCAGCTCTTCACGCAACGACACCAGCGTGTCGAGTGTGTACGACGGTCTGTCGCGCTCCAGTTCGCGCGCATCCACCCCGAGCAATGGCAGGTCCTGCACAGCCAACCGAACCATGGCCAGACGATCCTGAGCGGAGCTGTTCGGCGCCTCGCGATGAGGCGGGCGGAAATTGGGAACCAGCCGGACTTCGTCGAGGCCGAGCGTCTCGGCCACCTCCAGCGCCCCACGCAGGTGCCCGATGTGCACCGGATCGAAGGTACCGCCGAGAACGCCGATGCGCCGTGGCCGTTGCTTAACGGCCATCAAGTACGCACATGGCCATCACCGAAGACGACATATTTCTCGCTGGTCAGCCCTTCCAGGCCTACGGGCCCGCGCGCGTGCAGCTTATCGGTGGAGATGCCGATCTCGGCGCCCAGACCATACTCGAAACCGTCGGCAAAGCGCGTGGAGGCGTTGACCATCACCGACGCCGAGTCGACTTCGGTGAGGAAGCGGCGCGCATCGGTGAAGTTTTCCGTGATGATGGCGTCGGTGTGCTGCGAGCCGTAGTGATTGATGTGCTCGATGGCCTGGTCGAGGGAATCGACCACCCGGATCGACAGGATCGGCGCGTTGTACTCGGTCGACCAATCCTCTTCGCTGGCGGCATGCACGGCTTCGCCGAGCAGCGCGCAGGTGCGCGGGCAGCCGCGCAGCTCGACGCCTTTCTCACGGTAGATAGCGGCCAGCGGCGGCAATACGCGCTCGGCGATGGCCGCATGCACCAGCAAGGTTTCCATGGTGTTGCACGGCGCGTAACGCTGGGTCTTGGCGTTGTCGGCCACACGAATGGCCTTGTCGATGTCGGCGGCCTGGTCGATGTAGACGTGGCAGATGCCGTCCAGATGCTTGATCACCGGCACCTTGGCATCGCGGCTGATGCGTTCGATCAGGCCCTTGCCGCCACGCGGCACGATGACATCCACGTAGTCCGGCATGGTGATCAGCGCGCCGACAGCGGCACGATCGGTGGTCTCGACCACTTGAACCGCCGCAGCTGGCAACTCGGCTTCGGCCAACCCCAGCTGGATGCAACGGGCAATCGCCTGATTCGAATGAATCGCTTCGGAGCCACCGCGCAGGATGGTGGCATTGCCCGACTTCAGGCACAGGCTGGCAGCATCGATGGTCACGTTCGGCCGTGATTCGTAAATGATGCCGACCACGCCCAGCGGCACACGCATCTTGCCCACCTGGATGCCGGAGGGCAGATAGCGCATGTCGCGGATCTCACCAATCGGATCGGGCAGGGTCGCGACCTGGCGCAGCCCTTCGATCATGTCGTCGATACGCGCGGGTGTCAGTGCCAGCCGGTCGAGCATGGCCTCGTCCAGGCCATTGGCACGCCCAGCGGCAAGGTCACGCTGATTGGCACTGACCAGTTCCTCGCGGGCGGCGTCGAGCGCGGCCGCAGCGGCATGCAAGGCACGGTTCTTCTGCGCGGTGGTGGCACGCGCAAGCACGCGCGACGCCTCGCGCGCGGCGCGACCGAGGCGGGTCATGTAATCGAGTACGGACTCGGTCATGGTCTGGCTGGCCTGACTGGAGAGAAAGCGGCTGATTATAGCCACCCATGCGCCCGGCGCACAGCGGCGTCGGGCGAATGGCTGAAAAGGCCGATGCGCCATGGCTGGGATCAATCGGACGCGGCGCACCGCCGGCGGCTACGCACCGCGAGCCAAAGCCGTCGCGGCCGGCCGCGGCATTGGCAGTATCATGGCCGGCACTTGAAACCGGAGCGCCAGCTGCCGGGTCGAAACCCTCTCGACTCGAGGAAACCCCATGTTCGAATGGCTCACCACACTTACCGGCTGGCTCGCCGACAATCCGCAATGGCTGGGCGTGAGCCTGTTTCTGGTGGCCTGTCTGGAGTGCCTCGCCGTGGTGGGCCTGCTGATGCCCGGCACCGTTCTCATCTTCGGTATCGCGGTGCTGGCCGGCAGTGGCGTGCTGAGCCTCGGCGAGACCCTGCTGCTGGGTTATGCCGGCGGCCTCTTGGGCGACCTGCTGTCCTACGGACTTGGGCGCCGTTATCACCAGAGCATTCGTAATATGCGGGGCCTGCGCGATAACCCGCAGTGGCTGTCCCGCGCTGAGCTGTATTTCGATCGTTATGGCATCGCCAGCCTGCTGGTGGGGCGCTTCATTGGCCCACTGCGGCCAATGCTCCCGCTCACCGCTGGCATGCTCGACATGCCGTTCGGACGCTTTCTGCTGGTCAGCCTGGTGGCTGCTGCCGGCTGGGCCATGGCTTATCTGTTGCCAGGCTGGACGGCCGGCGCGGCGGTACGGCTGCCGCTGCCCGAAGGCTTCTGGCCTGAGGCAGGTCTCGTGATCGCAGTACTGCTGCTGCTCATCGGCGGCGTGGTGCACTGCAGCCTGCACCAGATGCGCTGGGTCACGCCGTATGCAACAGGCCTGAGCGCCGCCGCCTTGATCGGCCTGTTCTTCGGCTGGCCCTATCTGGTGGAATTCGACCAGGGCTTGATGGCGGTCGTGCAAGGCGAGCGCAGCTCGGGCTTCGATCGTTTCATGGTGGTGGTCACCCGTGCCGGCGACTTCCGTACCCAGCTGTGGGCCGCGGTGTTACTGAGCCTGTTGCTGATCGGCGTGCGGCAATGGCGCGCTGCCGCATTCGCCATTCTGACGCTGCTGGGCACGGCGCTGGCCAATGGTGCGTTGAAAGCGACCTTCGGCCGGGTGCGCCCGGAAGTCCTGGTCGAACCGCTGCACAGCTTCAGCTTCCCCAGTGGCCACAGCTCGGCGGCCTTCGCCTTTTTCCTGACCCTGGGCGTGCTGGCCGGACGCGGGCAACCGCCGCGCTTGCGCCTGGCCTGGGTGTTGCTGGCAGCCCTGCCGGCGACCGCCATCGCGCTGTCTCGGGTTTACCTGGGCGTGCACTGGCCGACCGACGTGATCGGCGGCGCAATGCTCGCCGCCACCCTGTGCGCCGCCAGCCTGACGCTGGTGCAATGGAAAGCCCCCATGGGCGCGCTTTCACCGAAAGTGTGGTGGCTGATTCTGCCATCCGTGCTGGGCCTGATCGGTGCGTTCGTCGTCTGGGCGCTGCCCGGCGCCATGCTGCTGTATCGCTACCAATGAGCCAACAGGCGCACTATTGCACGGCTTCGCCTTGCAGCTGCTCGAGCCAGCCCTGGATACGCTGTAGCCGCGACGGCGAATCGTTCAGCTGGAGCAATTCGAGCTTCTGTGCCGGCTGGAACGGCAACAGATAGCCCAACTGGTAGCCCAAGGCGCGCTGACCCTGCACCGGCCCGCCCATCCCCAGGGTTTCTACCAATGGGTGCTGACCCAGCGCCTCGAGCAGGACCGCCAGGTCGGCGTGCTCGTCACCCAGCGGCGACTCGTCCTCCTCGTCGCGCCAATCGACCTCGGCGACGATCAACTGGTCGCGCTGCACCTGAGCCGTCAGCACATCGAAACGGCGACCGCCCTCTACCCGTATACCGAGCAGGCCGTTGGACTGCTGCTGCCAGTCACGGATCAACGCCTCGCAGCCGGTCAGGGCATATTCACTGGCCGCCAGCCCGACTTCGCTGCCCTTGATGAGGCCGACCACGCCGAAGCCATGACCGGCCTTCAGACATCCGCTGATCATGTCCAGATAACGCGCCTCGAAGAGTTGCAGATCGAGCGTACATCCGGGAAACAGTACGGTATCGAGCGGAAACAACGGCAGCTTCATAGCCACTCCTCAGGACAACAGCAACACCGCCAGCGGCAGCAGCACGGCGGTCATCACACCCATCAAGCTCATCGCCAGCGCGGCGAAGGCACCACACTCCTCGCTTTCCTGCAGCGCCTGCGCGGTTCCCACCGCATGGGCGCACAGGCCCAGCGCCATTCCGCGGGCTGCAGGATGCTGAACGCCAAAGCGGCGCAACAGTTCCGGACCGACGATCGCACCGATGATGCCGGTGATCATCACGAACACCGCGGCCAGCGCCACCACCCCACCGATCTGCTCGGCCACCAGCATCGCGATCGGGGACGTCACCGATTTCGGCGCCAGGGTCATCAGAATCACCTGATCGGCGCCAAAGGCCCACGCCAGAGCCATGCCCAGCGCCGTCACACCGGTGCCGGCCAGCAGCAGGGTCAGCATGATCGGACCGAACAGCTCGCGAATCCTGCGCAAATTCAGATACAGCGGGACCGCCAGCGCCACGGTGGCCGGTCCGAGCAGGACGGTAAGCATTTGCGCGCTGGTGCGGTACTGCTGGTACGTCAGGCCGCAGGCGAGCAGGATGCCGACGACCACCAGCATCGACACCAGTACCGGCTGCAGAAATACCCAGCGAGTCCTTTCGTAGGCGGCATAAGCCAGTTGAAAGGCGGCAAGGGTGATCGCTACGCCGAACAAGGGGTGATGGATCACCGCCTCCCAGGCCGCCTGCCATTGCCCACCGATCATGCTCGGCCCGCCCGGCGCTGCTGGCGACGGATCAACGCCTGCATCAGCCAACCGGTGAAAACCAGCGACACCACCAGCGAGAGCACCAGCACGCCGATGATGGCCCAGAAATCCTCGAGAATCGCCTCGGTATAGGCCATCACACCCACCGCCGGCGGCACCAGCAACAGCGGCAGGTAGCGCAACAGGCTGCTGGCCGCCAGTTGCAGGGACTCGCTGGCCTGGCCACGCATCAACAGCGCCACGAACAGCAGCACCAGCCCGATGATCGGCCCCGGCAGCACCGGCAGGATCAACACGTTGAGTGCAGTGCCGAGCAATTGGAACAGCACCAGCCAGGTTAGGCCGCGTAGCAGCATGGACGTCTCCAGAGCGAAAGAGTCGACATTATAAGCCACTCGCCGCTACACGGCGGGCAGCCGCACGGGCCTGGCCTATGGGGCACCATTCGCACAACCATGCGTGCTTGATCCGCCGGCAGGCCCATGCTGATCTAACCCGCAGACACCGCAGCCGAATAACGACAAACATCCGGAGGTAATATGCCGCAGGTACCCGTCGCGGAACTCAAGAACTATATTGGCAAGGCGCTCGGTCACTCCGAGTGGCTCACCGTCGACCAGCAGCGCGTCGACCAGTTCGCTGAATGCACCGGCGACCATCAGTTCATCCATGTCGATCCGGAAAAAGCGGCCCAGACGCCGTTCGGCGGCACCATCGCCCATGGCTACCTGTCCCTGTCGCTGCTGCCCATGTTGATGGAGGACCTGATGGTCCGGCCCGAAGGCACCAAAATGGGGGTCAACTACGGGCTCGACAGCCTGCGCTTCATCCAGCCGGTGAGAGTCGGGTCGCGCGTTCGTGTATCCGCGACACTGCTCGACGCCTACGAGAAGAATCCGGGGCAGTGGCTGCTCAAGGCCCGAGCCGTCATGGAGATCGAAGGCGTCGAAAAACCCGCCTACATCGCCGAGACCCTGGCACTCTGCGTCGTCTGATTCCATGGGGTGCGCCGTTGTCGCACCCCGTCCCGTTTGCGGCATACTGCCGGCATCGCCCCACTGGATAGCCGCATGCGCCGCCTCACCCCGTTTCTGTTCGCCTGCCTGCTGGTCGCCTGCGGCGAGGGCGAGCCCCTGCTACCGGCCGATGCGGTGCTACCCGATGGCGGTCGCTACCGCGGCGAGGTCATCGACGGTCGCCTGCAGGGCCAGGGCCGAATCGACTACCCGAACGGCAGCCATTACCGCGGCGGGTTCAAGGACGGCCAGTGGCATGGCCAGGGCATCTGGCAAGGTGCCAATGGCGACCGCTACGAAGGCGAGTTCAGACAGGGCCTGTTCGACGGCCAGGGGCGTTTCAGCTACGCCACTGGCGGCGTCTACGAGGGCCGGTTCCGCGCCGGCAGTCTCAACGGCAAGGGCCGTTATACCGAGCCGGGCCTGCACTACGAAGGCAACTTCAAAGACGGGCTCTACCACGGCCAGGGCACGCTGCAACACGACGGCACAACCTACCAGGGCGAGTTCACCAACGGCCAGCCCAGTGGCGAGGGCCGCCGCCACGACGCCGACGGTGAATACAGCGGCACCTTCGTCAATGGCCAGTTGAACGGCCCAGGCAGCTATCGGGGCGGTGATGGCGAGCACTACAGCGGGCACTTCGAGAACGACCTGTTCCACGGTCAAGGCCGCTACGAAGACGCCGCCGGCAATGTCTGGAGCGGACACTTCGAGCAGGGCGAGCTGAGCGGACAAGGCGAATATGTCGGCAGCGACGGCACCCGCTATGAGGGCGAACTCACCCGCTGGCAGTACCAGGGCGAAGGGCAACTGCGGCAGCCGGACGGCAGCCTTTACCAAGGGCATTTTCGCGCCGGACGCTTCGACGGCCCGGGCACCCTCACCCTCGCTGACGGCAGCGAACAGCGCGGTACCTGGCGCGCCGGCCGCCTGAGCCATGACGCCGCCGGCAAACAACTACCCGACCCGCTGGAGATCGGCCTGTTGCGCCAGGGGCAGTTGCTTGCCGATGCCCTCGAGGCGGTGCCGGCCTCGACCCCTGCTGCCGAACTCTACAGCCTCACCGTCGCCGGCGACGGACGCCAGAGCGTGTTCCTGCGCGAAGTGGACTACGTCGACGCGCTGCTGGCCGAACGCTTCGCCGCCCGCGGCCAGATCACCCTGGTCAACCATCGCGACCGTCTCGCCGAGCGGCCGCTGGCCACCCGCGAGACGATCGCACGTGCCATCCGCACGCTGGCCGAGCGCAGCGGCAGCGAGGACCTGATCTTCATCTACCTGACCAGCCACGGTTCCGCCGATCACCAGCTGGTACTGGCGCAGCCCCGCCTGGCCCTGGAAGACCTGCCGGCAGCGGACCTGGCGACACTGCTGCAGCCGCTCGCCGAGCGCGACAAGGTGGTGGTGATCTCGGCCTGTTATTCCGGTGGCTTCATCGAGCCGCTGAAGAGCCCCAATACGCTGGTGATCACCGCTGCGCGTGCCGACCGGGTGTCGTTCGGCTGCTCCGAGGAAAGCGACTTCACCTATTTCGGTCGCGCCCTGTTCGCCGAAGCACTGCAGCAAACCCGGGATATCGAGCAAGCGTTCACGCTGGCACAGGCGAGGGTTGCCGAACGGGAGCAAGCCGACCACTATCAGGCTTCGGAGCCGCAGATCTGGGCGCCGCAGCAGGTTGTCGCACACTGGCGGTCGCTGATCGAAGCACAGCAGACGCCCACCGACTGAATCGTCACAGGAAGCCAAACCATGTATTTGACGCCCCAGCGCATTTTGCTTGCCGGCGCCACCGGACTGACCGGCGAGCATCTGCTCGACCGCCTGCTCAACGAACCGACGGTCGAGTGCGTCCTCGCGCCCACACGCAAACCCCTGGCCGAGCACCCACGGCTGGATAACCCGATCGGCCCGCTGCGAACCTTGCTGCCGCAGCTCTCGGGCCAGATAGACACGGCGTTCTGCTGCCTTGGCAGCACCCTCAAGGAGGCCGGAAGCCAGGACGCGTTCCGCGCCATCGACCTCGATCTGGTCGTCGAATTCGCCAGGCGCGCCCGTGAACTGGGCGCCCGGCATCTGCTGGTGATCAGCTCGCTGGGCGCCAGTCCGGACAGTTCGATCTTCTACTGCCGGGTCAAGGGCGAAATGGAAGAGGCCTTGCGCGCGCAGGATTGGCCGCAACTGACCATCGCACGCCCCTCGCAGTTGCTGGGGCCGCGCATGGAAGTGCGCCCGGTGGAGCGCCTGACCGCCCCGCTCTCCCACCTGCTGCCGGGCAAGTACCGCGGCATTTCCGCCTGCACCCTGGCGCGTGCCCTCTGGCGCCTGGCGCTGGAAGAGGATGACGGCATCCGCGTGGTGGAGTCCGACGAGCTGCGCAAGCTGGGACGCTAACGGGCCGAAGGCGCGGATAGCTCAGCGCTTCGCCACCCCTCGCGCGGCACGAAGGGTGGTGCGCCCACTTGGGCGATCAGCAATCAGGCCTTGATGAAGTGTTCGCGGTAGTGCCGCAGCTCGGCGATGGATTCACGAATGTCATCCAGCGCCAGGTGCGTGCCACCCTTCTTGAAGCTGGCCAGTACTTCCGGCGCCCAGCGCGCGGCCAGCTCCTTGAGCGTGGACACATCCAGGTTGCGATAGTGGAAATAGGCCTCCAGGCGCGGCATGCGCCGGTACAGGAAGCGCCGATCCTGACAAATGCTGTTGCCGCAGATCGGCGACTTGCCTTTGGGCACCCACTGTTCGAGAAAGGCCAAGGTCTGCGCCTCGGCTTCGGCAGTGGAAATCCGGCTGTCACGCACGCGCTGCGTCAGCCCGGAACCGCCATGCTGCCGCGTATTCCATTCGTCCATGCCGGCGAGAATCTCGTCGCTCTGATGAATGGCGATGACCGGCCCTTCAGCCAACACGTTGAGCTGGCTGTCGGTCACGATGGTGGCCATTTCGATGATGACGTCGTTGTCAGGATCCAGACCGGTCATTTCCAGGTCGATCCAGATCAGATTCTGGGGGTTCTGCATGGTGGGCTCCTCGGCTGTGGCGCGCAGTTTAGCCGTTCACGGATCGGCCGTCAGGTTGCGCATCGACGCCCGGACGCCAGATCAGCAGGCGCGAATATCGCCAGTCATCGATGTTGAGGGTTTCCTGCGCCTCGACGCCGGGCACCTCGAAGCTGTTGCTGATCAGCAAGGCGTCCGACCGCATCTCGTCGCGCGCCTTGCGCCACAGCGCCGGCATCGGCGCCGGAGAGAGGAAGCAATAAACCACATCGTAGCCCCCCAGCGGCTCGCGCCAGAAGCTACGAAAGCGCACCTGGCAGTTGTGCTGGAACAGGCAGCGCAACCAGCACAGCGCGAAGGTCAGGGGGGCGGTCTCGACGCCGACGAAGTGCGCGGAGGGATAGGCCCGCGACAGCCGGAGCAAGGTACCGCCCAGCCCGCTACCCAGATCGATGAAGCGAAAGCCCTCGGGCAGCTCGGCCAGGCGCTGCTTCAAGCGCTGCTCGGCTGCGCTGCCTGTCAGGTACAGCGGCACCCGCTCGCCCAGCGCGTTCCAGTTCAGCAACAGCAAGGCGACAAAGCCGGCCAGCAGCAGCCACGGGGGCAACGCATGCCCTTGCGCCAGCACCAGTCCGGGTACGAAACCGACGTTGATCGGCAGCCACCAACGCGACAGCCCGAACCGCAGCCCGAGCAATGCCGCGAGCGAGCCCTGCAGACACGCCGCGGTGAACAGGCTGCCATGCCAGCCCAGCAGACGAGCCAGGGCAAGTAACGCGAACCAGGTGAGGGCTAGCGAAAGCAGCTGGGCTAGCATTGCCAGCAGAATGGGAAACCGCGCAAAGGGTAACGCTGGCATAGGCGCTCATCGAAGGTGGAACCGACACCGAGTCTAACCCTCCAACCCGCCGCCATACAGGGCCGTAGCCGCACGCGGGGGCATGCTAGACTCGCCTACTTTTCCAGCCTGGGCATCGCATCTAAATGGCCAAACGCCACCTCAACCGCCGGCAAAGCTGGCGCATCGAGAAAATCCAGGAAGAGCGCGCTTCGCGGGCCGCGCGGCGCGAATCGCGCGCCATCGAAGAACTCGAAGGTGGCGATCTCGGTCCGGAACAGACCGGCCTGGTGATCGCTCATTTCGGCGTACAGGTGGAAGTCGAGGCGCAGGAAGGCGAAGATCGCGGGCAGGTGTTCCGCTGCCACTTACGCGCCAACCTGCCAGCTCTGGTGACCGGCGATCGCGTGGTCTGGCGGCCGGGCAACCAGGGCATCGGCGTGATCGTCGCGCAACTGCCGCGGCAAACCGAACTGTGCCGCCCCGATACCCGCGGCCAGCTCAAGCCGGTGGCAGCCAACGTCGACCTGATCGTCATTGTCTTTGCCCCGCTGCCGGAGCCTCATGCCAACCTGATCGATCGCTACCTGGTCGCGGCCGAGCATGCCGGCATCACGCCCCTGCTGTTGCTGAACAAGGCGGACTTGATCGACGCCCAGAATCAGGGCGCGCTCGACGCGTTGCTGGCGGTGTACCGAACGCTGGGCTACCCGTTGATGGAAGTGTCCGCCCATGACGGGGCCGGCATGGACAGCCTGAAAGCGCGCCTCGACGGCCATGTCAGTGTGTTCGTCGGGCAGTCCGGCGTAGGCAAGTCTTCGTTGGTGAACAGCCTGCTGCCGGGAGTCGACACCCGGGTCGGCGCACTGTCGGAAATGACCGGCAAGGGCACCCATACCACCACCACCGCGAGGCTGTTCCATTTTCCCGGTGGCGGTGAGCTGATCGACTCACCCGGCATCCGTGAGTTTGGTCTGGGGCACGTCAGCCGCGGCGACGTCGAAGCCGGTTTCATCGAGTTTCAGGAACTGCTCGGGCATTGCCGCTTTCGCGACTGCAAGCATGACCGTGAGCCGGGCTGTGCACTCTTAAAGGCACTGGAGCAGGGGCAAATCCAGCCGCAACGGATGGCCAGCTATCGGCACATCATCAGCAGCTTGCCGGAAACCGAGTACTAGCTAGAGCCCGCGGTGACGCTCACTCGCCGCCCGGCTGGTCGAACTTCAGCACGCCATCCTCGAAGATGTTCAGCCGTTCGCGCAGCGGAGCGGCTTGTAGCGGATCGTTGGCGTTGACGTTGGCGTTGGAATTGTCTGCGGGAGGTGCCGCAGCGGTGCCAGTCGCCGGCGCCGTTGCCTCGGCATCCGACTGTTCGCCTTCGATATCGCGCTGCGCCTTCTTCGTCAGCACCAGGATGTCGATGCGACGATTGACCGGATTCAGCGGATCGTTGCGGTCGAACAGCGCCGATGAGGCATAGCCCACCACTCGAGCGATCTGGTCTTCGGGATAACCACCGGCGACCAGCGTCCGCCGGGCGGCATTGGCACGTCCAGCGGACAATTCCCAGTTGCCGAAATCGCCGCGTCCGGAGTAGGGCTTGGCATCGGTATGGCCACTGACGCTGATCTTGTTCGGCACCGCGCGGATGGTGTCGGCCATCGCCAGCAGGATGTCCTCGAAATAGGGCTGAAGCTGCGCGCTGCCCAAGGCGAACATGGGCCGGTTGGCCGCGTCCATGATCTGGATGCGCAACCCGTCCTGGGTGATTTCGAACAGGATCTGATCCTTGAAACGGGTCAGATCGGGGTTTTCCTCGACCTTGTTCTGCAGCTCCTGCAGCAACAGCTCCAACCGCTCACGCTCCAGCTGTTCGGACAGGGTTTCGACCTGCTCGGCGTCGAGCGCCGCCTCGGTCTGCTTAGCGGCCGGGTCGATCACGTCATTGAGCGTACGGTCCGGAGCGGGCGTGGGCGTGCCGCCGAGATCGATCACATGCGGGCTGGCGCTCTCGGTAAAGCCGATCGGATCCTGGAAATAGCCGGAAATAGCGCGCTTCTGCTCCGGCGTGGCGGAGGACATCAGCCACATCACCAGGAAGAAGGCCATCATGGCCGTCGCGAAGTCGGCGAAGGCGATCTTCCAGGCGCCGCCATGGTGGCCGGCGGCCGACTTCTTGACGCGCTTGACGATGATTGGCTGGGTGTTTTCCATGTCGCTTAGCTACCACGCATCGCTTGTTCGAGTTCAGCGAAACTCGGCCGATGCGCCGGCAGCAGCACCTTGCGCCCAAACTCCACGGCCAGGGTCGGCGGCATGCCGGAGGCCGAGGCAACCAGGGTCGCCTTGATGGCCTCATAGAGATTCACCTCTTCCTTGGCATCGTGCTCCAGCGCTGCAGCCAGCGGCCCGAAGAAACCATAGGAAGCGAGAATGCCTAGGAAGGTCCCCACCAGCGCGGTGCCCACCTTTTCGCCGATTTCCGCGTTGTTGGCCTCGGCCAGCACCGACATGGTGATAACGATCCCCAGTACCGCTGCCACGATCCCCATCGCGGGCAGGCCGTCGGCAATCTTGGAAACGGCATGCGACGGGTGTTCGAGCTCCTCCTTGAGGCCGTTGAGCTCCATGTCGAACAGCCCTTCCAGCTCATGCGGAGCCATGTTTCCGGAAGACATGATGCGCAGGTAATCACAGACAAAGGCCGTCATCCGGTCGTCCTTGAGGATTGCCGGGTACTTGCTGAATATCGGACTGGCCTTGGGGTCCTCGAGGTCGGCCTCGATCGCCATCATGCCTTCGCGGCGGCTCTTGTTGAGAATCTCGTAGAGCAGCCCCAGGACTTCCAGGTAGTACTTGTGGGTGAACCGCGAGCTGAACATCTGCAGCGACTTCTTGAACACGATCTTGGTGGTGCTGCCAGGGTTGGCCTGCAGGAAGCCGCCGAGGGCCGCGCCGCCGATGATCATCACCTCGAACGGGTGAATCAGCGCGCCGAGCTTGCCACCCGACAGCACGAACCCGCCGAGCACGCTGGCGATAACTACGATGATGCCGATGATTTTTGCCATAGAAAGGTACGTCTAAAACCTGATTTCAGTGCACCTGAAACAAGTCGCGCAAAGATGCACGAGCTCGTATGGGGACAGGCGAAGGGGCAGATGAAAAGAATTGTTCTGGTTATCGGAACTTTTGCGCCAGACTAAAGGCCATCCCGATGAAATGCTAGTTCGACGGCGCCATCATAATGACCCAACCACCCCGCACGCTTGACGCTTGGCTCGATGCACTGGACGCCGTCGTGCTCCCTGCGCCTGCCGTTCCGTATGCCCGCGTCCAGCGTGCGCTGCGTGACAGCAGCCTCTCCCTGCGCCAGATCGCCGAGCTGATCCAGGCGAGTCCGGCGCTGGCACTCGTCGTCATTCGCGAAGCCAACCGCGGCGTGGCGACCACCAGCAAGCCCGCCGAAAGCCTGGAAGTCGCCCTCAGCCGCATTGGCCTGAAACGCGCCGAGGCCTTGTTCGCCAAGGTGCCCGCCGCGCAACCTGAGGCCATACCCGCACCATTGCGGCAGGTCATGCTCATCAGCCAGCACGCCAGCCAGCAGGCCAGCGGACTGTTCGCGTCGCGCCTCGCGCGGCTCTGGCAGGAAATACATTGGGGCAGTCTGTTGTTCCTTGCGCCCGTCTGGGCGATGGTCGCTGCCTATCCACAGCTGCTCGACACCTGGGAACAACGCGTGCTGGTCAAGCGTGAACCGGCTCGCCAGGTCGAACAGTCGCTGCTCGGCGTGCCATTGCTGGAACTCTGCAGCGCGACCGCCGAGCGCTGGGGACTGCCCGACTGGATTATCCAGGGCTACCAGTTGCTCAACGAGCATCGACGCATGCTGATCAAAGCGCTGCATATCGCGCATGACAACGAACACCCGCTGCATCAGCAGCAGATGCTCGACGCCGACCCGCCGTTGCGCCGCTGGCTGACGCAGCCTGGCAACACCATCGTCCTGGCCAACGGCCTGGCACTGTCGTCTCACCACAGCTGGAGCGGCATCCACAGCCTGCGCTGGCAGCGGCTGGCCGGTCTCTATCTGCAGGTTCCGCTGGCCGAACTGCAGCAACTGGTGCATCAGCAGGCCGTCTACAGCGCTCGATCGATCGGCGCGACCGATCTCTGGCATCCTGCCCAGGGCCTGCTATGGCCTTGGGAAAGCGTGTTTCAGGTCGAGCGGGCCGCTGCAGCGCCCGAAGCCGAAGACCTGGCGCAATGGCGCGCGCATTGCCGTGAGCTGCTCAGCGAACCCTGCCCCTACGACAACATCCTTCAACTCACCGCCGCCGCGTGCAGCGCGCTGAGCTGTGCCGGCCTGCAACGCGTGCTGATCATGCTCGTCGACCGCAAGCAACGGCGCCTGGTCGGCCAGCAGAGCAGCGGCCTGCCACGCGAGGCGGCGCGTCTGACACTCGATATCGACTCAAGCCAGGTACTACGCAGGCTGCTGGAGAAACCCGCGCTGCTGCGGCTCAAACCGGACAACCTGGCGCAGTTCTCTGCCATGCTGCCGGGCACGCTGAAGTCGCTGTTTCCCAGCGAACATCTGCTGCTGCGCTCGGTCGGCCACGAGGGGCGGGTGGTGATGCTGGTCGCGGCCGACCAGAACAACAGCGCGATCAGCGACGCGAACCTGCAGCTGTTCGGCAAGACCGTCCAATGCATCGAGCGAGCCCTGGCGACCTTCAGCAAGCGCGGTCGCTGAATTTTTCGCTAGACTTGGCCCTTCCCGAACGCCCGAGGATTGCCGTGTCCGCTTTTTCAACCCTGCCCCTGGTCATCGAACCGGCCGATCTGGCCGAGCGCCTGGACGCGCCCGAGCTGATTCTGGTCGATTTGACCAGCGCCACCCGCTACGCCGAAGGCCACCTGCCCGGCGCGCGATTCGTCGATCCGAAACAGACCCAGCTCGGCCAGCCGCCGGCGCCCGGCCTGCTTCCCGGCAAGCCCCAGCTGGAGGCCCTGTTCGGCGCGCTCGGGCATCGAGCCGACGCGGTCTACGTCGTCTATGACGATGAAGGCGGTGGCTGGGCCGGGCGCTTCATCTGGCTGCTGGATGTCATCGGCCATCGGCACTATCACTATCTCAATGGCGGCCTGCCTGCCTGGCTGGCCGAACAGCGGCCGCTGTCGCAGCAAAGCCCTGCCGCCGCCGGCGGGCCGGTTGCCTTGCAGCTCAGCGAAACACCCAGCGCCACCCGCGAATACATCGAAAGTCGGCTCGGTGCTGCGGACCTGGTGATCTGGGACGCCCGGTCGCCCGAGGAATACCGGGGCGAGAAGGCGTTGGCAGCACGTGCAGGCCACATCCCAGGCGCCATCAATTTCGAATGGACCGCCGCGATGGACCCGACACGTGCGCTGCGCATCCGCGAGGACATCGCCGAGCGACTGGAGGCGCTCGGCATTACCGCTGACAAGGAAATCATCACCCACTGCCAGACGCATCATCGCTCGGGCTTCACCTATCTGCTGGCCAAGGCGCTGGGCTATCCGCGCATCAAGGGATATCCCGGTTCCTGGGGCGAGTGGGGCAACCTGTCCGACACCCCCATCCAGCAATGAAAAGGCTCCCCATGAAAGATCGCTTGTTCGTACTCAGCCAGTACCTGCTACCGCATCACCTGATCTCGCGCCTCGCCGGTTGCCTGGCCGAATGCCGCCTGCCCTGGGTGAAGAACACCTTCATCAAATGGTTCGTTCGCCACTTCGAGGTCGACATGCGCGAAGCGCAGACCGAAGACCCGACCGCCTACGAACACTTCAACGCCTTCTTCACTCGCGCCTTGAAAGACGGCGCGCGCCCGCTCGACCCAACACCGGGCGCGATACTCAACCCCTGCGACGGCGCGATCAGCCAACTCGGCAAAATCGAGCAGGGCCGGATATTCCAGGCCAAGGGCCACAACTACAGCGTCACGGAGCTGCTCGGCGGCGATCACGAGCGCTCGGCACCCTTCATGGGCGGGGATTTCGCCACCGTTTATCTGTCGCCCAAGGACTACCACCGCGTGCACATGCCGCTGGCCGGCACATTGCGTGAAATGGTCTACGTGCCGGGTCGGATATTCTCGGTCAACACCGTAACCGCCGAAGGCGTACCGGAGCTGTTTGCCCGCAACGAACGCGTGGTCTGCCTGTTCGACACCGAGCGCGGCCCGATGGCGATGGTGCTGGTGGGCGCGATGATCGTCGCCAGCATCGAGACCGTATGGGCCGGACTGGTCACGCCGCCCAAGCGCACCCTCAAGACCTTCCGCTACGACGAAGCGGCCCGTGCCCCGGTGCATCTGGACAAGGGCGCGGAAATGGGTCGCTTCAAGCTGGGCTCCACGGTGATCATGCTCTTCGGGCCTGACCAGGTCAGCTGGGCCGAACAGCTATCGGCATTGACGCCGGTGTGCATGGGCGAAGGGCTCGGACAGGCCAAGCCGACACCACCGGCCAGCCTCTCGACGGAAGAACCGACGCCCGTCTAGAACGAACCAATGGTCGGCTACCGCTGGCCAAGCGCTCCGTGTCCGTTATGATGTGACTGGGCACAGTTGCATTTTGACATCATGTAGTGATGGGCACCCGACCCGCACCGACAGATCACCCACGGTGCGTTGGCACGCCTACCACGGAGCTGATCGTTTGGAAACTCAAAGCCAACCATTGTTGCTACGCGTGACGGCGCCAAACACCCAGGCGCTGTCCTTCTGCGAACCCAGCGTGCGCAGCGTCAAACAGTGGCTGTCCGGCCTGCCCAAGGCCAACCTCGGCGAAACGGCGCGCCAGCTGTATCAGGCCTTGCTTGAACTCAACAAGCTGCGCACGACCGCCCAGCTGCGTCTGCAGCTGCTTGAGTTGCTACGACCGGAAATTCACTTCGTCTGCCGTGAGCTGGAGCGCCATCTCCACCATCAGCCGATCGTGCTCGGTGAGCGCCCGCGCAAGGTGGCGAGCCTTTGCCAGGCACTGCACAACCATCTCGCCACCGGTTACAAGCTGATCGTCGTGGAGCTGGTGCCGCAGACCGGCCGTGACCGCCTGCAGCTGGTCACCGTTTCGCTGCAACGGGCGATTCGCAGCCTCTGCGCGATGCTGGTGCGCGCCACCCAGCTCTACAACCCGACGCCCGAGGGCCTGTGGCTCGAGCTTCATCAGCTCTATGCCATTGCCGCCGAGCACGGCCTCCAGCGCACCGTTGTCCGAGACGATCTGTGCTATCGCGTCAAAGGCCTGAGTGTCGAGCAGAGCTACATCGTCGCGCTGATGCTCGGCAGTGCCCGCTGCAACCAGATGCGCCAGCAGAACATCGCCCAGCTGGCGCAGCTGCTCGAACCCTGGAGTGCACTGGTACGATTGGAGAAGACCCCCGGCCCGTCCAGCCAGTTCGGCGTGTCCGCTCGTATCGATGGCCCACCACGCTATCGATCGATGTTCGCCGTCGAGGAACGCCGGCACCTGCTCGGCATCGATCCCCACGGGCTGGTTCGGGCCATTCAGCAGCATTTGCAGGCCGCGCCTGGGCCCGCTGCGGACAAGACGCTAGCCCTGCCCGAAGGACTGAGCCTCGACCTTCTGCACCATGTCAGTGCCGCCTGGGGCGATATCTCCGAGCGCAGCTTCCAGCGCACCCCAGCGCAAGGCTCGATGAAGCTGTGCATCGGCATGAGTGCACTGCATTACTTCCTGGCGGGCCAACGCGAATTCGGCGAACTGCTGAAACGGCCCGATGCGACACGCTCGGCGGTGTTCAAGCTGAATAACGCCGCTCCGGATGTCTGGGCTGTCGCCTTCGACGCCCAGGCGGTGAACGCCGACGAGCTACTGCCGAGCGACCATATCGAATTCGTCCGGCCCACCGCGGCCGCTAAAACCGAGAGCGCCCCACCAGACGAGCCCAAGGCAGACAACGGCTTTCCGACCTTCGAGGTACGGCGAGTCGACCACAGTCCCGGCGGCTTCTGCCTGTCCTGGCCCGATGAGGTGCCGGCGCAACTGCAGGCCGGCGAACTGCTCGGTCTGCAGGATGCCGGCAGCCAGACCTGGAGCATTGCCGTCGTGCGCTGGATTCGCCAGGTGCGTGGCGGCGGCCCGCAGATGGGCGTCGAGCTTATCGCGCCTTCCGCGCAACCCTGTGGCCTGCGACTGGTACGCAAGACGGAGCAAAGCAGCGAGTATCTGCGCGCTCTGATACTGCCTGAGATCAGTGTCATCTCGCGGCCGGCAACGCTGATCGCTCCCCGTTTGCCGTTCCAGGAAGGGCAGAAAGTCCAGATCAACCAGAACGGCGAAGAGCTCCGCGCGCTGCTGTGCCGCCGCCAGACCGGTACCGGCAGTTACAGCCAGTTCGAATACCAACTGGTGGGCGTCGCCACGCCGCAGGAGACGTCGGTCACAGCCAGGGGAACCCAGGCGGCGCCACGCGGTGAAGATTTTGACTCGCTCTGGCGCACGCTGTAGATTGCCGCTCATTGTTTCCTTAGCCCCAACGCCCCGTCTCAGGCGCAATCCAAAGCTGCTGCCATGGCCCCGCAAAAGAAAACCATCCGCCTGCTGATCCTCGAGGACTCGCAGAATGAAGCTGAGCGACTGGTCAGCCTGTTTCGCAATGCGGGCCAGGCGACACGCGTGCACCGGCTCACCTCCAGCGATGACCTTGCCGACGCGCTCCAACAGACCTGGGATCTGTTGATCAGCGCACCGACCAGCAGCAATCTCGACCCAAGCGAAGCCATCGGTGCCATCCGCAAGCAAGCCAAGGACATCCCGGTCATCCAGCTGATCGACGGCAACGACGCCGATGCCGTGACCGAAGCGCTGGCATTGGGCGCCCAGCGTGCCGTGCCGCAGGGCGAAGACGAATGGCTGATCATGGTCGCCAATCGCGAGCTGGCGAATCTCGAAGAGCGCCGCGCCCGCCGGACCGCAGAGGTAGTCCTGCGCGAGGCCGAGAAGCGCTGCCAGTTGCTGCTGGACAGCTCCGTAGATGCCATCGCGTACGTGCATGACGGCATGCATATCTACGCCAACCGCGCCTACCTCGAGCTGTTCGGCTATGAGGACGTCGAAGAGCTCGAAGGCATGCCGATGATCGACCTCATCGCTTCGTGCGACCAGGGCGAATTCAAGGGTTTCCTCAAGCACTATCAGACCCTGCAAGGCAGTGCCGAGCTGGTCTGCGGCGGCGTCCGTGCCGATGGTGGCAACTTCAAGGCACGCATGCACTTTTCCCCCGCCACTTACGACGGCGAACCCTGCATCCAGGTGGTCATCCGCGCGGAAAGCGAAAATGAAGAGCTGGAAAAGCTGCGCGAAATCAGCAGCCAGGACCTGGTAACCGGGCTGTATAACCGCAACCACTTCCTCGAGCTGCTCGATGGAGCGGTAGAACGCGCCGTGAACGCCGGGCAGGCGTCGAGCCTGGCCTACCTTCGCATCGACCGCTTCGCCAGCCTGCAGGCCGAGATCGGCCTGGGCGATTCGGACCGTCTGCTCGCCGAGCTGGCCGGGCTGTTACGCGAGCAGTTCCCGCACACGGCTGAGCTGGCGCGCTTCGGCGACGATGCGTTTGCGGTATTGATGGCCGATGCTACGCCGCAGCAGCTGGAACCCCCACTGGTCGAGCTGTTGCGCAAGGTCGAAGGACACCTGTTCGAGATCGGCGGCCGGACCGTTCAGACCAGTCTGAGCATCGGCGTTGCCGCACTCGACGAGCAAACGGCGAAGGCGCGAGACGTCATCGATCGCGCCCACCGCTGCGCCGAAGAGCTCTGCGATGGCAACGCATTGCGCACCTACGATCCGGCTGCCGAGCTGGCCGCCGCCGCCAGCCGCGGCAATCTGCTGGCCATGCTGCAGCAGGCGCTGGAAAAGAACAGCTTCCGCCTGCTGTTCCAGCCGATCATCAGCCTGCGTGGGGACAGCCACGAACATTATGAGGTGCTGCTGCGCCTGCTCGATCCGCAAGGCGTCGAAGTGCCGCCCAGCGAGTTCCTCGGCGCCGCGAAGGAAGCGGGGCTGGCCACCAAGGTCGATCGCTGGGTACTGCTCAACTCCATCAAGCTGCTCGCCGAGCATCGCAGCAAGGGGCACAGCACTCGGCTGTTCGTTCACCTCTCCAGCGCCAGCCTGCAGGACCCGTCGCTGCTCAACTGGCTGGGGGTCGCACTCAAGGCGTCACGCCTGCCGCCCGACTCGCTGGTCTTCCAGCTCGACGAGCAGGACGCCGTCGCCTACCTGAAGCAAGCGAAGACCCTGACCGAGGGGCTTTGCGGGCTAGGCTGTCGCACTGCCCTGAGCCGGTTCGGCTGCGTGCTGAACCCGTTCAATACGCTCAAGCATCTGGATGTCGACTTCATCAAGATCGACGGTTCCTATACCCAGGAGCTTGGCCGGCAAGAGAACCAGGACGCGCTCAAGCAGCTGCTCGCCGATCTGCACGAGCAGGCCAAGCAGACGATCGTGCCCTTCGTCGACAGCGCCACCATCCTTGCGACGCTCTGGCAGGCCGGCGTGGGATATATCCAGGGCCAATACCTGCAGGGCCCGAGCCAATCGATGGACTACAACTTCTCGTCGGACGAGGAGTAATGGCAGCGGTAACCCCGTGCCGACCGCTGCCGTGCGGGACGACTGCCTGACGGCCTCGTCCCGCATCTTGTTCAAGCCCGCCTGAATGCGCAGGCTGCAGCCGTGGCTACTCCGTCCCCTCGCGATCGCGAAAGCCGAGCAGATAGAGAATGCCATCCAGGCCCAGGGTCGAGATTGCCTGCTTGGCCGACTGCTTGACCAGCGGCTTGGCCCGGAAAGCCACACCCAGACCGGCAAGCCCGAGCATGGGCAGGTCATTGGCGCCATCGCCAACCGCAATCGTCTGCTCCAGACGCAAGCCCTCCCGCTCGGCCAGCTCGCGAAGCAGATCGGCCTTGCGCTGAGCGTCGACGATCGGCTCCTGGGCGACCCCCGTGAGCTTGCCGTCGACGATTTCCAGCTCGTTGGCATAGACGTAATCGATGCCCAGCCTGGCCTGTAACTGTCGCGCGAAATAGGTGAAACCACCCGACAGAATCGCCGTTTTGTACCCCAGCCGCTTGAGCTCGGCGAACAGCAGCTCGGCCCCCTCGGTCAGCCGCAAGCCAGCACCGACCTCGGCCAGCGCGCGCTCTTCCAACCCTTCGAGCAAGGCCAGACGCTCCTTGAAGCTTGCGCGAAAGTCCAGCTCACCGCGCATGGCGCGCTCGGTGATCTCCGCAACCTGATCGCCAACGCCCGCGACCTTGGCCAGCTCGTCGATGACTTCCGCCTCGATCAGGGTCGAGTCCATGTCGAACACCGCGAGCCGGCGATTGCGGCGAAACACCGAGTCGCGCTGGAAGGCGATATCGACATTGAGTTCCTGCGCCACGCTGAGAAACTCGGCACGTAGCGCCGCGGTGTCGGCCGGCTCACCGCGGACGGAAAACTCGATGCAGCCCTTGCCCAGCTCCTCGGGCATGTCCAGCGGCTGGCGCCCCGAGAGGCGGTCGATGTGATCGATATTGAGCCCGTACTTGGCGGTGATCGAGCTGACCCGCTGCAACTGCTCGGCCGTGACCTTGCGGGTCAATAGGGTCACGATGTGTCGAGCCTTGCCCTGCCCGGCGACCCACTGCTGATAATCGTCCTCGGCCACCGGCGTGAACCGCACCTGCTGGTCATGCTTGTAGGCGGTGAAGAGCACGTCCTTGAGTACCGATGAGGCGCGCTCGGTATCGGGAATTTCCACCAGGATGCCGAACGACAAGGTGTCATGAATGACGGCCTGACCGATGTCCAGGATGTTCACCCCTCCTTGAGCGAGCACGCCGGTGATGGCCGCGGTCAGCCCGGGGCGATCTTCCCCGGTGATATTGATCAGGACGATTTCACGCAAGGCGCAGCTCCTATGCAAAGAAGGCGGGCATTCTACAACAGCCGATCGCCAGCTGAGCGCGCCGCTGTCCGCCGCGCCATTCGATACGGCGTTTGGCGAGCGACACGACGAGTAATTCAATCGCTTTGACCGGGTGACCTTTAGCCCCCAGTGCGCTTTCCGTATACTGCGCGGCACCTTCCTCAAGAGTAGAGCCGCGCTCTGTGAACCGGCCCGCGTCCGTCAAGCCTGACAACTTCTTTCTGCTGATCTACCGCGCACTACGCCAACGGCGCGTTCCGTTGGTACTGCGGGTAGCCAGCCACACCCTGTTACTGGTGGCCCTGGCCCTGGTGATCTATGCCTGGGTCATGGGCATGCAGTTCAAGCATGCGATGGAACAGCAGGCCGAGGCCCTCGGGCAGAGCCTGATCACCCAGACCGCCGCCTCGGCAACCGACCTGCTGGTGGCCAATGACATCCTCAGCCTCAACGTGCTGCTGAGCAATCTAGTGAAGAACCCACTGGTCGCCCATGCGGCGATCTACAGCGTCGACAATCGCGTGCTGGCCGAATCAGGCACACGCCCGCAGCGCAATCTGCTGGGTGATGAAGAAGGGCTGTATTCCACGCCCATCAGCTTCCAGGAGGTGATCGCCGGGCACCTGCGCATCAGCCTGGACATGCGGCAGTTTCAGCAACCGATGACCATCAGCCTGCAAAGCATGGGGCTGCTCGCGCTGATCCTTCTGGCACTGACATTGATCCTGAGCACCCGCCTCGGCCGACAGATCTCCCTGCCCTTGATGCAATTGCGCCTGTGGCTCCGCGACCCGGACGATCCTGCCCCTGGGGCCGGCCGCCAGGACGAGATCGGCGATCTGGCCCGGCAGCTGCAGGCACGCCTGGTGCCCGAGGAGCCCGAACCCGAGATCGAGCTGGACGACAGCATGCAGGATCTCTATTCGGCGCACCTCGACACACCGGTCGCGGCGCCGAGCAGTGCCTACCGGCACACCGGAATCGACCCGACCGACCGCGGCGAAGATGACGAAGACGATGATCATGCGCTAGGCGCGGTGCCAGTCGACGCAGACGAAAACCTTCTGCTCGACGATGACCCGCCGTTCGAAACCCCTGCACCGCGTCCGGCGCCGATAGCGACTACCCCCGCAGTACCGGCGTCTGCCGGCAAGAGCGGCGTGCTGGCAGTCCAGCTCGGCGCCCAGGAGCAATTGCGCCGCCTGCCCCGCGATCGGCTCACCGAGCTGCTGCAGCGGTACCGCGATTGCCTGGAGCAGGCCGCGACCCTGTATCAGGCCGAACTCCACACGCTCAACGATGGCAGCAGCCTGATGCTGTTCCACAGTCAGGACGACGAGCAGAACTACCTGACTCATGCCCTGTGCTGCGGTGAACTGATGCGTGCCCTTGGACACGCCCTGCAGATCGAAGTCGCCGATAGCGGCCTTACCCTGAATCTGCAACTCGGCCTGACCCAGGGCGAGGGCCTCTATGATCTCAGCCAGGGCGATCTGCTGCTCAGCGAGCCCGCACAGGCTGCCCTGGCCATGTCGCAGCACAGCCGCAACCTGCTGCTGATCGAACGTGAAATTGGCGAAGACCGCCTGATCCTCCAGCGCGCGCGCATTCGGCCCATCGCCAGCCCCGAAGGTGCCTGCTGCGTCGAGCGCCTGCTCGAGCCCTACCCGTCCCTGCTCGAACGCCAGCTCGCACGCATGAGTGAACTGCGCAACCGCCGCTAACGCCTAGCGGCTGGGCACGCGGCACGCCTGGCCAGGCGACACGAACGGTGGACTAGCGGGGGTATGCGGTTAAAGGGCATGCCCAGCAGGCAAGCATGGCAAAAGGCCCGCCGGAAGGGCTTATCGCCTTTCGCGCCGGGCCTCCGCAACCGTGTTGACGGCAGCGCTAGAAGCGGAACACTTCCATATCGGTCCTGATCGGCTCGACCGCCGGGATAGCAGGGGGCGCTGCCGGTTTGCTCGGTGCCTTGACGATATTGCGCTTGACGGGGGTCTTGGCGACGACCATCGGTTCGATCGCCTCCGCCATCATCTCGCTCAAGCGCTGCAGCAGCACACTCTGTGCCCGCACCTGATCGGCCGTGGTGCCCTGATGCTCTTCCTGAAGGCGGACCAGGCGACTGCCTTGACGCTTGCCCTGCTTGTCCAGCAGCCGCCACTGGGCTTCCAGCACAGCGGGATGCTTGGGGCCGGAATCCAGTCGGGTGATCTCGAGTTCGACCTGAACGTCGGGGCTGAAGCCCTTGCTACCGGGGCTCAGTTCGAGGCTCTGCGTATTCAGGCGCCAGGCCAGCTGCCGCATGAGCAGTTGATTGATGTCGCCTTGCAGGTCGCCGGCCCAGCGCGCCTGCTGGCCGTTAGCTGCCAGGCTTCCGTCCGGCAGGCGTTGCAACAAGGCGTCGTGCTGCAGGTAGTCGGCCAGCCTCACAGGCCCCAGCAGAATCGCCGCGCCATTGGCCGATTGTGCGGGTGTTTCCACAGCGCCGTTGTCGAGTCGGTACATCGGCACGGGTTGAGTCACACAGCCAGCCAGGCTGACACAGGCGAATAGCAAAACAGATGTGAGGCGCTGCACGTTCGTCTCTACCTTGGCACCGACCCAGCAACCCGGCAGGCCGAGGGCGTATCCGCCCCGCTGCACTGGCCGCTGTCGTCGTACCGATTGTCTTTGGCTCTCGATGCGGCTGGAGGATCGCCGCAGCCGCATCGCGAACGGGTGAAAATTTGAAGGCCGCTATCTTCCGTGAATCCGACGCCGGAAGCCAGTCTCTAATACTTCCACGCTTAGTTCGCGGTTTCCACCAGCAGCCCGTCCACACGCTGGAAGCCGCGTGGCAGCTTGTTTCCACGCCTGCCACGTTCGCCTTTGTAGTGCTCCAGGTCATCGGCTTTCAGCGACAAGGTACGCTTGCCGGCCTGCAACACCAGCGTCGCCCCTTCCGGCAGCACAGCGAGGCCCGTCAGATATTCCTCTCGACTGGCGACGCGATCGCCCGGGATGCCGATGATCTTGTTGCCTTTGCCCTTGCCCAGCTGCGGCAAATCGCGCACCGGGAAGACCAGCAGACGGCCTTCGGTGGTGACGGCGGCCAGCCAATCCTGGTCCCGGTTCGCCAACGGCCGTGGCGCCACGACGCGCGCCCCCGAGGGCAACGACAGCAGCGCCTTGCCTGCCTTGTTCTTGGCCTGCAGATCCTCGCCCTTGACCACGAAGCCGTAGCCGGCGTCCGAGGCGATCACATACAGCGCGTCATCATCGGGCAGCAGAACGCACTCGAAGCTGACACCCGGTGGTGGCGTCAGCCGTCCGGTCAAGGGCTCGCCCTGCCCCCGCGCCGAGGGCAGCGAGTGCGCCGCCAGCGAGTAACTGCGACCGCTGGAGTCGATGAACACGGCGTATTGGTTGGAGCGACCTGGTGCCGCGGCCTTGAAGCCATCGCCGGCCTTGTAGGACAGCCCGGTCGCGTCGATGTCGTGGCCTTTGGCACAGCGCGCCCAGCCCTTTTCGGACATGACCACGGTAACCGGCTCGGAGGGCAGCAGCTCGTTTTCCGACAGCGCCCGAGCCTCGGCCCGCGCCACGATAGGCGAGCGGCGTTCATCACCATAGGTTTCGGCGTCGGCGATTAACTCCTTGCGTACCAGTTTTTTCAGCTTGGTCTCGCTGCCGAGCAGCGCCAGCAACTGCTCACGCTCCTTGGCCAGCTCGTCCTGCTCGCCACGAATCTTCATCTCTTCCAACCGCGCCAGTTGCCGCAGGCGGGTGTCGAGGATGTAGTCAGCCTGGAGTTCGGAGAGCTCGAACCGTGCCATCAGCACCGGCTTGGGCTGGTCCTCGGTGCGGATGATATGAATCACCTCGTCGAGGTTGAGAAAGGCCACCAGCAAGCCTTCCAACAGGTGCAGGCGCTTCTCGACCTTGTCCAGGCGGAACTGCAGCCGACGGCGCACCGTCCCGATGCGGTAGGTCAGCCATTCGCTGAGCATTACCTGAAGGTTCTTGACCTGCGGCCGGCCATCGAGCCCGATGACATTGGTGTTGACCCGGTAGCTCGACTCCAGCTCGGTGGTGGCGAACAGGTGTTGCATCAGTTCGTCGGCATCGACTCGATTGGAGCGCGGGATGATGACGATCCGACAAGGATTTTCATGGTCCGACTCATCGCGCAGATCAGCCACCATGGGCAGCTTCTTGGCCTGCATCTGTGTCGCGATCTGCTCCAGCACCTTGGAGCCAGACACCTGGTGCGGCAACGCACTGACCACGATATCGCCGTCCTCGACGCGATACACGGCGCGCATACGCACCGAACCACGACCGGTCTCGTAGATTTTCAGCAAATCGGCGCGCGGCGTGACGATTTCCGCCTCGGTCGGATAATCGGGGCCCTGCACGTGCTCGCAGAGCTGCTCGACCGTCGTTTTCGGATCATCGAGCAGCCGGACGCAGGCGGCAGCCACCTCGCGCAGGTTGTGTGGTGGTACGTCGGTCGCCATGCCAACGGCGATGCCGGTGGTGCCGTTGAGCAGCAGATTGGGCAAACGCGCCGGCAATGTTGCCGGCTCGTTGAGCGTGCCGTCGAAGTTGGGCACCCAGTCCACCGTACCCTGGCCGAGCTCGGACAGCAGGACCTCCGAATAGCGCGACAAACGCGCTTCGGTGTAGCGCATGGCAGCGAAGGATTTCGGATCGTCCGGTGCCCCCCAGTTGCCCTGCCCGTCGACCAGCGTGTAGCGATAGCTGAATGGCTGCGCCATCAGCACCATGGCTTCGTAACAGGCCGAATCACCGTGCGGATGGAATTTACCCAGCACATCACCGACGGTGCGCGCCGACTTCTTGTGCTTGGAATCGGCGTTCAGCCCCAGTTCGCTCATGGCATAGATGATGCGCCGCTGCACCGGCTTGAGGCCGTCGCCGATATGCGGCAGGGCGCGATCCATGATTACGTACATCGAATAATTGAGATAAGCCTGCTCGGTGAAGTCGGCAAGGGAGCGGCGCTCGACGCCGTCCAGGCTCAGGTCCAGGGTTTCGCTCATGAGCAGTTTTCTTCACTTAAGGTGGATGTTATCGAAGCGTTTTCGCCGAATTTGAGCACATTGCCGTGGGTGTCTATGACATACAGCTCTTTCATGCCCCACGGCTGTACCACGGGCGGCTGCAGCGGCAAGCCGCGGCGACTGAACTCATCGAACAGCGCCTGGCAGTCGCGGGTCCGCACGTAGCAGGAGGTGTTTTCCGCCAGGTAAGGGTCCGTGCAGCGCCAGAAATGCAGCTCGGCGCTGTCGCGCGCCAGGATCAGGTAGTCGGCGTCTTGGCGCAGCACCTCGAACCCCAGATAGCGCGCGTAGAAGTCCCGGCTTTCGTCGAGATTCAGCGATGCCAGCACCGGCACGGTCGCCTCTATGGAAATCGTCATGAAGCCACCTTCAGGGGGTTTCCTGGCGCAGCACCAAGGTGCCGGCGCGCTGGGTGAATTCGAGTTGCTTCAAGGCGCTCATGCCGAGCAGCACCTGCTCTGCGCCATAGCCCGGCGCGATGAGGGCTCGCACGTCATGCAGCACGATGTCACCCAGGGTGAGGCTGTCGAGTGTCGTGCGGTACCCCGTAGTGGAGCCATTGGCGGTCTGCAGCGCGACGGGAGCGCCGCGCTGCAGGCCGAGGCGTTCCGCCTGCCCGGCGGGAATCGCCACGTCCGTGGCGCCGGTATCAAGCAGGAAGGTCACGGGCGTGCCATTGATGAGTCCGTCAGCCACGAAGTGGCCCTGGCTATTGCTGAGCAGCCGCACCTCGATGCGGTCGCCCTGCACCACCGAGACGGGATCGCGGTTGGGATTGGCGCGGCCCTGCTCCCAGTCGGCGAAAAAACGCGTCGCCAGCAGCAGCCCCGCGCCCCATGCCAATACCAGCATGACGCGGCCGGCGCGGCGGCCGGCTGGCTGGGTCACTGCTTGACACCCCAACCGCCCTTGGGTGCGGCAAAGCGCCAGACGACCGGCCGTTTTTCCCCGTCGGCGCGCGTCATTTCATTATTGTCGATGCCGATCCAGGCGCCCTCAGCATCCACCCACAAGGCCTCGGCATTGCCGAACGGCGTGTCGTAGCGACGCTCATCGGCCAGCGCCGTGGTCGCGTACGTCCAGCACGCTTCGCTATCGCCTGTGGCCGACGCGCGCCGGCAGACCCGATGCCGGACGGGCTCCAGAGTGAACAGCTTGCCCTGATGGTACGCCAGGCCGGAAAACCGTCGCGGCTGCTCGCCTTCATGCATGGCAGGCGGCGGCGACTCGCGCCCCCCTTCAGCCAGCAAAACACATCCACCAGTGCACTTCCAGGCGTTCTGCTTGCGGTGCATCACCATCAGCCCGCGACGACTGTGTTCGGCCGCAAGCCAGAGCCGATCTGCGTCCGGGTCGACGGCAAGCCCTTCGAACATGGCGTTGAACTGCAGCAACATACCGCTCGCACGGGCCTGACGGACCAGCTCATCGGGAAGATTGAGCCATTGTGCCGTGCCCGCCGGGCTGACCTGCAACACCGCCGCGTGCGCTTCGCTGACCAGGTAGCGGTTACCGAGGCTGTCGCAGCTCAGCCCCTCGAAATCCATCTCGCCGCCGCGCACCAAGCCGGTGATGGCGGCCCGTATACGCACGCCCCATGACAACCCGGTATTCGGCACGGGCGGCAAGTCGAAGCGCTCGGCCTCGGCGCGCCAGACGGTATCGCTGGCATCGAGCCGGTATAGCACGTCATCTTCGCGGTCCGATACCGCCCAGAGCGCGTCGCCGCACCAGGCCAGCCCGGACAGGTTGCCCCGTTCGATACCTTCGACTGGATGCTCGCTGACCAGCTCCAGTTCTGCAAGGTCCTGAGCAGCCCACGCCGGCGCCACTAGCGCCAGCAGCAGTAAAAGCCAGCAACGGTTCAAATCAGCACCTCGGCGAGATTGCCCTTCGATTCGAGCCAGTTCTTGCGATCGCCGGCGCGCTTCTTGGCAAGCAGCATGTCCATGATTTCACGGGTGCCGTCGAAATCATCGAGCGTCAGCTGCACCAGCCGGCGGGTATTCGGGTCCATGGTGGTTTCCCGCAGCTGCGGCGGGTTCATTTCGCCAAGGCCCTTGAATCGGGTGACCTGCGGCTTGCCGCGGCGCTTCTCGGCCAGCAGGCGATCGAGGATACCGTCGCGCTCGGCTTCGTCGAGCGCGTAGAAGATATCCTTGCCGAGGTCGATGCGGTACAGCGGCGGCATCGCCACGTACACATGCCCTGCGTCGACCAGCGGCCGGAAGTGACGAACGAACAGCGCGCACAGCAACGTGGCGATGTGCAGACCGTCCGAGTCGGCGTCGGCGAGAATGCAGATCTTCCCGTAGCGCAGCTGGGACATGTCCGCCGCACCGGGATCCACGCCGATGGCCACCGCGATGTCGTGCACTTCCTGGCTCGCGAGCACCTCGCCGCCATCGACTTCCCAGGTATTCAGGATCTTGCCGCGCAACGGCATGATTGCCTGGAACTCCTTGTCGCGGGCCTGCTTGGCGGATCCGCCAGCCGAGTCCCCCTCGACCAGAAACAGCTCGGAGCGCGCCGGATCCTGCCCCGCGCAATCGGCCAGCTTGCCGGGCAGCGCCGGCCCCTGGGTGATGCGTTTGCGCTCGACTTTCTTGCTCGCCTTGAGCCGGCGCCCGGCATTACTGATCGCCAGTTCGGCAAGCTGCATGCCCAGCTCGGGGTGGGCATTGAGCCAGAGACTGAAGGCATCCTTGACCACACCGGAGACGAACGCCGCCGCTTCCCGCGAAGACAGGCGCTCCTTGGTCTGTCCGGAGAACTGCGGCTCCTGCATCTTGGTCGAGAGGACGAAGGCGATCCGCTCCCAGACGTCTTCCGGCGCCAGCTTGACCCCACGCGGCAATAGGTTGCGGAACTCACAGAACTCCCGCATCGCGTCCAGCAAGCCTTGCCGCAGCCCGTTGACATGGGTGCCGCCTTGCGCCGTCGGGATCAGGTTGACGTAGCTTTCCTGAACGCTGTCGCCCCCTTCCGGCAGCCACAACAATGCCCAATCGACCGCCTCCTTGCTGCCGGACAGGCTGCCGCAGAAGGGCTCGTCCGGCAGCCGGACAAACTCGCTGACCGCATCGACCAGATACGAACGCAGCCCGTCCTGGTAATGCCACTCGACCTTCTCACCGGTGCTCTTGTCTTCGAAACTGACGCTCAAGCCCGGACAGAGTACCGCCTTGGCCTTGAGCACATGCTTGAGGCGGCTGATGGAAAACTTCGGCGAATCGAAATACTTCGGGTCGGCCCAGAAATGCACACTGGTGCCGGTGTTGCGCTTTCCAACCGTACCGATGACCTCCAACTCGCTGGCCTTGAAGCCGTCGGTGAAAGCCATGCGGTACTCGTTGCCATCACGTTTGACGGTCACCTCGACCCGGGTCGACAGGGCATTGACCACGGAGATCCCGACACCATGCAGGCCACCGGAAAACTGATAGTTCTTGTTCGAGAACTTGCCGCCGGCGTGCAGCTTGGTGAGGATCAGCTCGACGCCCGAAACGCCCTCCTCCGGATGGATATCCACCGGCATGCCGCGACCGTCGTCGATCACTTGCAGGGAGTTGTCCTGGTGCAGGATCACCTGCACCGAACTGGCATGGCCCGCCAGCGCCTCGTCGACGCTGTTGTCGATGACTTCCTGAGCGAGGTGGTTGGGCCGCGAGGTGTCGGTGTACATCCCCGGACGCTTGCGGACAGGATCCAGGCCCGACAGGACTTCAATGGCTTCGGAGGTATAAGACATAAGCGTCTCGTGATGTCCTTATAAATCGGAAAAGTCGAGTTCGGCAAAGGCAGCCGGATCGAAACCGGCGAATGCCAGCAAAGCGGGAAGGCGCTCGGCGAAGCCCTGGAAGCCATGGTCGCCGCCGGCCTGAATCCGCACGGCGCAGCCCTGGTAGAAGCTCGCCGCATGGCGGTAATCCAGCGTCTCGTCGCCCGTCTGCAGCCAGACCTGATAGCGCTGGGCATCGCGCGGCGGTGGAACCTCCAGCTCGGCGAGCGCCGTGACGTGATCCTCGGTGAGCTGCCAGACCTCACCGGTATAGAGGTTGGTCTGCGGCCCGAGATAGCCATCGAAGTGACGATGCGGCGTTACTGCCGGATTGATCAGCAGCGCCTTGAGCCCGTGGCGCTCAGCAAGGTGCGTCGCATAGTATCCGCCAAGGGAGCTGCCGACCAGCACGGGGCGCCCCAGTTCATGGATGGCCGCTTCGAGCTGGGCGATGGCCTGGCGTGGATGATGGTGCAAGGCGGGCACTCGCAGCCGATCGACCGAGCCGATACGCTCCAGGGCCGCGGTCAGCTGACTGGCCTTCTGCGACAGCGGAGAGCTGTTGAGGCCGTGCATATATACGATGGCGGGCTGCATACGGGTCATGCTGGTTCGCTGAGCTGGCAAAAGACGGGAAAGGCTACTAGGCGAGATACGCCGGCTGCAAGCTGCGCCCGCGGCCCGAGCGGCGCTGGACGTTACCAAGCCTCACTGTTGCGGAGCGAGAACCCGCTAGACCAACGCTCGGTTAGCCTCAGTACCCCTTGACGTCGTAATCGACCTCGAAATCGACGCCGACCACGCGCGAGACGCCCGTCTCGAGCTCACCGTTGTCGTGCAGCCGCAGCCAGCGATAGCCTGGCGCGCGGGTGTCGACCTGGAAATCCTCGCTGCCAGGGGCGAACTGCACGCCGGTCGACGGCGTCGCCAGCAACCGGACACCGCCGCGCCAACCATCGAACTCCTGATGAATATGGCCCCAGAGCAATGCCTTGACGCAACTGAAGCGATCGAGCACCTCGAACAGCGCTTCTCGGTTATGCAAGCCGATGCTGTCCATCCAGCGACTGCCGATGGTGACGGGATGGTGGTGCAGACAGACCAGATGAGGCCGCTCCGGGGCTTCTAGCAGGGTGCGTTCCAGCAGCGCCAGTTGATCGTCGCGCAGCAACCCGAACACCGAACCGGGCACCAACGTATCGAGCATCACCACGCGCCAGGCGCCCGCTTCGAGGACGGGCGTCATCAGTTCGCTGTCACGCGTGGCCTCCCGCATGGCCTCCAAGTCGTCATGGTTGCCCGGGCACCAGCGCGCCAGCGCATCGATGCGCTCGGAAAGCTGACGAAACCGTGCATAGGACGCGAGGGAGCCGTCCTGTGACAGGTCCCCGGTGGCCAGAATCAGATCAACGCAAGGTTGTTCGTGCAAGACCAGGTCGACGACTCGCTGCAGGCTTGCCGCGGTGTCCATGCCCAGCAGTCGCCCGTCCGCCTCGGCAAACAGATGGCTGTCGGTCAGCTGCACGAGCAGCACCGAATCGTTGTTAGCAGTGAGGGGCGCAGCAGCCAAGACCCGTCTCCTTTGGCGAATTCGCAAAAGAATTATGGTGGCTCACCGCTACAGGGGTAAACCACGCGATGCGGGCATGCATCACAGACAAGCGAATCGATGCGACGGCGGTGTCCCAGGAGCGAGAAGGCGAATCTCGAGCCGTGGCGTGAGTGACCGGGCGCCGCACTCAGAGCACGGGTTCGAGCTCGTGGCCACAGGCCAGACAATGTCCCAGCCACTCACCGAGAAACAGGTTGAGCTGATTCTTCTCGTCGGGCTGATGCATCTGTGCGTTGGGATAGCTGTAGATGCCGCGAAAACGCCGGGCGTTCTCGGCACTGATCACTTCCGCCATGCGCGCATCGTGATAGACCCGCACATCCATCTGCGGCACCGGGAGCCAAGGCAGGCAGTCCTGCTGGCTGATCTGCACGGTCGTGGTGTAGGGGCAGCTTTCCACCACTTTCAGCACAAGCACACCAAGCAGCCGATCGCCCTGGCTCATGGCAATCCGGCGGACGTCCGGCTGGGCGCGCATGTCGGGCAGCAGGCGCATCAGCCGCATGTAATTGGCTTCGCAGGCCGACTGCAGCTCCAGCAGGTCGACGCGGTATCGCTCGCGGGTCCGCCTCATGTCCATGCCCCCCTGATTTCGTCGCGATTCAACGCCAGCCACTGCAGCGCGATGATGCTCGCGGCGTTATCGATTCCGCCGTCGCGCACCGCCTGCAATGCCCGCTCGACCGACCACACATGCACGCGAATGTCCTCGCCCTCCTCATCCAGGCCGAACACGCCGCCGGCGTTCGAGCTATCGCAACGGCCCACGTACAGGTGCACGCGCTCGGTGCTACCGCCGGGTGAAGGGAAATAGGTCGTGACCGGCCACAGCTCGCCCACTTCCAGCCCCGCTTCCTCGACGGCTTCGCGTCGGGCCACCTCTTCGGGCTGCTCGTCCTTGTCGATCAAGCCAGCAACCAGCTCGATCAGCCAGGGGTTGGCCACCTTGCCGATCGCGCCGACCCGGAATTGTTCGATCAGCACGACCTCGTCGCGGCGAGGATCGTACGGCAACACGCAGACCGCATCGTGACGGACGAACAGCTCGCGCTCGAGCTGCCGACCCATGGCGCCACTGAACAGGCGATGCCGCAGCTGCAGGCGATCCAGTCGATAGAAACCGCTGAAGCATTGCTCTCGCTCGACGATCTCGACATCATCCGGACCGGGTTGGTAGGTATCAGTCATGAATCACTCACATATCGGTTGTCCGCGCCCAGGGCGCCGGAAAGGCTGTAACCGTCACGGCGTGAGCGGTCTCTCAGGTGTCATCCTAGCGCGCCGTTTATTCAGGCGCAGCCTTTTGCAGACCACTCGTATCGGGAAAAATTGCCGAGGCCCGTTTCCAGAACTTCACCCCCGTCTGGCACTCGAAACCGCACCGCAGCCACCACAAGAGCCATGAAATCGTCCATGTCCTTTCGCCATACCCTCACGCTGATCACGCTCAGTCTGTTTCTCAGCGCCTGCCAGCACTTTCGCGGCGAACCGCCAGTGGAGGTTCGCCAGGTCATCAGTGAACAGCGCCCCGCCGGTTGCGCCGAAACGGACGAGCGTTGCCCCCTGGTCAACATCGACACTCAACTGTTTGCCGAAGAACCCGCACTGAATGCGTTGATCGATGCGCGGCTGCGCCAGATGACCCTGAACAGTCCTGACGCCGAGCTGCCCGCCACTCTCGAAGGCTACCAGCAGGATTTTCTGCGCAACGCGGAACCCGGATGGAGCAGTTACCTGCAATCCAAACTGATCGACCAGCACGGCTCGCTGCTGGTGGTCGAGCTGTCCAGTTACCTCTACACCGGTGGCGCGCATGGCATGCCCGGGCGCGGTTTCATCAACTATGACCGAGAGCAGGACCGCGAGCTAGAACTCGCCGACGTGCTGCTGCCCGGCAAGGAAGGGGCGTTCTGGCGCGTCGCGGCCAAGGCACACCAGCGCTGGCTACTGGCGAACCAGCACAACGCCGAATTCGTCCGCCAGTGGCCTTTTGTGCGCACCGCCAATGTGGCCCTGCTGCACGACAAGGTGCTGCTCAAATATGACGTCTACAGCATCGCGCCGTATTCGAGCGGCCATCCTCAGCTGGAGATTCCGTACAACGAACTCAGCGGGATACTGAAGCCGGCGTACCTCCCGTAGCCCTTGAGAAGCGGCTGAACACCAGCAGCAGCCCGCCGGACAGGAACAGTGCCGGCAGGCTGGCACCGGTTTCCGGCCAGGCATTGGCCAGCACGTGATAAACGACCGCGCCGCATCCCCACGCCAGCAACGTGTCCCAGCGCAGCATCGTGCTGGCCATCGGCAGGCGGCCACGCCTCTGGAGCAGATAGTGATCCACCAGCACGACACCGAACAGCGGGGCGAACACCGAGCCGATCAGTAGCAGGAAGTTCTGGTATTCGGCCAGGGGCGCGAGCCAGGCGATAAAGGTGCACAGGGCGCCGATGGCCAGCGCCAGTCGCTCGACCTTGAACGGCAGCAGTATGCCGACCGAGACCGCGGCTGAGTGGATGTCGGCGAAGGCGTTTTCCGATTCGTCGAGCAAGATAAGCAGAAGCGGGATACCCAAGCCGGCGCCAGCCAAGGCCAGCAGCAGCGCATTGACCTCACCGCTGTCGGCGAACGCCAGAGTGTAGGCGACGCCAAGCCCCATCAGCCACACGTTACCAATGAAAAAGCCCAGCACCGTGCCGCCGAAGACCCGCCGCGCCGCCTTGCCGTAACGCGAGTAGTCGGCGATCAGCGGCAGCCATGACAGCGGCATCGCGATGGCGATGTCGAACCCCAGCGCGAACGGCAGCGAACCATCGCCCTGGCGCGCCCAGAGGCCGGCGAGGTCGGCCTTGTCGAACAGATTCCAGGTCAGCCAGACGCAAGCCGCGAGCAGCAACCAGATACCCCATTTACGCAGGATCCGGCGGACGAAGGTTAGCGGACCGGCGATCGCCAACAGCGTGGCCAGCACACCGAAGACCAGCGTCCAGAACGCCGGGCTGACCAGCACGCTCTGCTCGCTGAAGGCCCGTGTCGCCAGCAAGCTTGCGGCGTCGCGCATGACGATGATTTCGAACGCGCCCCAACCGACCAGCTGCGCCAGGTTGAGCAGCGCCGGCAGTACCGCCCCGCGGTCGCCGAGCGTGCGCTTCAGGTTGGCCATCGACGACAGGCCAGTATCGCTGCCGATCACCGCGACGGCGCCGAGCAGCAGCACGCCCACGGCGGTGCCGCTGACAATGGCGAGCAAAGCGCCGCTCATGCCCAGCCCCGGCGCCAGCAAGGCACCGAGCTGCAGCACCATCAGGCCGATACCGAGGGAGAACCAGAGGGAAAACAGATCGCGACCACCGAACACACGGTGCTCGGCAGCGATGCTCTGATGCGGGGAATAACGGCCAGGAATGTTCACGTTTTGTCTCAAAGGAGTTGTTATTGAAACCTGGCAGAGCCAGGTGTTTTTTGCGGTTATGACGGAAGCGCTCTGTACATTCGATCTACGGGACTGGCGGACCGGCCGGTGTTTTGTAGCTTGGATTAGCCGAAGGCGTAATCCGAGGAAAAGCAGGGATACCCGCTCCGATGTCATCCTCCGTACCGCATCACGCATCGCCATCACTCGGTAAATGACGGAAGCGCCTACGGCGATTCCATCCTACGAAGCTTCACCGAACCACCGCACGCCAGCCCGTAAGGTGGATGTAAAAAGCGACATCCACCTTACGGGCTGGCGGACCGGCCGGTGTTTTGTAGCTTTGTAGCTTGGATTAGCCGAAGGCGTAATCCGAGGAAAAGCAGGGATACCCGCTCCGATGTCATCCTCCGTACCGCATCACGCATCGCCATCACACGGTAAATGACGGAAGCGCCTACGGCGATTCCATCCTACGAAGCTTCACCGAACCACCGCACGTCAGCGCCAGGGTGGATGTAAAAAGCGACATCCACCCTACGGGCTCCAGCGCTGTAGCTTGGATTAGCCGAAGGCGTAATCCGAGGAGAAGCAGGGGTACCCGCTCCGATGTCATCTTCCGCTTCGCATCACGCATCGCCATCACGCGGTAAACGACGGAAGCGCCTACGGCGATTCCATCCTACGGAGCTGCGACAGACGTAGGGTGGATCACGCTTCACCGATCCACCGCACGCCAGCGCCAAGGTTGATGTAAAAGCGACATCCACCCTACGGGCTGCCCTTCTTCCAGCCTCGAGCCGCCAGCGCTCTTGTCCTCCCTACACCTGCTTGTAGATCACCGAGCCCTCTTCCTTGAAGCGCGAGGACTGCTCCTTGAAGCCGGCCTCGATGGCCTTCTGCTCGTCGGTCAGGCCGTTCTCCGCGGCATACTCGCGCACTTCCTGGGTGATCTTCATCGAACAGAATTTCGGCCCGCACATGGAGCAGAAATGCGCGACCTTGGCCGAGTCCTTGGGCAGGGTTTCGTCGTGAAAGGCGCGTGCGGTGTCCGGATCGAGGCCGAGGTTGAACTGGTCTTCCCAGCGGAATTCGAAGCGCGCCTTGGACAGGGCGTTGTCACGGATCTGCGCGCCCGGATGGCCTTTCGCAAGGTCGGCGGCATGCGCGGCGATCTTGTAGGTGATGATCCCGGTCTTGACGTCATCCTTGTTCGGCAGGCCCAGGTGCTCCTTGGGCGTGACGTAGCAGAGCATGGCGCAGCCGAACCAGCCGATCATCGCCGCGCCGATGCCGCTGGTGATGTGGTCGTAACCCGGCGCGATGTCGGTGGTCAGCGGGCCGAGGGTGTAGAACGGCGCCTCGTCGCAGCACTCCAGCTGCTTGTCCATGTTCTCCTTGATCATCTGCATCGGCACGTGGCCGGGGCCTTCGATCATGCACTGCACGTCGTGCTTCCAGGCGATCTTGGTCAGCTCGCCGAGGGTTTCCAGCTCACCGAACTGCGCCGCGTCGTTGGCATCGGCGATCGAGCCCGGACGCAAGCCATCACCTAGCGAGAAGCTGACGTCGTAGGCCTTCATGATTTCGCAGATTTCCTCGAAGTGGGTGTAGAGGAAATTCTCCTGGTGATGCGCCAGGCACCACTTGGCCATGATCGAGCCACCGCGGCTGACGATGCCGGTGACCCGCTTGGCAGTCAGCGGCACGTAACGCAACAAGACACCGGCGTGGATAGTGAAGTAGTCCACGCCCTGCTCGGCTTGCTCGATCAGGGTGTCGCGGAACAGCTCCCAGGTCAGGTCTTCGGCCACGCCATTGACCTTCTCCAGCGCCTGGTAGATCGGCACCGTGCCGATCGGCACTGGCGAGTTGCGGATGATCCACTCGCGGGTTTCGTGGATGTGCTTGCCGGTGGACAGGTCCATCACGGTGTCCGAGCCCCAGCGGATGCCCCAGGTCAGCTTGGCGACTTCTTCTTCAATCGACGAACCCAGCGCCGAGTTGCCGATGTTGCCGTTGATCTTCACCAGAAAATTGCGGCCGATGATCATCGGCTCCAGCTCGGTGTGGTTGATGTTGGCGGGGATGATGGCGCGGCCGCGGGCCACTTCGTCACGCACGAACTCGGCGGTGATTTCCTTCGGGATCGACGCCCCGAAGCTCTGCCCGGCGTGCTGCTCGGTAAGCAGGCCGGCGGCGCGCGCCTCCTGCAGCTTCATGTTTTCGCGGATGGCGACGAATTCCATCTCGGGCGTGATGATGCCTTGCCGCGCGTAGTGCATCTGGCTGACGTTCTTGCCCGGCTTGGCGCGGCGTGGATTGCGCACGTGGGCGAACCGCATCTTGGTGAGTTCGGCATCAGCGAGGCGCTGTTGACCGAACTGCGAGGTGAGGCCCTCGAGCAGCTCGGTGTCGCCGCGGTCTTCGATCCAGGCCGAACGCACGTCGGCCAGGCCTTTACGCACATCGATCTGCACGTTCGGATCGGTGTAGGGACCGGAGGTGTCGTACACCAGCACCGGCGCGTTGATCTCGCCGCCGAAGTCTGTGGGGGTGACGTCAAGACTGATCTCGCGCATCGGCACGCGGATGTCAGGGCGAGAACCCTGCACATAGATTTTCTGGGAACGCGGGAAAGGCTGGATCGACTGCTGGTCGACCTGGGCCGATTCACTCAAATTTTGTTGTTCTGCACGCATCAGACTGGCTCCTCGATAGTTGTCGGAGCGAACCTGAAAAACACGGCGGGGAAAGGGCATCGGGCGCGCCGGGACTGGCGCCGAGAGAACTCACCGGAACGGCTGGCGAGCACATCTTGTTCCCTACGCAGGCCTTAACCTGATCAGGTTCAACGGGATCCGGAACTTTCCGATCTCAGCCTTCGATTCAAGGCACCCCGACAAGAACGGGATCGAGTGTAATCAAGAGCTTGGAGGAAAGCCACGCCGAACCCGCAAAACGCGACCGTCGGGTCACTGTTGCTATCCGTCAACCAGCCGACCTCAAGCCGTCGCCAAGCACCTTGACCACTCGCCTGGCGGCGCATAGCCTTGCCCATCACTTCGCTTCAAGGACAGACGCACATGCTGCGCAGACTCACGCTGGCACTCGCGGTGACGGCCGCCTCGTCGGGGCTGACCTGGGCCGAGACTGCACCCTCGCTCTCCAGCCGCACCGACCTGATCAGCGTCTACCGACAGGCCGTGGAAAACAACGCCGATCTCGCCGCCGCCAGGGCGCAATACCAGGCGACACAGGAGGTCGTACCTCAGGCCCGGGCCGGCCTACTGCCGAACCTGAGTGCGGGTGCGGAAACCAGTCAGACTCGTACGGATGTCGACACCAGCGCCGGTTCGCGTTCGCTGTCGCGTAGCGGCACCGTCTACCAGGCAACGCTGAGCCAGCCGATCTTTCGTGCCGACCGCTGGTTTCAGCTGCAGGCGGCCGAGGCCATCAGCGAGCAGGCGGCACTCCAGTACTCCATCGCCGAGCAGGACCTGATCCGCCAGACGGCGCAAGCCTATTTCGCCGTGCTGCGCGCGCAGGACAACCTGGCCGCGGCCAAGGCCGAGGAATCGGCCTTCAAGCGTCAGCTCGATCAGGCCGACGAACGTTTCGAAGTCGGCCTTTCCGACCGCACCGATGTGCTCGAGGCCCAAGCCGGCTTCGATACGGCTCGCGCCAACCGAATGATCGCCAAGCGTCAGGTCGACGATGCCTTCCAGGCCTTGTTTACCCTGACCAACCGTGAATACCTGGCGCTGGAAGGTATCGAGCACAGCCTGCCGGTGCTGCCGCCGGTTCCGAACGATGCCAGCGCCTGGGTGACCACCGCAGCGCGGCAGAACCTCGATCTGCAAGCGGTCGACCAAGCCGTCATCGCCGCCGAGGAGACATTGCGCCAGCGCCGTGCCGGCCACGCGCCGACGGTCGACGCCGTCGCTCGCTACAGCAAGGGCGACAACGACAGCCTGGGGTTCTCCAACACCGGCGCCATGGACATCCCAGGGTTCGATCTGCCGCGCTACAACGGCGATGTCGAACAACGCAGCATCGGCCTGCAGTTGAACATTCCGCTGTATAGCGGCGGCCTGACTACCTCGCAGAGTCGCGAAGCCTTCCACCAGCTGACCCAGACCGAACAGCAGCGCGAGAGCCTGCGGCGCCAGGTGGTCGAATCCACCCGCAACCTCCATCGGGCGGTCAATACCGACGTCGAGCAAGTGCAGGCTCGCCGACAGTCGATCGTGTCCAATCAGAGCGCACTGGAAGCCACCGACATCGGTTACCAGGTGGGTACACGCAACATCGTCGACGTGCTCGACGCCCAGCGCCGGCTGTTTGCCGCGGTGCGCGACTACAACAATGCGCGTTACGACTACATCCTCGACAACCTGCGCCTGAAACAGGCCGCCGGCACGCTCAACCCGGGCGACCTGGAGGACCTGCAACGCTACCTGAAGGCGGACTACGACCCGGACAGCGACTTCCTGCCGCCGGACCTGTCGGAGAATTTTGGCCGACCGGTACGGGTCGAGTAGCCAGAGCCGAAGCGCGGCCAGGACCAGGCGTCCCTGGCCGTTCGCTGCGTCAGCGAACGAACGAGTTACCAGCGTCCGATAACGCTCAGCTGTCAATTGCCCAGCAGCCGTTCCAACCCCGCCAGCAAACGCCCCAGCGCGCCCTGATTGTTCTTCAGCACGCGATAGCCAGCGCGCCTCGCCTGCTCCGCTTGATCGGCGTCGCGCCACAGGGTCATGACCGCGGTTGCCAGTTCGGGCGCGTTGTCGAGCTCAACGAGCGCACCGGCTTCGCGCAACTGCGCTGCGATATCGAGAAAGTTGAACAGATGCGGACCGGTCAGCACCGGCTTGCCCAAGGCGGCGGGCTCGAGCAGGTTATGCCCGCCGGTGGGCACCAGGCTGCCGCCTACGAATGCCACATCGGCCAATGCGAACAGAAACAGCAGCTCGCCCATGGTATCGCCGAGCACCACTTGCGTTGACGCCTGGGGCGGCTCGGCAAGGGAGCGTCGAACCGTGGCAAAGCCTTGTTTGCGGCAGAGCTCGAAAACCGAACCAAAGCGCTCCGGATGCCGCGGTACCAGGATCAGCAAGGCGTCGGGCCGCTCCGCCAGCAACTGGCGATGCGCCGCCAGCAGGATTTCGTCTTCGCCGGTGTGGGTACTGGCGCCGATCCATATCGGGCGCTCCGTCGCCCCCCATTGCCGACGTAGCTGTTCGGCGCGCTTGAGCAGAGAGGGATCGACGCTCAGGTCGAACTTGATCGAGCCGGTTACGGTGACTGCGCTGTCGCGTGCACCTAACTGCCGAAAACGCTCGGCTTCGGCCTCGGTCTGCGCCGCAATCAGATTCAACTCCGACAACATCGGCGCGGTCAGCCGGGCAAAACGCGCATACCCCCGCGCCGAGCGCTCGGACAGCCGCGCATTGGCCAGCGCCACCGGGATACCGCGGCGTGCACATTGATGGATGTGATTGGGCCAGAGCTCGGTTTCCATCACCACGGCCTGTTTCGGCTGCAACCGATCGAGGAACCGCGCCGCCGCCCAGGGCAGATCGTATGGCAGATAGCAGTGCTGCACGCTGTCGCCGAACAGGGCCCGGATGCGCTCGGAACCGGTTGGCGTCATGCAGGTAATGGTGATCGGCAGCTGCGGGTAGCGTGTCTGCAATGCACGCACCATCGGCGCGGCGGCAATGCTCTCGCCGACCGACACCGCATGGATCCAAATACCGCCGGGTTGAAAGGTCGGCAGGCCTAGCGCAAAGCGTTCGCCGACGCGTTTCGAGTAGTCCCGCGCTCGGCGGGCGCGCCAGAACAGACGAATCACTACCAGAGGCAGGGCGAGATGGAACAACAAGGAGTAGAGGGTACGATTCATGGGCGCGGAGCTTAGCAAACGCCTCGATGAAACGACCACTAGGCTCCCGCACAGGAAAAGCGCCAGCACGCCGAACTTGCTTGCACGGGCGCAGCCGAATGAAACGCAGCGCGAATCGATCGCCCTGCATGCACCGGAGCGCGTATGACTGGCTATCTGTATCTCGCTATCGCCATTACGGCCGAAGTGATTGCCACCACTTCGATGAAGGCCTTGGACGGGTTCAGCCGCCCCTTGCCACTGTTGCTGGTCGTTGCAGGCTATAGCCTGTCCTTCTGGATGCTCAGTCTGGTGGTCAAGACCATCCCGGTGGGCATCGCCTACGCCATCTGGGCGGGCCTTGGCATCGTGCTCGTGAGCGTCGCCGCCGCGCTGATCTATCAGCAGAAGCTCGACCTGCCAGCCGTGCTCGGCATGGTCCTGATCGTCGCAGGCGTGGTGGTCATCCAGCTGTTTTCCAGCAGCACGGGCCATTGAAGCAGCCCAGGGCGACCGATAACGCCCACGGGCAAGCGGTTATACTGCCCGCCTGATTTCACAACGAGGTCCGTCCATGTCCGATTCCCTGAGCACCGACGTCCTGATCGTAGGCGGTGGCGTCGCCGGCCTGTGGCTGAACGCACGCTTGCGTCAGCAAGGCTATTCGACCCTGGTGGTGGACAGGGGCGCGCTCGGCGGGGGGCAGAGCGTCAAGTCGCAGGGCATCATCCACGGCGGCACCAAGTACGCCCTGGGCGGCGCGCTGACGGGTGCGTCGGAGGCCATCGCCGATATGCCGCGGCGCTGGCGCGAAGCGCTGCAAGGCAACGGGGAGCTGGACCTTTTAGGGGTGCGCCTGCTCTCCGATGCGCATTACCTCTGGTCGCCCGGTACGCTGACCGGCAACCTCACCAGCTTTTTCGCCAGCAAGGCGGTGCGCTCGCGAGTCGATCAGGTCAAGGGCAGCGAGTTGCCGCCGGCACTGCAGGATCCGAAATTCAAGGGCAAGGTCTACCGCCTCAGCGAGCTGGTGCTGGATGTGCCCAGCCTGATTCAACGGCTGGCGGAGCTGGCCGGTCCAGGCCTGCTGAAGGCCGAGCGGATCGAGCCACTTTGGGTGCACGACGAACTGGCCGGGCTGATCGTCGATGGCCGCGCCATCCAGGCCCAGCGCATCGTGCTCACCGCCGGTGCCGGCAACGCCGAACTCCTGACGGCGCTGGGCCTGGCACAGCCGGCCATGCAGAAGCGCCCGCTGCACATGGTGCTGGTCAAAGCCGCCACGCTGAAACCGCTGTATGCACACTGCCTGGGTGGCGGCTCGAAGCCACGGATCACCGTGACCAGCCATCCGACGGCCGACGGCCAATGGCTCTGGTACCTGGGCGGCGACCTGGCCGAGGCCGACGGAGTCGCCCGCGACGAAGCGGCGCAGATTGCGGCGGCAAAGAAGGAGCTGGCCGAACTGGTGCCCTGGATCGACCTGACCTCGGCCCAATGGGCCACGCTGCGTATCGATCGCGCCGAACCGGCCCAGTCGGCGCTGGCCAGGCCGGACAACGCCTTCCTCGCCGACCAGGGCCGGCTGCTGGTGGGCTGGCCGACCAAGCTGGCGTTGTCGCCCGACTTCGCCGATCGCGTGCAGGCCGCACTGGTCCGCGATGGCATTCGCCCTCAGCCGCATCCCGTCCTTCCGGAACTGCCGCGCCCGGCGGTCACCGGACCGTTCTGGCAGGGGCTGCTGTCATGAGCGAAACCCTCCACGATCTGCATCGGCCGCTGGGCAGCACGGGGCTCAGCGTGTCCCCATTGGGGCTGGGCACCGTCAAGCTGGGCCGCGATCAAGGCGTGAAATATCCCAACGGCTTCCGCATCCCTGACGATGCGCAGGCGCGCCAACTGCTTCGCCTCGCGCGCGAGCTGGGCATCAACCTGATCGACACAGCGCCCGCCTACGGCGTCAGCGAACAACGTTTGGGCCCGTTACTCGAAGGCCAGCGGGACCACTGGGTGGTCGTCAGCAAGGTCGGCGAGGAGTTTATCGACGGTGAATCGCGTTTCGACTTTTCCCCGGCGCATACCCGCCTCTCGGTAGAACGCAGCCTCAGCCGCTTACGGACAGACAGGATCGAACTGGTGCTGGTGCATTCCGATGGTCATGACGTGGAGGTGCTGCGTAACAGCGGCGTATACGAGACGCTGGCCGAGCTCAAGCGCGAGGGCAAGATTCTCGGCTATGGTCTGTCCGGCAAGACGGTCGAAGGCGGCTTGCTCGCCCTCGAACAGGGCGACTGCGCCATGGTCACCTACAACCTCAACGAGCAGGCCGAGCGCCCGGTGCTCGACTACGCTGCAAGCCACGCGAAGGGCATCCTGATCAAAAAGGCGCTGGCCAGCGGTCATGCCTGCCTGGCGCCGGGCGCTGACCCGGTACGGGCCAGCTTCGAGCTGTTGTTCGCGCATCCAGGCGTCGGCGCCGCCATCATCGGCACCATCAACCCGCAACATCTGTCAGATAACGTGCGTACCGCTGCAGCCGTTTTGTCCCAACAACAATAATCGCGGCCTCTACGGCCGCCGAACGACAGGAGGAGCCGAATGCCGCGCGTATTGATCCGTAAGAATCCCACCGCGTTCAAGACCCTGCCCTTGCTCGTCGAGGCCAGCGCAGAAGGTCTGCGCTATCAGAGCCTGGGCCGTCCGCTGAATTTTTCCGAGGTGCTCGAACGCCGGCGCCCGGTGGATGTCGAGGATCCGTCGAGCTTCCGTCTCGAGCTGGCCAATCTCGGTGTCTCGGTGCGCCTGACACTCAGCTGGCAGGGCCAGGAATACTGGGTGCTGGTGCGCCAGCAGCGCGTGGACCGCGGCGATATCGTGCTGAAATTGATTTCCGGCTATGTACCGGCGCACGAACTCAGCCTGCCGCTGCTCACCGCCATCCAGGAAGTGGCTGAAGAATGCCTGCTTGAAACGCCGGAGGGCTGGCTCGCGGGGCGCTTCGGCGACATCTGGCTACCGGCGCCTTATCAGGGCAGCCTGCGTTACCGCGAAGCCGTGCATTTCAACCTGGCGTCGCTGTCCGGTTCGGCCCGGCCGGTCCAGTGTGGGCAAATGACGCTCATGGAACGCCCCAGGGCTTACGTGCACCTGCCTACCGCCTCACTGCAGCTGGTTTATGACATGCGTCTGGAGCTGCCGAAAGAGACCCGCGAGCTGAGCCTGTTCCATGTCGATGAGCGCCTCGAGGACGGCAAGCTGGTGGCCCAGCTGGATCGTAGCCGCCCTGATCTTTACCTGATTCCGTTGCAGCATGGACGGCCTACCGCCTCGTTGCTGACACTGCGCAAGGGCCTGCCGGTACCGGCCAGTACGCGAGGCTTGTGGCTGTCAGAAAGTTTTGCACCGCAGCATGAGTGGGTGGTGCGCGACGAGCGGATACGCTGGCGCGACTGGATCGGCACGACCAGCGCAGCCGTTAGCCGTTAGCCGTTAGCCGTTAGCGGCCGACCCGAACCGACGAGGACGGGACCGACCGCATTGGCGCGCCTCAGCGGCTGCGGATCTTCTCGACGATTGCGGTGGTGGAGCTGTTCTCTACCAACCCGAGCACCTTGACGACGCCACCGTAGGCGGTGACCAGATCGGCACCGACGACCTGGTCGACACCGTAGTCGCCACCCTTGACCAGTATGTCCGGCTTGACCTGCGCCAACAGATTTTCCGGGGTATTTTCCGAGAAGCAGACGACCCAATCTACCGCGCCGAGGCCGGCCAGTACCGCCATGCGTCGATCCACCGAATTGATCGGTCGCCCCGGCCCCTTCAAGCGGCTCACCGAGGCATCGTCGTTGACCGCGACGATCAGACGATCGCCCTGCGCACGGGCCTGCTCCAGATAGGTCACGTGGCCGGCGTGGAGGATGTCGAAACACCCATTGGTGAAAACGATCTTCTCGCCCTCGGCACGCGCGTCTTCGACCGCCGTCAGCAACTGCTCGACCGTCATCACGCCGCGCTCGGAGCCCTCTTCACGCTGCACGGCACGACGCAGCTCAGGTGCACTGATGCATGCAGTGCCCAGCTTGCCGACGACGATTCCGGCCGCGAGATTGGCCAATGCCACCGCGTGGGGCAATTCCTCACCCGCCGCAATCGCCGCGGCAAGCGTCGAGATGACGGTATCGCCGGCGCCGGTGACATCGAACACCTCGCGCGCCCGTGCCGGCAAATGCAGCGGCGAATGCTCCGGTCGCAGCAAGGTCATGCCGTGCTCGCCCCGGGTGACCAGCAACGCGCCAAGCTCGAGGTTGCGCATCAGCTCGGCCCCCTTGGTCACCAGCTCGGCCTCGTCAGCGCAGTGGCCGACGATCGCCTCGAATTCGCCGAGGTTGGGCGTGATCAACGATGCGCCTCGATAAATCTCGAAATCTTTGCCCTTGGGGTCGGCCAGGATCGGAATGCCGCGTTGGCGCGCGGCCCGGATCAGCGCCTGATGGTTGCGCAGCGCGCCCTTGCCGTAGTCCGAGAGGATCAACACCTTGATCCCGTCGAGCAGCCCCTCGACCTGCGCCAGCAACGCCGCTGGATCGGTTTCGAAGGGCTCCTCGAAGTCCATCCGCAGCAACTGCTGATGACGGCTCATGACGCGCAGCTTGATGATCGTCGGCTGATGCTCGATGGTTTGGAAATGCGCGCCGACCCCGGCGGCCGCCAGGCTATCGGCCAGGCTTTGCCGCGCCTCGTCGACGCCCGTCACACCGACCAGCGTGGCCGGCGCACCCAACGCCGCAATGTTCAGCGCCACGTTCGCCGCACCGCCCGGCCGATCTTCCACCTGATCGACCCGGACCACCGGAACCGGCGCCTCCGGTGAAATGCGCGAGGTACCGCCATGCCAGTAACGATCGAGCATGACATCGCCAACCACCAGTACGGAGGCTTGGTCGAAACGGGGCATGGAGAGTTTCATGGCGGCTCCGGTGAAGAAGAAAAAACGGCGGCGATCATAGCATGCGTGCGCTTGCCGCCAGCCTGGGCCAGCGGGGCGGCGTCATAGCTTGCGCACCCAGAACAGCTCGTGCCGGCGCACCGCCTTGCGGAAAAACTCGTCATCGCCGGTCGCCGGCCAGCGACGGCCGGCCAGTACCGTTTGGATCAGTCGACGCAGGCGCTTCTTGAGCGGCAATCGGCCCTGCAGGTCATGCTGCATGCCGAGCGCCATGGCCTTGTCCAGCCGCGTGTCGGCATCCAGCAGCGGGCTCCACAACGGCTCGGCCGGTAGCGGTTCGATGGCCGGCGGCAACGCCACGCCGGCGTCAGCGGGCCCCATTGGCCAGCGGTCATTATCGTGCAGGTGATTGGCATACAGCAGCAGCGCTTCCGGCAACCAGTCCCCCTCCTTGATCGCCTGACACAACGCGCGCGTGGCGGCGACATGGTCGGCATGGGGATCCAGTTCCGGATGCGGCGTCACCACCACCTCGGGCCTGAAATGCGTGAGCAGCGCGCGCAGATCCGCCTGCAGGTTCTGCCAGCTGGGAAGGCCATCGTCGTCACCGGGCAATCGCAGCGGGTTGTTGCCGCGCACGCTGCGGATATCGGCTTCGCCCGATTCGCGCGAACCGAACGCCTGCTCGGGTGCCTCGGCCATCGCCGGCAACTGCAGGCAGTAGTACCCCAGCTGCACGCAACGTTGCGGCGGCACACCACCCCACAACGGCACGGCCAGGCTGTCCCAGCTACGCAAGCGCCCCTTGAGCCGCGCCGCAGCGGCAGCGTCGAGTCCGAGGCGGCGATAGCGGCCGGCTTCGATCTCGCCCTGGGTGAGGGTCACGATGACTACTTCGCGGGCCCGGCTGTACAGCCCGAACGCCGCCAGTTCGGCGTCGTCGGCATGCGGCGCGATAACCAGCAGTCGGCGCTCGGCATAGTCCGCACAAGCCATGACGTGCAATGTGGCCTCGGCTTCGACCCGGCAATGGCGCCCATGGATGCTCAGCGTGCCGGCACGCAGCGCACTCTGCTGTCCGGAGAGATTCAGATACCGTCGCCCATCGACACCTCGCTCGAAGTCCTGGCGGTCATCGCCGATGTGCACCTGCGGATCGAGAAAGCGCCCGAGCCAGTTCGCCTTGATACGGACCTCGAGTATCAGCGTGTCGCTATCCGCCCAGTCGGCAGCGGTTCGCAGCCGCCCTTGCTCGAGCCGAACCGCCAGCTGTCGCGCCTCTGGCGGGAAGTCGTAGCGGTAATCGTCTTGCGGCCGATAGAACAGGTGGTCGGCGAACCAGGCTTCGTGCGCCACCCACCCCAGCAGGACCAATGGCGGCACCAGCCACCAACTGAACAGCGCACCGATCAGTAACAGCAGCGTCAACGCGACCAGGAGCGCGATACGCTTGTGCTTGCGGTGACGTTTAAGCAGTTGCTGTTTGCGTGCACTCATGAGTCATACCTGGAAGACCGGAACGCGATGACACCAGCGATCCTTGTACTCGCGGTCCGCACGACCGAAGGAATAGCGCAGCGGCTTGCCCAATGCACGGGCCTCGGCCCAGGCCGTTTGGGTATTGACGAAGCTGAGCACGCTGCCCGGACTGAAATCGCGTTGCTGCGGATCGACGCCGCCATTGATGTATTCAATGGACACCCACTTCGCCGCTTCGACCCGGTAGAGCACCTGAATGGCGATGGGCTGCTCGTCGAGCAACACCACCGAGCCGGTCATGAATTCACGCAATAACGCGAAGACCTCCTGCAGATGGCCTCTGCCAGGCGCCTCGAAATTCCAGCGACGCTGGAACAGATCGGCATACATCGAGGCCTGGTCCGCCGCCGAGTATTCCAGCATCGGACGCAACACGCCTCCGGCCTCCTCCAGCAGACGCTGCTCGCGACGCTGGTTGTAGCGAAACTTCTTGGAGTAGTCCTCCGGCTCGCGCGCCAGCGCCAGCCCCTCCGGCTGCTCACGCAATGCACTGATGCGGCCAGCGTTTAGCTCGGAGACATAGCGTAGGCGCTGGCGCACTGGTACGCAGGCCTGCTCGGCGATTGGAAGAATGATCTCGGCATTACCCAAATCGAACAGGCCACGTTTTCCGGTCTTCTTCAGCACATCCTTGGACAACGCCAGATAGCGCCCCCAGCAAGGAACCGCCGCAACCAACTCCCCCTGGTGTTCCCAGCCCAGGTAGCGCACCGGAATATCGGCGAGGCGGGCCAGACGCTCGACCACCTCCGGATGCGTCGCCACACTGCCGCCATAACGGTGCCAGGCTTGCGCATAGGTCGCCGCATCGATGACCCGCCAGCCGCGTTCACGCCAGCTCTGCAGGAACTGCAACATCAGGCCCCCTGCTCGCCGGTTGCTTCGTCCTTGAACTGCGTGGCGTGCAGCCGGGCGTAGGCACCGTTGGCTACCAGCAACTCGGCATGCGTTCCGCGCTCGACGATACGTCCCTGCTCCATCACCAGGATCAGATCGGCCTTCTCGATGGTGCTCAGCCGGTGGGCGATGACCAGCGTGGTACGCCCTTTCATGACATGGTCCAGCGCACCCTGAATATGCCGCTCGGACTCGGTATCCAGCGCCGACGTCGCCTCGTCGAGGATGAGCACCGGCGCGTTCTTCAGCAGCGCCCGGGCAATCGCCAGACGCTGGCGCTGGCCGCCAGACAGCAACACGCCGTTCTCACCGACCAGCGTCTGGTAACCGTCAGGCATCTGCTCGATAAACTCATCGGCGTAGGCATCACGTGCGGCCTGTCGTATATCGTCCAGCGGCGCGCCGGCCAGATCACCGTATGCGATGTTATTGGCCACCGTATCGTTGAACAGGGTCACCTGCTGGGTGACCAGCGCGATATGCCGGCGCAGATTTCGCAGCGTATAGGACTCGACATCATCGCCATCAAGCAGGATCTGCCCGGCCTCATGGTGATAGAACCGTGGGATCAGGTTGGCCAGCGTCGACTTACCACTGCCAGAGCGCCCGACCAGGGCCACCATCTGGCCAGGCTCGACGGTGAAGTTGATGTCGTGCAGCACGCGCTTGTCGGTGCCTGGGTAGACAAAGTCGAGGTTACGCACCTCAAGATGGCCACTGACCGCTTCGCGCTCGAGCGTGCCCCGATCGATTTCTGGCTCTTCGTCGAGCTGCTCGAAGATGCTCTCTGCGCCAGCTACACCCTTCTGGATCGTCGAACTGACTTCCGATAGCTGGCGAATAGGTTTGGGCAGTAGCCCCGCCAGTGTGATGTAAGCGACCAGATCCCCAGCAGACGCATCACCACGCAGCAGCAACACCAGGAACATCAGTACCGCCATGGCGCTGTAGATAACGAGTTGCAGGCTCGGCGTGTAAACGGCGTTGGTCTTGACCATACGCAACTGCTTGGCTGTGTTCTCAGAACTAGCCGTCAGGAAGCGGGCCCGCTCATAGGGCTCGCCACCGAAGCTGCGCACGACGCGATAGCCCTGGATGGTTTCCGATGCGACATGCGTCACATCGCCCATCGCGAGCTGGATCTTCTTGCTCTGTTTGCGGAATTTCTTGCTGGCGCTCGAGACCATGAAGCCGATCACCGGCAGGATCGCCAGCATCACCAGGGTGAGCTTCCAGTTCATCCACAGCAGCGTGGCGAACAGAAATATCACCGTCATGCCCTCACGCACCACAACCTTGATCGCATCGGTCGCTGCGCCCGTGACCATGGTGACGTTGTAGGTGATCCGCGAGATCAGATGCCCGGAGTTGTGGCTGTCGAAATAACGGTTGGGGAGGGTCAAGGTGTTGTTGAATAGCGCGACTCGCAGATCATGCACGAGGCCGAGCGAAACCTTGGCGAGATAAAAATTCCCCAGGAACGACCCAATGCCTTGCATCAGCGCGATCAGGATGATGAGCAATGGAACGGCTTGCAAGAGCTTGAGCTGAGCCAGCCAGCGCACCTCGTTAAGATGCGGGACCTGGGCGAACAGGCTGGCATCCGGGTTATTCAGACCATCGACAAAAAACTTCAGCATGTAGCCCAGCATCGGCTGGGTAGCGGCGAAGAGCAGAAAGCCAACGAGGCTGATCGCGAATAGCCCCCAGTAAGGAATTACGTAGCGCAGCAACCGCAGGTACACCGTGACACTGGATTGCTGGGTAGAATTGGCCATTCGGCATGCCCCATACGACTGGCTAGAGGAACAAGATGCGGATTGTAACAGCGCAGGAATTGGAAAGCTGGCTGACGGAAGGAAAGGTACTGGAAAAGGATGCGCGCGGACCCAAAGTTCTGGCACTGGCAGACGGGAGTTTTCTGAAAGTCTTCTACACTCGCCGGCGCCCCTTCCTGGCTCGCTTGTTTCCTTATGCACAACGCTTCGCAAAGAATCTTGCCGTTCTGCGTGACTCGGGCTTCAACGTACCTGAAATCATGGACATGTTCTGGCTTGACAAGAGTAATGGCCTGAGCGGTTGCTTATACCAACCGCTGCCTGGCGCCTCGATAGAATCTATTTTCCGCGCCGATCCAAGCCTTATAAAACAGCACCTACCGGAGCTAGCCCACCTTATAAGAAGGCTTCACGAAAATGGCATCTATTTCCGATCATTGCATATCGGAAACGTTATCCTGCTTCCTAACGGATCGCTCGGTCTGATTGATGTTCTAGATCTGCAGAAGAAGCGCAGCCCTCTAGGAAAAAACCTTATCCACCGAAACTTCAGTCATTTACGCAACCACTTAAAAAGAAAGAAGCTTGAACAATTCCCCATAGAGGAACTCATCGAGCTTTATGCGGCGCCTCTAGAAAAAAAACGAGGACCAAGTGAAACCTAAACTGTTTAAGGCTGTATTTCGCCTCCGCAACCAGGCCCGACCAACTCCCTTTTGTTAAAGTAGACACCAGGAGCGGTAATATCCTTATTAATCAACGTCATTGCCCCGACCACCACATTATCGGCAATTGAGATAGCGTCACCTATAATACAAGAATTAGCACAAAGACTTACGTTATCCCCTATACGTATTGATTTTTCCCCCTCACCACCTTTGATACCGACAGTGCACCCCTGCCAGACCTTGAAATTCTTCCCGATCTTGGAATATGCGCTAATCACAATACCGGAAGGGTGGGCAATCCATAAACCCTCGCCGACTGTCGCGCCAAGCATTATTTCAACGTTGTATTTTCGACTTATTCGCTCGTTTAGTATTTTGGCTCGTCGCTTCCAAAAGCGCCCTCCCTCGGCGTGAAGCACGTAGGCAGCACGAAACCAGAACAAATAAGCATAGCGATTGCTTCTTTTATACTTCTGCCTGAGCCGACGCCAAGAAAACTCTTTTTGGCTTCCGCCCAGAATCTCTATACACCAGTATCGCTTCATGCTTTTTAACATTGACGCTACTTAACCTCCGATCGCCCGCCACCTGCACCTTCATACATAAGTATTGCGACTGGCAGCCAAAAAACGATCCAAAACACACTTGGACGCAGAAGAATCACATAGTAATTAGCGATAGAGACGACGATAACGAAGACCATAAGCGCCAGGCCCAGAGAGGCGTAGCCTTGGATTGATCGATTGCGCCATCCACCCAACAGAAGGGTACCGATTAACGCAAGCAGAAGCAGGAGACCAGGAAATCCGTATTCGTAAAAGAATTGCAGGTACAGGCTGTGTGCTTGATTGAAACAACGCCGAATGCCTTCGATACAGATATTCGGATCAGCCCCCGCTCCAGCGCCCCAAAACCAAAACTCGCTCAACTTGGACGACCATTGCCAGAAGATCTCGTCTCGATAACTTGCGTCTATCCCGTCCACGCTCGCGAGAAGTGATAGTCCCGCAATAATTAAGGGAACCCCCACCCAAAGCAGCATGCGAAACTGTCGCGGGGTGAGCGAAACTGCCAAATAAGCTACAATTGCAATCAAGAGGCCGACCCAGACCCCTCGCGAGTAAGTAAAATAGCAATACGCGGAAGCGCCAATAAACGCGATTAGCAACGAGAACCTGATCCCACCTTTTTCGCGTAGCGACAGGCAGAGCGCCATGATCGCCACGACACCAAAGTACAAAGCAGATACGATCGGATTCCCAAAATCTGCCATTTTGTGGCTATTCCATGAATCCAGCCTGAATGCTCGAAAGCCAAAGCCTCGGTTATCGATGAAGAGCGCTTGAAACAGACTGAGCCAGGCAAATACCGCCGCAGTAAAGACAACAAACAGAAGCATGATTCGCCAGAGAGTCCTGTCCTGCATCACCACGCCAATGGCTAACACATAGAGATATACATAGAGAAGCAACCGCAGCCATTTCCAGGGTTCGCCAACGCTCCCCTCGTTGAATACAGAAACAAGGGCTACCCAAAAACACAGGGCCATTAGCACGCTAAACGAAGCTCTATTCAACGGCGGCCATAATTGCTTACCGAAAACGAGCGCGGCGAGTGCCGGCGCAAATAGCATTAAGTTTGTGATGGTAGCGTAACGACTACCATCAGAAATAAAGCAAATCCCCGCAAGCTGTAGATACAGCCCGATCGCGAGCAATACTCGCAAGGGGGCATGGAGCGACGAGGGTAGAATCATGCTGCTAAGGCCTCAATTCTCCTAGCCACCGTTGCATAATGTTCCGGACCTGCGTCTTGCCAACGGCCCGGCACGCAGTATTCATCCCGAAGATAACTTATGAATGCCTGTCGCATCTCTTCGCTGAGCCCCCAGGCGGGTAGCTTTTCCAGCAAAGCGAGAGCCTCTGTCGCATTCTGAGCCCTGGCTGCAACGCCTTCGACAGCATAGAAAGCCTCGCCCAAAACCAACACAGGCTTCGCCAACAAAATACTCTCAAGGCCGACTGTGGAATTGACTGTAATAACGCAGTCAGCCTTTTCGATTAATTCTTGTGTCGAGTTTCCGTTGGCGAAAATGACCCTATCTGAAGCACGCTTTCCAAGATCGGGGTATTTTACTCGACTCGATGGATGCTCCTTCAGCACCACGACTCTTCCGCTGCGCTGAGCAACCAGTTCTGCAAAAGAGAACAGCTCGCGCATGTTATGTATCCAAGGTGAGAACAGCCGAATTTGCGTATCCCAATCATCTTGAAACGGGATGAAGATGTAGCCACTGGGGAGCTCAACGGACTTGCTTTGACGCTTTGCGTCTCGTGGAACTAGCGACACCGATTGCCCCGCCCGGAGCCGGTCAGGGTATCGCTCCGCATAACTTTGATAGAACTCCGGATCCCTTGGTACCGAGTTGCGATAATTAACGCCCTGGGGGTCAAGTGTTGTAGTCCCAGGAAGCAGTCCATTCTCGAAATACAATCTCAGCACATTTTCCTCACACATGCTCGTGAGGAGTTCGCAATAGCGGTGGCTACCGTTCCACATTGCAACCGCATCGGGCCGCTCCTTACGCAGTAACCGAGCGAAGCGGAGCGCCATGAGCAGCATCTCAAGCATGAGCAAAAACCGATACACAGCGCCATGATACCGACCTTTCGTCGCCCGCTCGCTGCATTTCTCTTGTACCAACCGCCTCCATTCCACTCGACGTAATGCTTGCCGCAGCCCGGAAATCGATGGAAGAGGTAACGTATCCGGCGTGACAACGGTGCCAGCCAGTGCCGAATTTTCAAGAAGGTCGCTGAAGTATTGGATTTGGTGCTTAGCCAAGCCGAGAAACACTACATTCATAAATAGTCTAATATTTTTGAGACGGGGCAGATAAACGAATACCAACAGGCTCCGAGCCGTTCGCCACGGCTCGCACACTATCCACCAAAGAGCTAAGCGGCTTATCGGCATGGCACATGTGGTAGCTCAGAAACTCGGACAAGCGCTCTTTCGTCTTTTCCGGTTCAGCGAGCACCTGATCTACACAGAACGGCAACTGGGCTTCGGAAAGGCTTCTTGGCAACCCAAATCGAGCAACAGAAAAAAAATCCTCGTCCTTTCCGAGCAGCACGAAAGGAACACCAGCACGAGCTACATCCAAGACGGCGTTCGTATAGCCACACAACACAAGATCGAAGTGCCCGGCACATTGCTCAAGCGTCTCGCCTGTAGTCAACAGAGCGATCCGCTCGAAATTCCCTGCGTGGTCCCGCCATGGATAACCTCGCCCGCGCGGATGAAGCTTCACCGAAAGCGTTGCGTCTCGATGTTGGTGAAGCCAGGCCACGACCCACCTGCAATACTGCTGATAGGACTCGGTTTGCTCGTATTCCGGTCCCGAGCCGAGAAATAACAAACGTGGGGCTCGCCTGTTATCGCTTTCGACCCGGACGGTTTTTTTTTGGTCGGTCAAATAGTATGGTCCCGCATAGACAGCGCTGCACTCACCAAAAGCCTCGCCTAACGAAGAAAGGTAGTCATAGGAGCTTCTGCCAAACAAGAGATAGTAGTCGTAATCGAAATAGTCATAGCGACTGGACTGACCTGACGGCACTGAATGCGCCAGATGCATCACTCGCATGCCTTCACTGCGTAGCACCTTAATGAAGCTTGGGACTACCCATCCGTTTCGCTCGGTCAATACCACCTTGGCCCGATAACGTCGCAGAAGAAACTCTGCATGCGCAGCATGCCAGTACAGCAGGAACGGGACTGGCTTGGCAGGCCTGACAAACTGCCGAGTGCGAATCAGCACACCATCTGACTCTTCGATGAACTCCTCAACGTGAAGACCATTGATCTTCAACGCTTGCAAGAAAGCCTTTTTTCTCCCCTGTTCGTACGATTTACGTGAGGGATGTATCAGCAGGACGTCGCATGACGTAATGGGTATATGGCGATTTGCGGCGAACAAGAAAGCCAACAGGCTTTTACCTGCCAACCGGCAGCGCAATCGCCAGGTAGCCAGCCGCCCCTTTCCGCGGCGCACGGGCGCACCTACCACGAACTCACGTAACTGGCGCAACGCGACGCCCATGGGCTGCCCCACGTTCAGCCTTTTCCGCCAAACCAGAGCCGCAACGCTTTGCGGGTGTATGACATCTTGAATATAACCCGCCAGTCAGTCCCGATCGCTTGGCGATACATTTCACGCGCCTCGTCAAACCGCTCGGCGTTTAAAAGCCCACGAAACAACGAGAGGCAGCGCTGAGCTTTGAATGGCCTGCGTAACGACGCCATAGCCGCAGGCACCCGCCCTTTGTCGAACACCTCCTCGACAATGGCCAGCCCCACCGCACAGTCCTGCTTGATGTCGTGCCGCATACTGTCGTCGTGCTTGTAGATCAAAGCCATGGGCGCCACAAGAATCGTGCAGTCGAAGTTTGCAAGCGCTTGGCTGAAGACAGGAATATCCTCGGCGTTGCGGAAGCTTTCGGGGTAGTTCCCGAGCCGAAAGACATCGCGATGGATAGCTGACGCCCCGTTGGCAAGGCCTATCGTTTTTGTCAGCAAATATCCTCTCAACCGCGCCAGCCGATCCTCTGGAAGAGCTGCTGGCAAATGCTTGCGGCGCTTACCATCGGGCCATACCGCCCAATGCCCGCCAATCACCATACGCGTTTGCGGATGATGCTCGAGGTGTTCGCTCAACAACCTTAAGGCATCCGGCGCCAATTCGTCATCTGCATCCAGAAATACCAGATAGGCTCCTTTAGCTTCTGCGATACCGAGGTTGCGCACCGAGGAGAGCCCGCCGTTAGGCTTACGAATCATGCGAAACCGTGCAGAATGTCTGGCTTGCAACTCCGCGAGCACAGCAGGAGTTTCGTCGGTAGAGCCATCATCGATTACTAATAGCTCGCTATGCTCGCTCAGTTGAGCAATTACCGACTCGACTGCACGAGGGAGCGTTTTCGCGTAGTTATATGCCGGTATGACGACGGTAATCAGCAAACTAGACCTACTCATACCAATCCTTGCCGTCCTTGACCACGAGGATGTCCTCCATGATCAAGTATTGCAGGTCGGAGCCATAGAACATGTTCAGCGCATCGGTCGGCGAACAAATCATGGGCTCGCCGCGGCGGTTGAGCGAGGTGTTCAGCGAGACGCCATTGCCGGTGAGCTTTTCCAGCTCCAGCATCAGGTCGTACCAGCGCGGGTTGTGGCGGCGTTCGAGGACCTGGGCGCGTGAGGTGCCATCCTCGTGGACCACTTCGCCCACACGCTCCTTCCAGCCCTCGTTGACCTCGAAGGTGAAGGTCATGAAGGGGCTCGGATGATCGACCTTGAGCATCTGCGGCGCCACGGTGTCGAGCATCGACGGGCAGAAGGGTCTCCAGCGTTCGCGGAACTTGATCTGCTCGTTGATGCGGTCGGCCACACCCGGCACGCTTGGGCAGCCGATGATGGAGCGGCCGCCCAACGCACGCGGGCCGAACTCCATGCGGCCCTGGAACCAGGCGACCGGGTTACCATCGACCATGATCCGGGCGATGCGCTCGGGCGTGTTGGGGATTTGCTTGAACACCGGTTTGCTCGGATGGCGCGCACAGGCGGCGATCACGTCTTCGTTCGAATAGGACGGGCCGAGGTAGACGTGCTCCATCTTCTCGACCGGCACGCCGCGCTGTACCGATACATAGGCCGCCGCGCCCACCGCGGTGCCCGCGTCGCCCGAGGCTGGCTGAACGAACAGCTCCTTGACCTCGTCGCGCGCGATGATCTTCTGGTTGAGCTTGACGTTCAGCGCACAGCCGCCAGCGAAGGCGATCTTGCCGGTCTCGCGGATGATGTCGCCCAGGTAGTAATCCATCATCTGCAGTGCGAGCTTTTCGAACAGCGCCTGCATGGCGGCGGCGTAATGGATATAGGGGTCGTCGGCGATGTCGCCCTCGCGCTTGGGTCCCAGCCACTCGATCAGCTTCGGCGAGAAGTAGTAACCCTTGCCCTTTTCCTTGTAACGACGGAAGCCGATGACGTTGGCGTACTCGGTATTGATGGTCAGCTCGCCGTTCTCGAAGGTCGCCAGGCGCGAGAAGTCGTACTTGGCCGCATCGCCGTAAGGGGCCATGCCCATCACCTTGAACTCGCCATCGAGCATCTCGAAGCCGAGGAATTCAGTGATCGCGCCATACAGCCCACCCAGCGAATCCGGGTCGTAGAATTCCTTGATCTTGTGGATCTTGCCGTTCTCGCCCCAGCCGAAGAAGGTGGTGGCGTATTCGCCTTTGCCATCGATGCCGAGGATGGCGGTCTTCTCGGTGAAACCGGAGCAGTGGTAGGCGCTGGAGGCATGGGCCAGATGATGCTCGACCGGCTGCAACTTGACCTTCTTCAGGTCGAAGCCCAGTTGCTGCAGGCACCATTCGATGCGCTTCTTGTAGCGGTAGTAGCGGCGGTTGCCCATGAGGATGGCATCCAGCGCGCGGTCCGGCGCGTACCAGTAGCGCTTGGCGTAATGCCAACGGGCTTTTTCGAAGATGCTGATCGGGGCGAAGGGAATCGCCACCACGTCGACATCCGCCGGCTTGATGCCGGCCTGCTCCAGGCAGAACTTGGCGGACTCGTAGGGCATGCGGTTCTTGGCATGCTTGTCACGCACGAAGCGCTCTTCTTCGACGGCAGCGATCAGCTTGCCGTCGACGTACAGAGCGGCGGAAGGATCATGACTGAGAGCGCCGGATAGGCCGAGAATCGTCAATGCCACGGGTAATGCCTCTTCAAAAGCAGCTGGACGCTCAGGGCCGGGGGGCTTTGGCGACAGCGGTGGGTCGATGGCTCAGCAGAGCCTGTACGTCCAGCTTCAAATCAATTTGGGTAACCGTTCGTCCAGCAGTCGGTAGAGCGCTGAATCGGTCGGCCAGTTACGCAGAAAACGTGCTCGGTCCTTGGCGTAGGCACGGGCGAAGCTGACGTCACTCGCATGCTGCTGCACGGCATCGAGATCGATGAGCGACCAGCGGCCCTGCTCCCAGAACAGGTTGTGACCTTTCAGATCGCCGTGACTGATACGTTCGCGTATCAGCGCGGCAAACAAGCGATCCAGCGCAGCCAGTTCGTCCTCCGGCGGTGCCTCGTTCAGGTACGGCTGAAAACGCGCGATTATATCTTCTCCGTCAAGCAATTCGGTAATTAGCCACGCCGGCCCTCGCAGCCACAGCCAACGATGCTCGATCACCGCGAGCAGACGAGGCGTGGCGATGCCGAGAAAGTCGAGGCGATTGCCTTCGACCCAACTGTGCCAGGCACGGCTGGGCCGCCAGAAGCGCTTGCACCAGTGCAACGGGTTCTTGATGTTGTAGCGCTTGATCAGCAGCGGCTGGCCGTCCACTTCGACCCGGGCGACGGTCGCCGCGCCGCCGGTCTTGTACAGGTGACCACCCGCAATGAACGCGTCGGGATCGTCCAGTACCCCCTGCAGTCGCTCGTGCGCCTCGCGCCGTACCACTCGGGCGCCGAACGCACCGATACGCGCACTGAACAGGCTGCAATCACGCGCGATCTTCTTCAGGAAATCGTTCAGACGCCAGGCGCGGATCTTGTGCACTTCCTTGAGCAGCGCCTCCAGCGGCAGGGCATGCTCGCTGTTCGCGAGCAGGTAGTGCACCAGCAGCTCTTCGATGAAGGGCTCGATCGTGGCGGGCAACTGAGCGAAAAATACGCCCAGGTTGGCCAGTACACGCTCGCGGGACAGCGGCTGGCCAGGCGTTTCGGCTCTCACGCCACCGCCGTCGACCACGTGCAACACGCCGTCCTGTAGCAATAGATTGTCGAGATGCAGGTCTTCCTGCCAGAGGCCACGGCTGTGCATTTGCGCAATGAGCGCCAGTGCGGCCCCAAGCAACTCGGCCTGCGCCTCGCTCAGCGGCGCCTCATGCTCGCACTCGCGCCAGGCATCCCACAGGCTCCGGGCATTGTCGAGGAAGTCGAACAGCAGCCAGCCACCCTCACCTGCCTTCCAGCCGTCGACCAAGACGCCTGGAGTCGGCAGCCCTTGAGCCGCTAATGACGCCGCGCCGTCCCGCTCACGCAGGTAATGCCGATGCCCGTTGCTTCCGACCATCAATTTCGCCAGCACGGTCCTGCCCTGCCACTGCGCCCGTCCTACATAGCGCTGCCCCGGCAGTACGCGCAGCCATTGCTCGACGACGAGTTCGCCCGCCTCGCCGATATCGGCCGTCAGCGGTAGCGACGGTTGACGGCCACAGGCGGCCAGCTCCGATAACCTCATGCGCGCGACACCTTATGGCGCCGACGGCGGCCCAACCGGTGCACCCAGTCATCGATCTCAGCGTTGTTGTCCAGATAGGCGCCAAGCAGGCAACGAACTTCCTCTTCGCTCCAACAACCGGCTCGTCGCAAAAGCGGCTCCAGGTCCTTGACCCGGTCGGCTCGCCCGAGCAGCAGCGGCCGGGTTTTCTCCAGGTCGATCAGGCGGGCGTGCCAGCCATCGGGCTGCTCCTGCAAGAAGATGTGCTTGGGATAGAAACAGCCGTGCATTTGCCCGCACGCGTGCAGCCGGCGCGCCAGCGCGCCCGTCGCCTGGAGAATACCGCTGCGCCGCGGGGTGGTCAGCGACGGCCATTGCGTCAGCCAGCTGTCGAGATCCTGCCAGCCGTCGAGCGCACGGGTGAGAAGCACCGCGCGCTGCTCGCCAGCGACCCGGCGGCTCGCGAAGAAGCTCGCCTGCAGAGCAGGAATGCCGAGTGCCCGAAACTGCTCAATGGCGCGAAACTCCCGGGCGAAGGTGGGCTCGCCGAGCGGGTGCGTCAGGCTACGCGTCAAATGGTTGCTCTGGCGTTTCAGGTAGAACGACCGATCCTCCAGCTCCATCCGGAACACGCTGCTCCAGCCACCTCGCTCGACGTTCGGCTCATCGACCGCGTCCAGCTGCAGCGCCCAGAGCGCCTCGAAATCCGCCAGTCCATGACGCACCAGCAGGTCTCGGTCCACCTCCGCGATGAAGTCCTTCATTCCCGCCCCTCGAAATAGCCCAGTACCTGACGAAGCCGCGTCTTGTCCTGGACTGTCAGCCGATCGCGCTCGGCATACTCCAGGTAGAAGCGCAGGCGCTGGGTTCGACTCAGGTGGTACTTGGCGACCTTGTCCAGGCAGGCGAGATCCTTGATGATCCGCCGCTCGAGAAAAGGCCCCCACCAGAACGCCCCCGTGGGGCAGTCGATCAGGTAAAGATTGAGCTGCGGATCGACCAGCACATTGCGCCATTTCAGATCGTTGTGCGCAAAGCGCCTCGCATGCATGCTGCGAGTCGCGGCGGCCAGCTGGAAGCTGACCCGCCGCACCCAGTCAGGATCCTGCAACCGCGGGTCGTGTCGCTTGGCAAGCGCAGCCAGATCGTCGGTCCGAGGCAGCTCGCGGGTGATCAGCGCGCCACGGGTGAAAGCGCCGTGCTGACGCTCCAGACCGTAGGCGACGATCGGCGCCGTGGGAATTCCCCAGCGCCTGAACAACTTGAGATTCTGCCACTCGGCTTTGACGCGGGGCCGGCCGAGATAGCGGCGCAGGCTTTTGCCCGAGCTCCTGTAGCGCTTGACGTAATACACCACCCCGCCCCGCTCCACGCGAATCACTTCCGAGATGGCGTCCTTGGTCACCCGCTCGCCCGCCAGGTCGAAGACCGACTGCACGCTGCCGAAATCGGGCGACAACGCCGAATACTCGGGGTCCAGTACCCAACCGGCCATCAGAGCGCGTCTCCATAGCGTGCCTTGCGCGCGCTGAGCCTTGCCGCCTTGCGCTGCAGCTGATCGAGCAATCGTGCCTCGTCGCGTAGCACCTGGCGTAGCGGCTGCTGAAAATAATCACGCAGGAAACGCAGCGTGTCGCGCTCGGTCAAGCCAATGCCTAACGCCGAGAAATACAGACCGGCCAGATCCTTGTCGCGCCAGCGGCGGGGAATATGGCGGCGAACCTGGGCGCGATGCAGGTCGATCAAGGACAGACGCAAGCCATCGACCATCACTGGCTTGTCGGTGTGCAAGAGAAAATGGCAGATGTAACAGTCGCGATGATTCACCCCGGCGCGATGCATGGTGCCGGTCATGCGCGCGACCTCGGCAATCAGCGCACGCTTGAGCGCCGGAGCAGGCGGATGGGCGAGCCAGTCGACAGTGAAATCCTCGAGGCTGATCGTCGGCGCCAGTTCTTCGGTGATGATGAACGAATGCTGTGCGGCCGGATTACTGCCGCGCTCGCCATAGGCCACCGCCGTCATGGTCGGGACGCCCACCTCGTGCAGGCGCTCAATGGCGCGCCATTCCTGTCCGGCCCCGAGTACCGGCAGCTTGGCGGTCGCAAGATTCTTGAGGATCTCGCCCCAGCCGATGCCGCGGTGAATCTTGACGAAGTAGCCACGTCCCTGGACTTCGGTGCGCAAGGTGCGCCGGCCGTCGAGTTCGCGATAGACCTGGCCTTGAAGCTGCTCGACCGCGTCGAACGGGTCGCGGCCCGCCCAGAGCGTCTGGAAGGGCTCGGCAAGGATTACGCTCATGGTCGCTCCGCCAGAATTACATCGGCTGCCCGCTGCGGCATGCTGTAAAGGTCTGCGCTGTCGGCATAGGCCAGGGCATTACGTGCCCAGCGGTTGCGCTGGACGTCATCGGCGAGCATCTCGGCCAGCGTGCGGTCGAACCGCTCCTGGTCGAAGGGACTGGGGATTACACGCCCGCAATCGGCCTCGGCGATGTAGTGGGCATAACCGCACACATCCGTCACCACCACCGGCATGCCAGCAACCAGCGCTTCCAGCAGGACCGTGCCGGTATTCTCGTTGTATGCCGGATGAATCAGCAGGTCCGCCCCGAGCAGAAAACGCGGAATGTCGCTGCGCCCCTTGAGAAACTCGACCTGACTGGAGACGCCCAGCGTCTTGGCCTGCAATTGAAAGGGCTTCGGATCGTCCTGCCCGATGATGAACAGGCGTGTACGCCGTTTCAGCTCGCGCGGAAGCGACGCCAGCGCCTTGAGGCTGCGGTCGAGCCCCTTGGTCTTGAAGCCGGAGCCGATCTGCACCAGCAACAGCTCATCGCTGCCCAGCTCGAATTCGTCGCGAAACGCCTGGCGAATCTGCGCGGCATTAGCCGGGGCGCGGCGATCCGGAGCAATGCCCGGTGGCAGCAGATGAAAGCGCTCGGCCGGCGTTGCGTAGTGCTTGACGAACAGCGGCTGCTGGACCTCGGAAATCATCAGGATCTCGGTCGTGGATCGGGGGTCGAACACCGCCCGCTCGTACTCGGCAAAATGCTTGTAGCGCCCCCAGCGGCGATAGATCGGATTGCGCAGCGTCTGCGCCTTGTCTTCGAAGCAGGGGTCCGCCGCGTAATAAACGTCGAGCCCAGGCATCTTGTTGAAGCCGACCACTCGCGCCACCGGCCGTTTGGCCAGGTCGGCTTCGACCCAAGCGGTGAAGCGCTCATTACGCGTGTGGTTGAACAGCGCCTTGACCGGCGCGATCAGCACCTCGAAACCGTCGGGAACATCGCCCTCCCAGATCATCGTGTAGACCCGGATGGCATGGCCGCGCCGCTGGCACTCCAGGGCGATGCGCATGAAGTCGCGCTGCAGCCCACCGAAGGGAAAGTACTTGTACAGAATGAACGCCAGCTGCATCAGGATGACGCCTCCGCGGACCGCAACAGGGCCTTGAGTTCGTTGGCGACGCGCTCGGGCAGCAGATCGTCGAAGCAGGGCTTGTGGCGATCGCCCTTGCCAGCGTTCGGCCCACTGGCACACAGGTGCACCTGGGAGCGTCCATAAGCCCCCACCAGGCCCGGCGACGTCGGGCCATACAGCGAAATGCTCGGCACATCCAATGCCGCCGCCAGATGGCCAAGGCCGGTATCCACCGCGACGCAGGCGCGCGCGCCGGCCACGACTTTGGCGATGCCTGCAAGATTCAGCCGGGGCAGCACCGATACGCTCGGCAAGCCCGCGGCGATACGCTCGGCCCGCGCCCGCTCTTCGGCCGAGCCCCAGGGCAGCCGGATGGCCCAGCCGAATTCGCTCATCCGCTCGGCCAGTTCTCGCCAATAGGCTTCAGGCCAATGTTTGCTCGGCCAGGTAGTGCCGTGCAGAAACAGCAGATAAGGCTGCTCGCCTGGCGCCGCCAGCTGGCTCCTGTCCAGGCCGTAGTCGGCGATGGCGTCGGGCAAGGGGTAGCCCAGCACCTGGGCGAACAATTGACGGACCCGCTCCAAGGCGTGCTGCTGGCGGGGAACCGCATAAGAGCGATCGTAGAAGCGCGAGGCCAGCGGTTCGCGCGCCGAGTCGCGGTCGAGCCCGGCGACCGGCGCCTTGACATAGCGTGTCAACCAGGCGCTTTTCAGCAATCCTTGGGCGTCGATCACCAGGTCATAGCGCGTCTCGCCGAGCCGCGCCTTGAAGCGGCTCCACTCGCCGGAACGAAGGGTCTGCAGGGGATGCTTGCGCCAACGGCGAATCGCCACGGGAATCACCTGCGCCACCGCCGGATGCCAGGCCGGAATTTCAGCGAAACCCTCTTCCACCACCCAGTCGAAGCGAATGGTCGGTATCGCGCGCTGCGCATCGGTCAGGGCCGGCAGCGTATGCACGACGTCGCCCAGCGAGGATGTCTTGATCAGCAACACCCTCACTCAGCGCACCTCGACCGGCTGGGGAGCCAGGCGGTCCAGCGCCTCGATGACCAAGCTCGGCTGGAGTTCGCGCATGCAGTTGTTGTGGCCGAAACGACAAGTCCGCTCGAAGCAGGGACTGCAATCGAGGCCGAGGCGGACAACTTCGACCTGTTCGGACAACGGCGGCGTAAAGGCGGGCGATGTGGAGCCGTAGACCGAGATCAGCGGACGGCCAAGCGCGGCGGCCACGTGCATCAGCCCGGAATCGTTTGATACCACGGCATCGGCACAGGAAAGCAGATCGATCGCTTCGGCCAGGCTGGTCTCGCCAGCCAGGTTCACCGCCTCCTCACGCAGACCGGGAATCAATTGCTGGAGGATGTCTTCGCCGACCCCGTGGTCGTTCTTCGAGCCGAACAGCCAGACCTGCCAGCCTTCCCGGACCTTTTTCTCGGCGACCCTGGCGAAATGCTCGGCCGGCCAGCGCTTGGATTCACCGAATTCCGCGCCCGGGCAAAGAGCCAGCACCGGACGATCGAGCGTCAGCCCGAAGCGCGCCAGCGCCGCGTCGCGCGTCTGCTCGACGATACGCAGCGAGGGTTTCGGATAGGGTTTGGGCAGCTCGGCACCCGGCTCGTAGGCCAGTGCCATGAAGCGTTCGATCATCAGCGGGTAACGCTGCTTGTCCAGCTTGCGCATATCGTTGAGCAAGCCGAAGCGCATTTCGCCACGCCACCCGGTGCGCTTGGGAATCCCGGCAAAGAATGGCACCAGCGCCGACTTCAGCGAGTTGGGCAGCAGTATTGCCTGCTGGTACTGCCCGCGCAGGCTTTGCGCGATGCTGCGCCGCGTCGCCATGTCGAGGACGCCATGCCCCACCGGAAAGCTCAGCGCCTGACGCACCTCGGGCATGCGCTCGAGGATCGGCCGACTCCACTCCGGTGCGAGCACGTCGATCTGGCAATCCGGATGGCGCTGTTTCAGGCAGACGAACAACGTCTGCGCCATGACCATGTCGCCGACCCAGCTGGGACCCACAATCAGAATATTCATAAGCTACAAGCCATAAGCTTGAAGCTGGAAGCGCGCACCGGACGTTTCAGTTCCAGCTTTGGCTTCCAGCTTCCGGCTTTACTTGACCAGCGTCCGCCACTCGGCGTGCGCGTCGGTCTTGCCAGATACCAGATCGAAATAGGCTTTCTGGATGCGCTCGGTGACCGGACCGCGACGACCGATGCCGATATTACGGCCATCGACCTCGCGAATCGGCGTGACTTCGGCGGCAGTGCCGGTGAAGAAGGCCTCGTCGGCGATATAGACCTCGTCGCGGGTGATGCGCTTTTCCACCACCTTGATGCCCAGCTCGTCGGCCAGGGTCAGGACAGTGCTGCGGGTGATGCCGTTGAGGCAGGCGGTCACTTCCGGGGTGTAGATCACACCGTCCTTGATGATGAAGATGTTCTCGCCCGAGCCTTCGGCCACGTAGCCTTCCGGGTCCAGCATCAGCGCTTCGTCGGCGCCGCCGGAGATGGCTTCCTGCAGCGCCAGCATGGAGTTGATATAGGCGCCGTTGGACTTGGCGCGGGTCATGCTGATATTGACGTGGTGACGGGTAAAGGAGCTGGTGCGTACCTTGATGCCCATTTCCAGTGCCTCGTCGCCCATGTAGGCACCCCAGTGCCAGGCGGCGACGATCACATGCACCTTCAGGCCACTGGCGCGCAGCCCCATGCCTTCGGATCCGTAGAAGACCATCGGGCGGATGTAGGCGCTTGCCAGGTTGTTCTCGCGAACGGCGGCGCGGGTCGCCTCGTTAATTTCCTCTTTCGAGTACGGCATCTTCATGTTCATGATGTGCGCCGAATCGAACAGGCGATCGGTATGCGCCTGCAGGCGGAAGATCGCGGTGCCGGCCGGAGTGTCATAGGCGCGCACGCCTTCGAACACGCCCATGCCGTAATGCAGGGTGTGAGTCAACACGTGCGTGGTCGCATCGCGCCACTGAACCAACTCACCGTCATACCAGATCACGCCATCACGATCGGCCATCGACATTGTTGCCACCTCGGAATTCGATAAATGCAGTTTGACGAGATCAGCTGAGCCCCAGCTCATGCCAGATGCGCATCACCGCGCGACGCTCGTCATGAAATTGATCCCCACTCACCACGCCGGGCAGTTTCTGCAGTGATTGCCGGTGGGCCGCGGCGCGGTATGCCTTGTAGGCATCCTGCAGCAGCCGAACCTCATCGCCGGTCATCAACCCGGCCTGCTCCAACCCGTCCAGAATGCGGATGTTGTCGGTATAGCGCAGCAGTTGCGGATGCTGGTGCGACCACGCCAAAGCCGCGTATTGCACCATAAATTCGATATCCACGATACCACCGGCGTCCTGCTTGAGATTGAACTCGCCGTCGGCCTGGAAGGCTTTGTCGGCCATTCCGGCCTGGCTCGCGCGGGTGCCGAGGTTGTCGCGCATCTTGGCGCGCATCTCGCTGACCTCGCGGCGCAGTTGGTCGAGATCGCGCGAACGCCCCAGCACCGCGGCGCGGACCTTCTCGAAGTCCGTCGCCAGTTGCGCGCAGCCGACCAGCACCCGCGCGCGCACCAGCGCCTGATGTTCCCAGGTCCAGGCCTCGCCGCTCTGGTAGCGCTCGAACGCACTCAGCGAACTGACCAACAACCCGGCAGCGCCGGACGGGCGCAGGCGCATGTCGACTTCGTAGAGCTGACCGGAGGTGGTCTGGGTGGTCAGCAGGTGGATGATGCGCTGCCCCAGGCGGGTAAAAAACTGCGCGCCATCGATGGGCTTGGCGCCATCGGTCTCGGCATTGGGATCACCGTCGTGAATGAACACCAGGTCCAGATCGGAACCGTGCCCGAGCTCGATACCGCCGACCTTGCCGTAGCCGACGATGATGAACGCCGGATCGCACAGCGAACCGTCCGTGCGCCGCGGCTGCCCATGGCGGGCGACCGTGTGCCGCCAGGCCAGCGCCAACACCTGTTCGAGAATGGCCTCGGCCAGCCAGGTCAGGTAATCGCTCACCTTCATCAGCGGCAGCGTTCCGGCGATCTCCGAGGCTGCCACACGCAAGCGGTGCGCCAGCTTGAAGTGCCGCAGCGCTTCCATCTGCTGTTCCAGATCATCCTCGGGAATGCGCGCCAGCCGCTCGCGCAGCTCCGCGGCCAACTCGGGCGCCTGCGGCGGACTGAACAGGCGTCCGGCGTTGAGCAGCTCGTCCAGCAACAGTGGGAAGCGGGCGATCTGCTCGGCGATCCAGGGGCTGCCGGCGCAGAGTTCGAGCAGCCGCTGCAACGCGCCCGGATTTTCCGTGAGCAGGACCAGATAGGCGGATCGCCGGGCGACGGCCTCGACCAGCGGCAGCACCCGCTCGAGCACCAGATCCGGATCGTCTTGCTCGACCACCTGCGCCAGTAACCGCGGAATGAAGGCATCCAGCCGCTCGCGACCCAGCCGCTGCATGGTCCGCACTTGATTGCCGCTACGCAGCGCGGCGAGCCGCTGGCACGCGACCGGCCCGTCGCGAAAACCGGCATCGTTCAACTGCCGGCAGGCGAACTCTTCGTCCCAATCCTGCTCCCACAGCGGCAGCCATTCGCCGCCGACCAGGGTTTCACCCTCGGCTTCATCCTCGTCCGGATCGGCTATCACCTGATTGAAATGCCATTCGACACGGCCTCGCCAGTGCAGCAACTGCCGATGGAACGCGTCCCAGTCATCGAACCCCAACATGAAGGCCACGCGGTCACAGTCGACCTGGCTATCCGGCAGCATTTGCGTCTGACGATCGTCGATGGCCTGCAGCGCGTGCTCGGTGTAACGCAGGAATTCATAAGCCTCACGCAGCTCGTCGACTGCCGACGCCGGCAGATAGCCCTGCCCGGCGAGAGTCGCCAGCACCTTCAACAGGGGGCGCTGCTGCAAGCTGAGATCGCGGCCGCCGTGGATCAGCTGGAACGCCTGGGCAATGAATTCCACTTCGCGGATGCCGCCGGCGCCCAGCTTGATATTGGCAGCCATGCCCTTGCGCCGTACTTCCTGCTGGATCAGCTGTTTCAGCGTGCGCAGCGCGTCAATGGCGGAAAAATCCAGATAGCGGCGGTAGACGAACGGCCGCAGCATTTCCAGCAACTCCTTGCCGGCCGCCTGATCGCCCCCCACCACGCGGGCCTTGATCATGGCGTAGCGTTCCCAGTCACGCCCCTGATCCTGGTAGTACTGCTCCAACGCGTTGAAACTCAGCACCAGCGCGCCCGACGAGCCGTAGGGCCGCAACCGCATGTCGACACGGAACACGAAGCCATCGAGGGTCGGCGCATCGAGCGCCTTGATCAGGCGCTGGCCGAGGCGAACGAAGAACTCCTGGTTGTCCAGCGAGCGCTTGGTGCCGACCGTTTCACCGCCCTCCGGGTAACCAAAGATGAGGTCGATATCCGAGGACAGATTGAGTTCGCGCGCACCGAGCTTGCCCATGCCGAGGATGACCATGTGCTGCGCATCGCCACTGCGCCTTCCGGTCGGCACACCGAACTGCTCACAATGGCGCTGGTACAACCAGTGGTAAGTCAGGTCGATACAGGCGTCAGCCAGGTCGGACAAATCGCCGCAGGTTTCGGCCAGGTCCGCCTGCCGAGTCAGGTCACGCCAGATCACGCGCACCTGCTGGCGGTTACGGAAGCGCCGCAGCCGGCGCGCCAGCCCATCGTCGTCGGCGCAGTCGGCGAGCAATTCGGCGAGCGCGCTGCGCATCTCAGCATCCCGGAGCGGCCGCTCCAGCAGCCCTGACTCAGCCAACTGGAGCAACATCTGCGGATCTCGGCTAACCTGTTCGCTGACGAAGTCGCTAGCGGCGCAGACGCGATCGAACGCATCGCGGCGCTCCACCGGCCAGGCAGCGAATCGCTCCTGCAGCCGTAGCGCCGGGTCTCGCTCCTCACCGAGGAACGTCTCCCGCGCGCGGTGGACCAAAGGTTGGAGTGATTTCGGCAATGCAACCAGCGATGGCAGACTCATATAGTTCCTTAGCGCTAACGGCTACGGGGACAGCGGGAGCGCCCGAGCTAGAGGCGGCGGCATGTAGATGAAGACACGCGACCGAGCCGCCAACGTGTAGTTTTACTACGAAATAATGTTGCAGGGGGCTGAATCAGCCGTTGTTTTGTAGTAAAACTACAGCGCCCGGCTCTACCCCCGGCTAAAACATCCAAGAACATAACGCATCGGCTTACAAAGCCGATCGCGAAGCAGGCAACCGATTCTGGAAGCCTTTCCGCCCTGGAGCAAGCCATGCAAGATCTCGATCCCGTCGAAACCCAGGAATGGCTGGACGCCCTCGAGTCCGTACTCGACCGCGAAGGTGAAGACCGCGCCCACTATCTGATGACCCGGATGGGGGAACTGGCCACCCGCAGCGGCACGCCACTTCCTTACGGCATCACCACGCCGTACCGCAACACCATTCCCGTCACCCGCGAAGCCAAGATGCCCGGCGACCTGTTCATGGAGCGTCGTATCCGCTCCCTGGTTCGCTGGAACGCGCTGGCGATGGTGATGCGCGCGAACCTGAAGGACCCGGACCTGGGTGGGCACATCTCCACCTTCGCTTCCAGCGCGACGCTCTACGACATCGGCTTCAACTACTTCTTCCAGGCCCCGACCGAAGAGCATGGCGGCGACCTGATCTACTACCAGGGCCACGCCTCTCCCGGCATCTACGCCCGCGCCTATCTCGAAGGCCGCCTGAGCGAAGACCAGATGCTTAACTTCCGCCAGGAAGTGGACGGCCAAGGCCTGTCGAGCTACCCGCACCCGCACCTGATGCCGGACTTCTGGCAGTTCCCGACCGTGTCCATGGGCCTGGGCCCGATCACCGCGATCTACCAGGCCCGCTTCATGAAGTACCTGGAAAACCGCGGTTTCATTCCGAAGGGCAAGCAGCGCGTCTGGTGCTTCATCGGCGACGGCGAATGCGACGAGCCGGAAACCCTCGGCGCGATCTCGCTGGCCGGCCGTGAAAACCTCGACAACCTGGTGTTCGTCATCAACTGCAACCTGCAGCGCCTCGACGGCCCGGTTCGCGGTAACGGCAAGATCATCCAGGAGCTGGAGGGCGTGTTCAAAGGCGCCAACTGGAACGTCAACAAGGTCGTCTGGGGCCGCCTGTGGGATCCGCTGTTCGCAGCCGACGAAGATGGCCGCATGCAGCGCCGCATGGACGAGGCGATCGACGGCGAGTACCAGAACTACAAGGCTAAAGACGGCGCTTACGTGCGCAAGCACTTCTTCGGTGCCGATCCGGAGCTGCTCAAGCGCGTCGAGAACATGTCCGACGAAGAAGTCTGGAAGCTCAACCGTGGCGGCCATGACCCCTACAAGGTCTATGCGGCGTACCACCAGGCGGTCAACCACAAGGGTCAGCCGACCGTCATCCTGGCCAAGACCATCAAGGGCTACGGCACCGGTGCCGGTGAGGCGAAGAACATCGCCCACAACACCAAGAAAGTCGATATCGACAGCCTGAAGAAATTCCGCGATCGCTTCGACATCCCGGTCAACGACTCTCAGTTGGAAGAACTGCCGTTCTACCGTCCGGCCGAAGACAGCGCCGAGATGAAGTACCTGCGCAAGTGCCGTGAAAAGCTCGGCGGCTCGCTGCCGCAGCGCCGGCCGAAGAGCTTCAGCATCCCGACCCCGCCGCTGGAAACGCTCAAGGCGGTACTCGACGGCTCCGGCGAGCGCGAGATTTCCACTACCATGGCCTTCGGCCGGATTCTCTCGCAGCTGGTCAAGGACAAGGACCTGGGCAAGCGCATCGTGCCGATCCTCGCCGACGAGGCGCGTACCTTCGGCATGGAAGGCATGTTCCGCCAGTTGGGCATCTACTCGCCTGTCGGGCAGCTGTACGAGCCGGTCGACCGCGACCAGGTGATGTACTACCGCGAAGAAAAGGACGGCCAGATTCTTCAGGAAGGCCTCAACGAGGCAGGCGCCTTCTCCTCGTTCATGGCAGCGGGTACCGCCTACAGCAACTACAACCAGCCGATGCTGCCGGTTTACATCTTCTACTCGATGTTCGGCTTCCAGCGCATCGGGGACCTGGCCTGGGCTGCTGGCGATGCCCAGACCCGCGGCTTCCTGCTGGGCGGCACCTCCGGGCGCACCACGCTCAACGGCGAAGGCTTGCAGCACGAGGACGGTCACAGCCACATCCTCGCCAGCACCATCCCCAACTGCCGCAGCTATGACCCCACCTACGGCTATGAGCTGGCGGTGATCATGCATCACGGCATGCACGAGATGATGGAGCTGCAGAAGAGCGTCTACTACTACATCACCGTGATGAACGAGAACTACCAGCAGCCGGCCATGCCGCAGGGTGTCGAAGACGGCATCATCAAAGGCATGTACCTGCTCGAAGAAGCCAAGGGCGACTTCAAGCACCGCGTGCAGCTGCTCGGTTGCGGCACCATCCTGCGCGAAGTCCGCGCCGCGGTGGACATCCTGGCCAAGATGGGCGTCGGCGCCGATGTCTGGAGCGTCACCAGCTTCAACGAGCTGCGTCGCGACGGACTGGCCGTGGATCACTGGAACCGTCTGCATCCGACCGAGGAGCCGCGCAAGAGCTACGTCGAACAGTGCCTGGCGGGCCGCGAAGGCCCCGTTGTGGCATCGACCGATTACATGAAGCTGTTCGCGGATCAGATCCGTCAGTGGGTACCGTCGCGCGAATACCAGGTGCTGGGCACCGACGGCTTCGGCCGCAGCGACTCGCGCGCCAAGCTGCGTGACTTCTTCGAAGTCGATCGCCGCTGGGTCGCCGTCGCCGCCCTGCAGGCACTCGCCGATCGCGGCGCCATCGAACGCAAAGTCGTGGCCGAGGCCATTACCGAGTTCGGTATCGACCCCGAGAAGCGCAATCCGCTGGATTGCTGATGCTGCGTGCGCACAGGAGAACCTATTGTGAGTGAAACCATACGCGTACCCGACATCGGCAGCGGTGAGGGTGAAGTTATCGAGTTGTTCGTCAAGGTCGGCGACCGAATCGAAGCCGACCAGAGCATCCTGACGCTCGAGTCCGACAAGGCCAGCATGGAAATTCCGGCGCCCAAGGCGGGCGTCGTGAAAGCACTTAAGGTCAAGCTGGGCGACCGACTGAAGGAAGGCGACGAACTGCTGGAGCTGGAAAGCGAAGACGCCCAAGGCAGCGAAGCACCGGCGCAAGCCGCTGCTGAGCCTGCTGGCGCAGCCGCCGGCGGCCCCGCCGACGAAGCCGAAGCACCCTCCGCTCAGGCCGAGGACTCGCCCTCCACCGAGGGTGAGTCGCAGGAAATCAAGGTTCCCGATATCGGCTCGTCTGGCAAGGCCAGCGTGATCGAGGTCTCGGTCAATGTCGGCGACACCATCGAAGCCGAACAACCCCTGATCACCCTCGAGTCTGACAAGGCCAGCATGGAGATTCCCTCTCCGGCCGCCGGCGTGGTCGAGAGCATCTCGGTCAAGGTGGGCGACGAGCTGGGCACTGGCGACCTGATCTTGGTCCTCAAGGGCGCGGCCGCAAGCAAGCCGGCAGCTGTCAGTAGCGCAGCGCCCAGCCAGGCACAAGCTCCAGCCCAGGAGAAACTGACCGAGCCGGCAGCAGAAGCACCCGCTGAAGCGGCAAGCGAGTCCGTGGAAGAAGTCCGTATCCCAGACATCGGCTCCAGCGGCAGCGCCAAGGTCATCGAAGTCATGATCAAGGCCGGCGACAGCGTTGAGGCCGATCAGTCGCTGATAACCCTCGAGTCCGACAAGGCCAGCATGGAAATCCCGGCGCCCAAAGCAGGCGTCGTGGAGTCGCTGTCCATCAAGGTGGGTGACGATGCCAAGACCGGCGACCTGATCCTGACCCTGAAAGTCAAAGGCGCAGCGCCAGCGAAAAAGGCCGAGTCCAAGCCGCAGGAAGCCGCGCCACAGCAACAGGCCGTCGCGCCGAACAAGCAGGGCGTCCCCGAAGCCAAGGCTGCCGCCACACCGGCACCTGCGGTAAGCGGGCCAAGCAAGGCCGGCAGCAAGGTACACGCCGGCCCCGCGGTGCGCATGACGGCGCGCGAGTTCGGCGTCGACCTGGCTGACGTTCAAGGCACCGGCCCGAAGGGACGCATCCTCAAGGAAGACGTCCAGGCCTACGTCAAGAACATGATGCACAAAGCCAAGCAGGCGCCGGCCGCCGGCGCGGCGGGCGGCTCGGGTATCCCAGCGGTTCCGGAAGTTGACTTCAGCAAGTTCGGTGAAGTCGAAGAAGTGCCGATGACTCGCCTGATGCAGGTCGGCGCCGCCAACCTGCATCGCAGCTGGCTCAACGTGCCGCACGTGACCCAGTTCGAGTCGTCGGACATCACCGAGCTGGAAGCCTTCCGCGTTGCGCAAAAGGCGGTAGCGGAGAAGGCCGGCGTCAAGCTGACCGTGCTGCCGCTGCTGCTCAAGGCCTGCGCGCATCTGCTCAAGGAGCTGCCGGAGTTCAACGCCTCGCTTGCGCCAAGCGGCAAGGCGGTGATCCGCAAGAAGTACGTCCACATCGGCTTCGCCGTGGATACGCCGGACGGTTTGCTGGTTCCGGTGATCAAGAACGTCGACCAGAAAAGCCTGCTGCAGTTGGCCGCCGAAGCAGCGGAACTCGCCGAGAAGGCGCGTACCAAGAAGCTGTCACCCGATGCCATGCAGGGCGCCTGCTTCACGATCTCCAGCCTCGGCCACATTGGCGGTACCGGCTTCACGCCGATCGTCAACGCGCCGGAAGTGGCGATCCTCGGCGTCTCCAAGGCAACCATGCAACCGGTATGGGACGGCAAGGCCTTCCAGCCTCGCCTGATGCTGCCGCTGTCGCTGTCCTATGACCACCGCGTCATCAACGGTGCTGCGGCCGCGCGCTTCACCAAGCGCCTGTCCGAGCTGCTGGCGGATATCCGCACGATGTTGCTGTGATCAGGTAAGCCAACGAAGAAACCCGCCAGCAGGCGGGTTTTTTCGTTTCACGGCCCGACCACCGATTCACCCGACCGCCTCAGCCCTTCTGCAAATTGCGCAGCAGGAACGACAAGGCTTTCGCCAGCTCCTCCGCCCCGGCCGGGTCACGCAGGATCGTCAGCCAGGGGTCGCCGCCCAGCGGGTCTTCGAAGAGGCAGACCACCCCTTGGGGCGGGCACTGATAACGGACATACGGGTCCATACCAAACACCGAGAAACTGCGATTGCGAACCGCGATGTTGCCAGACGCATCACGCCGCTCTTCACGGATTCGCAGTTCACCAGGCGCCCCCACGCTCAAGCGGTAACTGACGTCCTGTGGATTGGCCTGGCCAACCTGATAGGCGGCCTTCAACCCGTGGCTTTCGAGTAGCGCGTTGCTATGCGCCAGCAAGGCTTCGCGCTCGTTCGAGGTAAGATAGAGGGCCTTCAGCTGAGCCAGGTATTTGGCCGGTTCCTCGGACGTCAGACCGCCCGTTTCAGCGGCCTTCACCGAGACAGTGACACCCAGAAAGAACGAGATCAGCAGTAACTTCGAAACCAGGCTTGTCAGTCCCTGTCGCATGATGCACCCTTGCCGTAGCCTAATATTATTTAGCCATCGCCTCGCCGCTGAAAACGCTGCATGCTGTAACTAGCGAGACGACTCCCCGCAGCATACTGGAAGCAAACCGCTCGATGAAAATACATACCGATGCCGCCAGCCGTTTGGCGACCGAGGTTGTGACGCAGTTGCCAGCGCCTTCCAGGCTGGGAATGCTGCGTTTCGAGCGTTTGAACGAGCCCAGCTGGGCACTGCTTTACCTGGACCCCTCGTGCGAGAGCCAGTTCGGCCTGCCGGCTCATCAGTTGTGCTCATTGGTAGACTCACCCTACGCCAGCCTGATGGAGCCTGCCGTGCGCCTACGCATGCACGACACCGTCCAGGCACAGCTGGCCGTCCAGGGTCACTACTCCATACGCTATCGCTTGCATGCGGCCAGCGGCTCGCTAAACCTGCTGGAAATCGGCGAACTGGGCCAACAGTATGGCCGCGACCTGCTGCGCGGTTACCTGGTAGTCGAGCCTGATTCGACGGAAGCCGCGCCACCCCTGGAGTTGCCGGCAGCGGCCGACGAACCGGCTGCGGATGTGCCGCAGAGCGTCTCCGACGTGCACCTGGAACACCTCATCCGCTCCCGTGCACAACAGAATCTGATCGTCCGGCTGGCGCGGCACCGCTACGGCTCGGCCAACCCTCAGCTTGAAGCCGCGCAACTGATTACCCAGGCCGCCAGCGAAGCCTACGACATCGCCCGCGCGGCGATCTGGCACCTCAACGGGGAGCGACTCGAGGCGATCGCCGCTTACCGGCGCGACAACGACAGCGCCGAGTATCTATCGGCCTTGGACATCTCGACGCTGCCTCGCTACATGGAAGCCGTACACAGCGGGCGCGCCATCGATGTTGCCAACGTGATGGAAGACCCCCGTACCCAGGAGCTGGTCGAGTCGTATTTCAAGCCTCGGAATATCACCGCCATTCTCGATGCGACCATCCGAGTCGGGGACGAGGTCATCGGTGTGCTTTGCCTGGAGCATTCGGGAAGCCGGCGCGTATGGCACGCCGATGAGGTGGCCTTTGCCGGAGAGTTGGCAGATCAGTACGCGCAGGTGCTGGCCAACCAGCAGCGACTCAACGCCACGCATACCCTGCACCTGTTCCAGCGAGCCGTGGAGCAGAGCGCAAGCGCGTTCATCCTGGTAGACAAGAACGGCATCGTCGATTACGTCAACCCAAGCTTTACCTCCATCACGCAATTCTCCGCCGATGAAGTGCGCGGCCGTCGCTTAACCGAGCTGACGGCCCTGGAGAACCTCAGCGAGCTGCTGTTCGACACCTCTTCGAGCCTGGCCCAGCACAACAGCTGGCAGGGTGAGTTCCGCAGTCGCCGCAAGAACCTCGAGCCCTACTGGGGCCAGCTATCGATCTCCAAGGTGTACGGCGAGAACGGCGAGCTGACGCACTACATCGGCATCTACGAAGACGTCACCCAGAGCAAGGTGGCGCAGCAGCATATCGAACGCCTGGCCTATACCGACAACCTCACGGGTCTGGGCAATCGGCCATTCTTCATTCGAAGCATCGAAGAGCGCTTCGCCAACGGAAAAACGCCACGCCTCTGCCTGCTGCTGGTGGATATCGACAACTTCAAGCGCATCAACGACAGCCTGGGCCATCAGACCGGCGACAAGCTCCTGACCAGCCTCGCTCGGCGCCTGCGCAACAGTTTGAACCGCGACAGCGTGTTGGCACGATTCGCCAGCAACGAGTTCGCCCTGCTGCTCGATGACATGGATCTGGAACAAGCCCAGCATCTGGCCAACAAGGTACTGCGCATCCTGGACAAGCCCCTGTTCGTCGACAAGCAGCTGATCAGTGTCAGCGGCTCGCTGGGCCTGGCCTGCGCGCCGCTGCATGGCGACGATCCGGAAACCCTGATGAAGCACGCCGGCCAGGCCCTGCACAAGGCCAAGGCCAATGGCAAGAATCAGGTACAGGTGTTTACCGAAGCCCTGCACGCCGAAGCCAACTACAAGCTGTTCGTGGAGAACAACCTGCGCCGCGCGCTGGTGCAGAACGAACTGGAGGTGTTCTACCAACCCAAGCTCTGCCTGCGCAGCGGGCGTCTGCAGGGCCTGGAAGCCCTGCTGCGGTGGAATCACCCCGAAAAGGGCATGATTCGGCCCGATCAGTTCATCGGCGTCGCGGAAGAAACCGGACTGATCATTCCCATTGGCAAGTGGGTGGCGCGCGAGGCCTGTCGAATGGGTTTGCAGCTCGCATCGATGGGACTCGGCACACCCCAGATCGCCATCAACCTCTCGCCGAAACAATTTTCCGACCCTGAACTCGTGGCCTCGATCGGCGCCATCCTCACCGAAGAGCGCTTACCTCCAAGCAGCCTTGAACTTGAGCTGACCGAAAGCCTGCTGCTCGAAGCCACCGAGGAGACGCGTCAGCAATTGATCGGCCTGAAGGCGCTCGGCGTCACGCTGGCCATGGACGATTTCGGCACCGGCTATTCGTCGCTGAGCTACCTGAAGAAGTTTCCCATCGATGTCATCAAGATCGACCGGAGCTTCATCAAGGACATCCCCGTCAGCCAGGACGACATCGAGATCACCGCCGCGGTGATCGCCATGGCCCGCAATCTTCATCTGAAAGTAGTCGCCGAGGGCATCGAAACGGCCGAGCAACTGGCCTTCCTGCGGCATCAGCGCTGCGATATCGGTCAAGGCTACCTGTTCGACAAGCCCATCCCCGGCGGCCAACTGATCAACTCTTTGCGCCGCTATCCGCACTGGCTTTGAGCCTTTCATCAGGTGTACCGTTTGGCCGACGGCGCGTTGGTCGTGCCGTTTGGTAGCCTAGGCTGCCCAGGCCATCCGACTATCAGGCTCGAGGACACCATGACCCTGCGTTCGCAAATTCTCGTCCACAAACAGGCGCTCCCCGATGCCGGCCAGGCGCTCCCCGGGCGCGCCACCTCCGTTCCGGTTCCAGACGCCCATTTCGTCAATGGCAACCCACTGCAACCACCGTTTCCGGCTCACTTGCGCCAGGCGATATTCGCCATGGGCTGCTTCTGGGGGGCCGAGCGGCGCTTTTGGCAGCAGCCCGGCGTCTGGACCACCGCGGTAGGTTACGCGGGAGGCCATACACCGAACCCGAGCTACGAGGAAGTGTGCTCCGGCCTTACCGGGCACACCGAAGCGGTACTGGTGGTCTTCGATCCCCAGCAGATCACCTACGAGGCTCTACTGCGGTTGTTCTGGGAGGCGCACAACCCGACCCAGGGCATGCGGCAAGGCAACGACATCGGTACCCAGTACCGCTCGGCCATCTACTGCCTCGATACCACCCAACTGGAAGCCGCACGCAACAGCGCGCTGCGTTTTCAGGCCGAGCTGGACAAGCATGGGCTTGGGAGCATCACCACCGAAATCGCCGAAGCTCCGACGTTCTATTACGCGGAGGCCTATCACCAGCAATACCTGGCGAAGAATCCCGGGGGCTATTGCGGGCTGGGCGGCACCGGCGTCTGTATGCCGGCCTGACGACTGGACGACTAAGCCGGCACGATTGATACGCACCGTCAGAACCGGTAGCGGCCGAAACCCAGGCAAAAGAAAACCCCGCCGAAGCGGGGCCTTTGCAGACTGCATCCTGACATCCGTGACTTGCGCCTTCCTGGCGTCGTTCCGCTACGCTTCCGTATTTTGTGCTGTCGCGCTTCCATACGCAGCGTCCAAGCGCAAAGACTACCGCCGGGCCGGTAAGACCTGTAGTGGCAGTTTTGCACTACGATTTGTAAGCAATGACTTACAAGGAAGCCGATCCTTGGCCCCGCTTGTAAGCCATTGACTACATGATGCCGGCTTATGACTGGGATGCTGGCCCATTGTTCCCGGACATGGCGAATTAATTTCATTGTGCCGCTACAGCTTAAGTCCTTAGAACTGCTCGGCGTCCAGCAGATACAACGACTCGGCGCCGGCCTTGACCGTAGCGCTGAGCGAATGGATGCGCGGCAGCAATCGAGCGAAATAGAAACGCGCCGTGCCCAGCTTGCTGGCGTAGAAATCGTCCTCTCCCTGTTTGCCCAGCGCGACCGCTGCCATCCGCGCCCACATGTAGGCATAGGCGGTGTAGCCAAACACGTGCAGATACTCGACCGAGGCCGCACCAATCTCGTTGGGATTGCGCTGGGCGCTGTCGAGCACGAACGCGGTGAGCGCGTCGAGATTCTCCAAGGCAGCCCGCAGCGGGACGGCGAACTCGTCCAGCTCCGCCCCTGCGGTGCTGCAGAAGCCCCTGATCTCATCGGCAAACGCCCGGTACAGTTCGCCGCCGCTACCGACCACTTTGCGGCCAAGCAGGTCGAGTGCCTGGATGCCATTGGTGCCTTCGTAGATCTGCGTGATGCGGCAGTCGCGCACCAGCTGCTCCTGACCCCATTCGCGGATAAAGCCGTGACCGCCGAAGATCTGCTGGCCATGAACGGTGGTTTCCAGGCCCATATCGGTCAGGAAGGCCTTGGCAACCGGCGTCAGCAGCGCGACCTGAGCTTCGGCGCGCTGGCGGGCTTCGGCATCGTCGCTGAACTTGGCGATATCCAGTTGCAGGGCAACGTAGCTGGAGAAGGCACGACCGCCTTCGTTCAGGGCCTTCATCGTCAGCAGCATACGACGCACATCGGGGTGCACGATGATCGGGTCGGCGGCTTTCTCCTTGGCGACCGGGCCCGTCGGGGCGCGGCTCTGGATGCGTTCACGCGCATACTCGATGGCGCTCTGGTAGGACCGCTCGCCCGTGGAAAGCCCCTGGATACCGACCCCCAGACGCTCGTAGTTCATCATGGTGAACATGGCGGCCAGCCCCTTGTTCGGCTCGCCGACCATCCAGCCAGTGGCACCGTCGAAGTTCATGACGCAGGTGGCCGAGGCCTGAATGCCCATCTTGTGCTCGATCGAGCCGCAGCTCAGGCTGTTGCGCTCGCCCAGGCTGCCGTCCTCGTTGACCATCACCTTGGGCACCAGGAACAACGAGATACCACGCGAACCAGCCGGCGCGTCAGGCAGTTTGGCCAGCACCAGATGAATGATGTTATCGGTGAGGTCGTGCTCGCCGCCGGTGATGAAGATCTTGGTACCGCTGACCTTGTAGGAACCGTCGGCCTGCGGCTCGGCCTTGGTGCGGATGATGCCCAGGTCAGTGCCGGCATGGGGCTCGGTCAGGCACATCGAACCAGACCAGACACCGGCATACATGTTCGGCAGGTACTTTTGCTTCAGCGCTTCGCTGGCGTGGGCGTAGATCGACAGGCAGGCGCCGGACGTCAGCATCGGGTACAGACCGAAGGCCAGGCTGGCGGAGTTCATCATCTCTTCGACCTGCGCAGAGATAACCTTGGGCATGCCCATGCCGCCGTAGGCCGGATCGCCGCCGACGCCGACCCAGCCGCCTTCGGCGTAGAGCCGGTAGGCCTCGGGATAACCGGCCGGCGTGCTGACCGCACCATCAGCCCAATGGCAGCCTTCTTCATCGCCACTGCGATTGAGCGGGGCGATGGTGTTAGCGGTGATCTTGCCTGCCTCCTCGAGAATCGCCTCGGCCGTTTCTGCATCGACGACTTCCGCTAGCGCTGGCAAGGTCTGCCAGAGCGTCGGGGCATCGAAAACTTCGTTCAGTACGAAACGCATATCGCGCAGCGGTGCTTTGTAGTCAGCCATCGAAAAGACCTCGCAGAACATGTCACCCGGCCGGTTGGCCGCAGCTGTTTCGCGAGTCTAACTGAAGACTGATCAGCGCCCGAAGCGTCTTAAAATGACCAATTGGTTCTCATCCGGACCCTGCGTTCGGACACGAAGGGCAACCCTGCCCACCGAACGGACAGTAGCGAAACGTCATGGGGCTGCAGATAAAAAAGCCCGCGCAAGCGCGGGCTAGTTGTCCTGCCGGAGGGTTCAGAATGCGAACTGATCGGCGGCCAGCTTCATCAGGCTCGCACTCCCCGCCTCGATCGCCGCGCGGTGCGCCGCAGTACGAGGCAGTAGCCGCGAGAAGTAGAACTCGGCCGTAACGAGCTTCGACTGGTAGAAAGCCGCATCATTGCCCGCCTGCTCGAGACGGCTCTGCGCTACCACAGCCATGCGCAACCAGAAGTAACCGAGGATCAGGTAACCGCAGTACATCAGGTAGTCGACCGACGCGGCGCCCACCTCGTCCGGGTTTTTCATCGCCGCCATGCCGACGCCCTTGGTGATCTCACCCAGGTCACGGTTGAGCCCCGCCAACTGCTCCACGTACTGCTGAAGCTGCGGGTGATCAGCGTTGGCCTCGCAGAACTTGTGCACCCGCTTGGTGAAGCCGAGCATCAGTTTGCCCTGGCTGCCGAGCACCTTGCGGCCCAGCAGGTCGAGCGCCTGGATGCCGTTGGTGCCCTCGTAGATCGGGGCGATACGGCAATCACGCACCAGTTGCTCCATGCCCCATTCGCGAATATAGCCGTGACCGCCGAACACCTGCATGCCGAGGTTGGTCACCTCCAGTCCCGTGTCGGTCATGAAGGCCTTGCAGATGGGTGTCAGGAACGCGAGCAGGTCTTCGGCCTCCTTGCGCTTGCCGGCATCCGGACTGTGGATCTGATCGAGCAGCTGTGCGGTGAAATAGGCCAGCGCCCGGTTGCCTTCGTTGAACGCCTTCATCGTCAGCAGCATGCGCCGGACATCCGGGTGAACGATGATCGGGTCGGCCGGTTTGTCGGGATACTTTGCGCCGGTCAGCGCACGCATCTGCAGCCGCTCGTTGGCGTACTGAATCGCCCCCTGAAAGCTCGCCTCGCCGTTGCACAGCCCCTGCATACCGGTCCCCAGGCGGGCGTGGTTCATCATGGTGAACATGCAGTTGAGGCCTTTGTTCGCCTCGCCGATGAGGAATCCGGTAGCGGCATCGAAGTTGATGACGCAGGTGGCCGACGCCTTGATTCCCATCTTGTGCTCGATGGAGCCGCAGGCGACGCCATTGCGCTCGCCCGCCTCACCAGAGGCATCAGGCAGGCCCTCTGCTGGTAAGAACTTCGGCACGATAAACAGCGAGATGCCCTTGGTACCGGCGGGTGCGTCGGGCAGCTTGGCCAGCACCAGGTGCACGATGTTCTCGCTCATGTCGTGCTCGCCAGCGGAGATGAAGATCTTGGTACCGCTGATCGCGTAGCTGCCATCGGCCTGCGGCACGGCGCGGGTCTTGATGATGCCCAGGTCGGTGCCGCAATGCGGCTCGGTCAGGCACATGGTGCCGGTCCAGCGACCCTCCGTCATCCGGGCCAGGTAGGCCTGTTTCTGCGCCTCGGTGCCGTGGGCACCGATCGCCGCCATCGCGCCGTGGGTCAGTCCCGGATACATGCCAAACGAGGTATTGGCCGAGCCAACCATTTCCCCAATCACCAGGCCCAGCGAGTGCGGCAGACCCTGGCCACCGTACGCCGGATCCGAAGCCAGTCCCATCCATCCGCCGGCGGCATACTGTGCGAAGGCTTCCTTGAAGCCCTTGGGCGTGGTCACCACGCCGCTGTCGAAGTGACAACCTTCTTCGTCGCCAGTGCGGTTCAGCGGTGCAAGCACCTGTTCGCAGAACTTGGCGCCTTCTTCGAGGATTGCGCTGACCATATCCGGCGTCGCCTCCTCGGCACCGTTGGCGGCGTAACTGCCATGGAAGTCGAAGACCTCATCGATCAGGAAGCGCATGTCGCGCAGGGGAGCCTTGTAAGCGGGCATAACGTTCTCCAGTACGGCACCAGCACCGTTGTGCCGGGCACGCTACTGGCTGATCGCCCTGCTCGCCATTACATTGCAAGCGCTGAATGCGGCGCCATAACCGTCAGACGTTAGCGCCGCTGCGCTTGGCCGTGCGCACCGCGCCACGCCGATTGTCGCCGTGCGAGCGAACGCAGTTGCGGCCCGCCCCCTTGGCGCTGTAGAGCGCCTGATCGGCCTGTTTGATGACCTCCTCCGGGCTGCGCTGCGCCAGCGTTCGCTCCGCCACCCCGATGCTGATGGTCACAGAAACCGTCATCGTCGCGCTGGCACCACGACGCTGCCGACCTTGCTCGGCATCCTTGGGCCGGCTGGTCTTGTCGCGTAGATGTAGCGGATACGTCTCCACCGCCCGGCGAACGGCCTCCAGATGCGGTAGGCAATGCGCCAGGTCGCTGCCGGGAAACACCAACGCGAACTCCTCACCGCCATAACGATAGGCGCGCCCACCGCCACCCACCTTGCGCAGGCGACTGGCAACCAGCCGCAGCACCTCGTCGCCGACATCGTGCCCGTGGGTATCGTTGAACGCCTTGAAGCGGTCGACGTCCGCCATCGCAATCACGTACTGCCGGCCCAGGCGTTGCAGCCGCTCGTTCAGCGCGCGGCGCCCGGGCAAGCCGGTCAGTTCGTCGCGAAACGCCATCTGGTAGGCCTCCTGCGCAACTGCAACGACCAATGTCAGCATCATCAGGCTGCTCAACACATTGAGTGCGCCCGGACGGCTGAACACCTGCGGCAGCATCAACAGCAGGCCGACCAGCGCCACAAGCTGAGCCGCATGCACGGGTCGGGCCCGACGCAGGTACTGGAGCAGCAGGCCCAGCAGCGCCAGCAGGAACACCGGATAGGCCAGTTGGATCAATTGCAACCAGTCCGCCTGCAACGAAGGCCAGCGAACCTCAGCCAGCCAGTTGAGCATCGCCTCCGGAAACCGGCGGGCCAATGCGAAGGCCGGTACGACCACGGCGATCATCACCGCCACCCGCGCCAGCCCGTCCTGCAGCAGGTGCGTGCGCTCATGCCACAGCGCAAACAGTCCATACAGCGACGGCAGGAGCAGGCTGCACAGGTGAAAGGTCAGCGCAGCGTCGGGCAGCAGCGCGCCGGTGAGACGGTAGTGATCGACTTGGGTGTCGAGCAGGAAATAGTTCAGGTAGATGACCGCCAGCAGGCAGGTCTCGCGAATCCGCGCATAGGCAATGCAGAAGGCCCCGCCGAGCAACAGCAGGACCGTCGGCAGCACGTTGAACAGCGACGTGAAGAACTCGTTCAGGCTCGGCTGCCGGGCAGCCGCCAGCCCACCGGCAACCAATGCCAGAGGGACGTAGAAATGGCTGAAGCATGCAGGGCTCAAACGAGGCAAGGCGACTCCGGTGTTCGAGCGCTTGAAGATTGAAGGCATTTTGCCTGCATTGACTGGCTTATATCACCCCACCGGAACAAAAAGTGATCAACGGGCCGAGGTCGGGGCGAAAAAAAACCGCTGCCGAAGCAGCGGTTTCTCTGGTTGCGCTGAGCCTTAGTAGGCCAGTTCGAAGTGCGCTTCGTCCATGTCCATCAGGTTGTCCGCACCGGACAGCATGGCCTCGACGTGCGTACGGGTACGCGGCAGGATGCGCTGGAAGTAGAAGCGTGCGGTCTGCACCTTGGCGGTGTAGAAACCGTCTGCGTCTTCGCCAGCGGCAATCTTCTCGGACGCCAGGCGCGCCATGTCGGCCCAGAAATAAGCCAGGCAGGCGTAACCGCAATACATCAGATAATCCACCGAAGCGGCACCGACTTCCTCGCGGTTCTTCATCGCGGCCATGCCGACCTTCATGGTCAGATCGCCCCACTCCTTGTTGAGTTTGGCCAGCGGCTCGACGAACTGCTTGACCGCCTCGTTGCCTTCGTTGGCCTGGCAGAACTTGTGCACGACCTTGGTGAAGCCCTTGAGTGCCTCGCCCTGGGTCATCAACACCTTGCGGCCCAGCAGGTCGAGCGCCTGGATGCCGGTGGTGCCTTCGTACAGGCAGGAGATGCGGCTGTCGCGAACGTTCTGCTCCATGCCCCACTCGGCGATGAAGCCATGGCCGCCGTAGATCTGCACGCCGTGGTTGGCCGCTTCGAAGCCGACTTCGGTCATGAACGCCTTGGCGATCGGGGTGAGGAAAGCCAGCATCGCGTCAGCGGCCTTGCGCTGCTCTTCGTCCTGGCTGCGCTGGACGATATCGACCTGCTTGGCAGCGAAGTAGAGCATTGCGCGGTTGCCTTCGGCGAAGGCCTTCATGGTCAGCAGCATGCGGCGCACGTCCGGATGCACGATAATCGGATCCGCGGCCTTTTCCGGCGCTTTCGGACCGGTCAGCGAGCGCATCTGCAGACGCTCACGCGCGTACTTGATGCCACCCTGGAAACCGATCTCGGCATGGGCCAGGCCCTGCAGAGCAGTACCCAGACGCGCCGTGTTCATGAAGGTGAACATGCAGTTCAGGCCCTTGTTCGGCGGGCCGATCAGGAAGCCGGTGGCGCTGTCGAAGTTCATCACGCAGGTGGCGTTGCCGTGGATGCCCATCTTGTGCTCGATGGAGCCACAAGAGACACCGTTGCGCTCGCCCACGCCGCCTTCGGCGTTCGGCAGGAACTTCGGCACGATGAACAGCGAAATGCCCTTGGTGCCCTGCGGTGCATCGGGCAGGCGAGCCAGCACGATATGGACGATGTTGTCGGCCATGTCGTGTTCGCCAGCGGAAATGAAGATCTTGGTACCCGAGACCTTGTAGCTGCCGTCGGCCTGCGGCTCGGCCTTGGTGCGCAGCATGCCCAGGTCGGTGCCGCAATGCGGTTCGGTCAGGCACATGGTACCGGTCCACTCGCCGGACACCAGCTTGGTCAGGTAGGTCTGCTGCTGCTCGGCGGTACCGTGCTCGTGCAGGGTGTTCATCGCGCCGTGGGACAGGCCCGGGTACATACCCCAGGACCAGTTGGCTTCGCCGACCATTTCGCTGATGGCCATGCCCAGCGATTCCGGCAGGCCCTGGCCGCCATGCTCGACGTCATGGGCCAGGCTCGGCCAGCCGCCTTCGACGAATTGCTGATAAGCCTCTTTGAAGCCGGTCGGCGTCTTCACACCGCTTTCGCTCCAGGTGCAGCCTTCGGTATCGCCTACGCGGTTGAGGGGAGCAATCACCTGCTCACAGAACTTGGCGCCTTCATCGAGAATGGCGTTGACCATGTCCGGAGTGGCGTCCTCACAACCCGGAAGGCTTTGGTAGTGCGCTTCGTAGCCGAGCAGTTCGTCACGTACAAAGCGGATATCGCGCAAGGGGGCCTTGTAGTCAGGCATAGCGTAAACCTCAGCGGTGGGTTCTTGATTCAGGTGACTGGCAGGTCAGCCACGCTTGATTTCGATTGGACCATCCGGCGTTACCCCGGCAGGTCAAACAGGCGTTTGAAACATACGTTTAGGCCTGGACGATGTCAAGCAGCGACCAGGACGCCATTCGTCGGCATCTGAAATAACTATAGGCAGGATTGGTGCGCCCGAACCGGGCGAGGCGGCCGGCCAGAGCGGCCGACCGAAAACAGTCAGGCTTTGGTGTTGATCAGCGTGCCGAGGACTTCGTCGGCCGACTGCAGGAGCCGAGCACCGACATTGGCTTGATGCTCGCCCACTTTCATTTCCACGAGCTGCTCGGTCAGCTTGACGGTATCGGCCACCGCCTGTGAGGTTTCGGCAGCGGGCAGGGTGAGCTCTGCGACGGCAGCGCCGGCTTGCTCAACACGTTGCTGCCCGGCCTGATACGCGCCAAGCCCGGCAGCCAGAAGACTGTTGATTTGCATGGTTGCACTCTCGCAAAGTCACTTGGCCATCATTGAAGCAGAGCCGCTGCGCTGATGCCACTCGCATATCGCTATATACAGGCGCTGCTGGTGCACCGGATGGATCTGAACCGTGCCCGGTACAAGTCCGCTGAGGACACGCGGGCCGTCTTCAAGCCTTGAGTGCCGCCAGGTCTAGATAGCGGGCGATCTCGGCCGGGCTTGCCACCGGCAGACGTGGCACTCGCCCGAGGCAGGGAACTTCGAGCCGCTCATCCAGCGTGGCAAGGTTTTCCTGCAGGCGCGAGGTGGCAGGATCGACGATATTGGCGACCCAGCCCGCCAGCTCGAGCCCGTCGCGCTCGATGGCCTCGGCGCTGAGCAGGGCATGGTTGATACAGCCAAGACGTACCCCAACCACCAGAATGACGGGCAGACCAAGCTCGATCGCGAGGTCCGATAGCGCCTCGCGTCCCGCCAGCGGCACGCGCCAGCCACCTGCGCCCTCCACCAGGCTGAATTGAGCCTGCAATGCCAGCACCTGGCGAACCGGCTCGGCCAGCGCCGCGACCGTCAATTCGACACCTGCTTCGCGGGCGGCCAGATGCGGTGCGATCGCCGGCTCGAAGGCGATCGGGTTGACCTGCTGATAGCGCAGCGGCAGCGTGCATTCGCCGAGCAGTGCCAGCGCGTCACTGTTGCGCAGGCCCTCGGCTGTGACGTCGCAACCGGATGCCACTGGCTTCGCCGCCGCCGTACTGAGCCCAGCCAGACGCGCGGCATGCAGAAGCCCTGCAGCAATGGTGGTCTTGCCGACCTCGGTGTCCGTGCCGGTGACGAAATACGCAGCGGTCATGTCAGCTCCTTGCGCAACACGCCGTACACCACCTGATAGGTCGCCGGAAGCCCGCTCGGCGTCCGGAACCGCTCGTAGGCATCGATCAGTGCGCGAATTCGTGCGCGACCGGTAAGCCCACCCGGACGGCCTGGGTTCAGATTGTGCGCGCCAAGCGCCTTGAGCTCGCTGGTCAGCTGCCGCAGCTCGGCGAAATGCAGCACCTCGGGTTCGACCTCCAGCCGCTCCACTCGCAACCCGCTCGCGGCGCAATGCTGTTGGTAGGCGCTCAGGGGGCGAAAGCGATTCACATGGGCAAAACCGTCCACCGCCTGCCAGCTGTCGCGCAGCTCCTGCAAGGTGCCACTGCACAGACTGCTGAAGGCGAACACACCACCCGGGCGCAGCACCCGCTTCGCCTCGCTCAGCACGCTGGAGAACTCCTCGCACCACTGCAGCGCCAGGCTGGAAAAGACCAGATCCACCGACGCCTCACGCAGCGGCAGGCATTCGGCGTCGCCAGCGATGAACGCGCTCGCCCCACCCTGAGGTCGGGCATGGCGCAGCATGCCTTCGGCGATGTCCAGCGCAACGCCTTCCCCGGCGGGAAATCGGCTCGCCAGGATGCGAGAGAAATGACCGGTACCGCTGCCCAGATCCAGCCAGCGCGCGGGCATCAGGGTTCGCGGCAGCCGCTCGATCAGCGCAGAGCCGACCGTGCGCTGCAATTCGGCCACGGCATCGTAACTGGCGGCCGCGCGGGAAAACGACGCCGCTACCTGACGCTTGTCAGGCAGGCCGTGTTCTTCTTCAGGCGCCATTGCCGCGGCCACTTCGTTCATGAGTCGTCGCCTTTGATGAATGCTGCGATCCTTGCCGCCACATCGTCGGCTCGCTCCAGCGGAAGACCGTGACTGGCGCCCGGCACCAGCTCGGCCAGAATGCCCGGCATCCAACGCTGCAGCGCGGCGCAGGCCGTCGCCGGGACCAAGGCATCGTTCCCGGCGAACAGATGCAGCTGCGGGCCGAAATAGCCATGCAGTGCAGCGCGTCCGTCCAGTTCGGCCAGCAACTGCAGGCCGGCGTCCAGCACCGGCGACGGCAGGTCGGCAAGGCTGACCTGCAGCTGTCTGGCCAGCGTTCGCGGATCGTAGGCACCACGACTGCACAGCGAGCGGAAGCGCTTCAGGGTCTCCTCCGGATCGAGCCTGAACGCCTCATGAAACGCATCGAAAATATCCGGCGCCATGCCCTCCGGCCACTGTGGCCGGGCACGGAAGCAGGGATTGCTGGCCAGGGTGATCAGCCCTCGGCAACTGTCCAGACGTCGCGCGGCGAGCTGGGCGGCCAGCATGCCGCCCAGCGACCAGCCGGCCAGCCAGCTGTCGCGGGGCAGACGACGGTCCAGCGCGTCGAGCCAAGCGTCGGCCTCGGCCAGCTCGGGCAAGGGTTCGATGATGACGTCGAGCGCCGGCGCAAGCTCGGTGAGCGCCTCGCACAAAGGCTGCAACGCCGCCGGGCCAAACGCCCATCCGGGCAGCAAAATCAGCTGATCACGCATCCGCTTCAGGCTCCTCGGCCAATCGATTCCAGCATTCGGCCAGGATATCCAGCAGTTGTTCCACCTGGGCTTCGCTATGCGACGCGCTGAAGGTTACCCGCAACCGCGCACTGCCGGCTGGCACCGTAGGCGGGCGAATCGCGCCGACCAGGATGCCGCGCTCACGCAGCGCCGCAGACAGCGCCAGGGCGCGCTCGCTGCTGCCGACGAGAATCGGCTGGATGGGCGTCGGGCTGTCCATGAGCGTCAGGCCGATCTCGGCCGCGCCCTGACGGAAGCGCGCGATCAGTTTATTCAGATGATCTCGGCGCCAGCCCTCGGTGCGCAGCAGCTCTAGGCTTTTAAGGGTGGCGCAGGCAACCGCCGGTGGCTGGCTGGTCGTATAGATGTACGGCCGGGCGAACTGGATCAAGGTCTCGATCAGCTCCTCGCTGCCCGCGACGAAGGCGCCAGCGGTGCCGAAGGCCTTGCCGAGCGTGCCGACCAGCACCGGCACCTCAGCCATCCCCAGCCCGAAATGCTCGACGATGCCGCCGCCGGTTTTGCCCAACGGACCGAAGCCATGGGCGTCATCGACCATGACCCAGGCGCCTCGGGCGTTTGCGGTGGCGCACAGCGTCGGCAGGTCGGCCAGGTCGCCATCCATGCTGAATACGCCGTCGGTGACGACCAGGGTATTGCCGGTCGCCTTGTCCAGGCGCTTGGCCAGGCTGTCCGCATCGTTGTGCAGGTAACGGGAGAAGCGCGCACCGCTGAGCAGGCCGGCGTCGAGCAGCGAAGCGTGGTTGATGCGGTCTTCGAGCACCGTATCGCCCTGTCCCACCAGCGCCGTGACGGCGGCCAGATTGGCCATATAGCCGGTGGAGAACAACAAGGCTCGCGGCCGGCCGGTGAACGCGGCCAAGGCCTCTTCGAGCTGGTGATGCGGCGTGCTGTGGCCGATGACCAGGTGCGAGGCGCCGCCCCCCACGCCCCAGCGTTCGGCGCCTTGCTGCATGGCGCGGATCACGTCGGGGTGACTGGCCAGGCCAAGGTAGTCGTTGGAGCAGAACTGCAGCAGCGGCCTGCCGTCGACAAGCACCTCGGGGCCTTGCGGCGCCTCGAGCAGCGGCCGCTGGCGGTAAAGGTGTTCGGCGCGGCGCGCGGCGAGGCGGGCGGAAAGATCGAAGGACATAGGCAAGCTCGAAGCGGGAAGCCAGAAGCTGGAAGCAACGCCGAATCGCTTCAAGCTTCCGGCTTCGGGCTTCCAGGTCCGTGTTTACACGGCGGCGTCGTAGAACAGCTTGCTGTCGCGCTGCTCGACCAGCGCCTGCTCGATAGCGGCCTGGTGCACTTCGTCGTCATGCTCTTCGCGCGCTTCGGGCTGGATGCCCAGGCGCTTGAACAGCAGCATGTCCTTGTCAGCTTGCGGGTTGCCAGTGGTCAGCAGCTTCTCGCCATAGAAGATCGAGTTGGCACCGGCGAGGAAGGCCAGGGCCTGCATCTGCTCGTTCATCTGCTCGCGCCCGGCGGACAGGCGAACGTGGGACTTGGGCATCATGATCCGCGCCACGGCGAGCATGCGGATGAAGTCGAAGGGATCGACGTCCTGCTCGTCAGCCAGCGGCGTGCCCTTGACCTTGACCAGCATGTTGATCGGCACCGACTCCGGGTGCTCGGGCAGGTTGGCCAGCTGAATCAGCAGGCCGGCGCGGTCGTTCAGCGACTCGCCCATGCCGAGGATGCCACCGGAGCAGATCTTCATCCCTGCATCGCGGACGTAGCTCAGCGTCTCCAGACGGTCGGCGTAGGTGCGGGTGGTGATGATGTTGCCGTAGAACTCCGGCGAGGTATCGAGGTTGTGGTTGTAGTAATCCAGGCCTGCAGCGGCCAGCGCCTTGGTCTGCTCCTGATCGAGCTTGCCGAGCGTCATGCAGGTTTCCAATCCCATGGCTTTCACGCCCTCGACCATCTTCAGGACGTACGGCATGTCCTTGGCGGACGGGTGTTTCCAGGCGGCGCCCATGCAGAAGCGCGTCGAGCCGATGGCCTTGGCTTCGGCAGCCGCATCGAGCACCTTCTGCACTTCCATCAGCTTTTCTTTATCGAGGCCGGTGTTGTAGTGGCCTGATTGCGGACAGTATTTGCAATCTTCGGGGCAGGCGCCGGTTTTGATCGACAGCAATGTCGAAACCTGAACGCGGTTGGCATCGAAGTGCTGGCGGTGCACGCCTTGAGCCTGGAAGATCAGGTCATTGAAAGGTTGTTCGAAGAGCGCCTTAACCTCGGCGAGGCTCCAGTCGTGACGGGTAACGGAAGCGGTGGTGGCGCTCATAAGCAATCCTTGTAATTAGTAGCGGCTCGGCGGCCTGGCACGGATGCGAAATGGTTAGCCAAGCGCGAGACGCTGTCAACCAGGAAAGGACTCATGGTTTACAACTGGCTAAATATTGAACACCGCTGTTCGCTCTGTGATGAGCGCTGCGAAACAGGGCAATCGATTTGCGCGGCTTGCGAAGCCGAACTGCCCTGGCTGCGCGAGCATTGCGGCCTGTGCGCCCTGCCATTGCCGGCGGCCGGCCTGATCTGTGGCGAATGTCTGAAGCGGCCGCCCGCATTCGGTCAAGTTACCGTCCCGTGGCGCTTCGCCTTTCCCGTAGACGCCCTCATCAGCCGCTTCAAGTATCAAGCGCAATGGCCGCTCGGCCGACTGTTGGCCGAGCAGCTGTCGCACCATTTGCGGCACGCGTTCGACGAAGGCCTGCCCCGTCCCGACGCGCTGGTACCGGTGCCACTGGCACGCCGACGGCTGCGCCAGCGCGGCTTCAACCAGGCGCAGATGCTTGCCGACTGGCTGAGTTCGGCATTGGCCATCCCGGTCGACGCAACGCTCCTACAGCGGGTCCAGGAGACCCAATCACAGCAGGCGCTCGACGCGGCGAGCCGGCGCAAAAACCTGCGTCTGGCGTTCGCCCTGACATGCGAGCGGCCGCTGACCGGACGGCACCTGGCGATCATCGACGACGTGCTCACCACCGGCGCCACCGCCGAAGCCCTGGCGCGTTTGCTCAAGCGGGCCGGCGCCGCGCGCGTGGATGTCTATTGCCTGGCGCGTACCCCCAAGCCCGGCGACTAGCCACGACCTGCGGTTGTGTAAACGCCCCAGTGCAATACACTGGCGACCCGTCCACGGAGCCGACCATGAGCCACCCCTTCGACACACTGACACCTGACCTTGTGCTCGATGCGGTGGAAAGTATCGGCTTCCTCAGCGACGCCCGCGTGCTGGCTTTGAACAGCTACGAAAACCGCGTCTACCAGGTGGGCATCGAGGACGAAACCCCGATCGTGGCGAAGTTCTATCGCCCGGGTCGCTGGAGCAACGAATCCATTCTCGAAGAGCACCAGTTCTCCAAGGAGTTGGCCGATCACGAAATCCCGGTCGTGGCGCCAGTCGAGCGCGATGGCAAGACCCTGTTCGAACATGCCGGTTTTCGCTTCGCGCTTTTTCCCCGCCGTGGTGGTCGCGCGCCGGAGCCGGGCAATCTGGATCAGCTTTACCGCCTCGGCCAGCTCCTGGGTCGCATGCACGCGGTCAGCGCCAGCCGTCCGTTCGAGCATCGCGAAACGCTTGATGCCCAGCATTTTGGCCACCAATCGCTGGCGACGCTGCTCGAAGGCGGCTTCGTGCCCAGGAGCCTGCTCCCCGCGTATGAGTCGGTGGCGCGCGACCTGCTCAAGCGCGTCGATGACGTCTTCGCCCGCACCGATTTCCAGACGATCCGCCTGCATGGCGACTGCCATCCCGGCAACATCCTTGCCCGTGACGATGCGTTTCACCTGGTCGATCTGGACGACTGCCGTATGGGCCCGTCGGTACAGGACATCTGGATGATGCTGGCCGGTGAACGTCATGAGCGGCTCGGGCAGTTGTCCGAACTGGTGGATGGCTACAGCGAATTCCACGACTTCGCCCCGCGCGAACTGCCGCTGATCGAAGCCCTGCGCGCGTTGCGCCTGATGCATTACAGCGCCTGGCTGGCCCGCCGCTGGGATGACCCGGCCTTCCCGATGAGCTTTCCCTGGTTCGGCACCGAACGCTACTGGGGCGATCAGGTGCTGATCCTCCGTGAACAGATGTCGGCCCTGCAGGAAGAGCCGCTGAAGCTTTTCTAGCGCTGAAGGCTGCTGGCGATAGGACAGTCTGCACCGGCCACGCCACGTAGGGTGGATCACGCTTCACCGATCCACCAAAGGCGTCACTCAGTCGTTACTTCTCTTCCACCAACCAATCCAACCGCCAGCCGCCCTCGCTCTGGCCCAGCAGCCTGGCCAGCCAGGGCAGCAGCTCGCGCAGTTCCTCCTCAAGCCCCCACGGCGGATTGCTGATGGCAAGACCCGAGCCGTTCAGGCGCAGGGCCTCGCCGGTGGGGTGGACGAACAGCTCGGCGCGCAGCAGCTTGGGTGCGCCGCTGCGCGACAGGTCCTGATAGAACCGCTTGAGCTGACGCTCATCCTTGATCGGATACCAGATCACGCCGATGGTCTGACGCATCCGCCCCAGCGCCTCACCCAGGGCCTGTACGCAACGGCTCAGCTCGTCGGCCTTTTCGAAAGGCGGATCGATCAGCAGGACGACGCGCTTTTCGGCGGTCGGCATCAAGGCGCGCGGCACGTGCCAGCCTTCGCCCAGATGCACCGCGACTCGGCGATCGCCGGCCATGTTGTCTTTGAGTAGCCGGCCGTCTTCCGGATGCTTCTCGTTGAGCTGCAGGCGATCCTGCGGGCGCGTCAGCCGACGCGCCAGCTCGGGTGAGCCGGGGTAGTAACGCAGCGTGCCGTCCGGGTTAAGCGCACGGATCACGTCCAGATACCCCTGCGCGATCGCCGGCACCTCCTCTGCCTGCCACAGGCGTGCAATCCCCTGCAGCCATTCGCCGGTGCGGCTGGCCTGATCGCCTGCGAGGTCATACAGGCCGACGCCGGCATGGCTGTCGAGATAGGCCAGCGGCGCCTCCTTGCGAGCCAGCATCGCGAACAGACGGGACAATACGAGGTGTTTGAAGACGTCGGCGTGATTGCCGGCGTGGAAAGCGTGGCGGTAGTTCATCGGGTACTCCTGAAGTGCGCACAGTCTAACTGCGCGACGCCGCGATTCGCAGGGGGCCGGCGAATCGCGGCGCAACCTCGTGTGCAAATCCGCGACAAACGGCTGCTACAGTCTGTAGCTCTGCCCAACCGATCAAGGAGTACCGATGGACATCCGCGCCCTTTTCGAGATCAGCTTGCCCGTGATCCAGGCCCCGATGGCCGGCTCACAGAACCATCGGCTCGCGGCGGCGGTATCCGAGGCCGGCGGGCTGGGCTCGATTCCCGCCGGCATGCTCAACGCCGAAACACTCGACGCCGAACTGAGCGCCATCACAGCACTTACGCGCAGACCCTATAACCTGAACTTCTTCTGCCATCGAACGCCTGTCGAGGACCCGGCACGCACCGAGGCCTGGCTGGCGTTACTGGCGCCCTACCTGAAAGAGCTGGAAATCGACCCGGCGAGCATCCCCAGCGGGGCGACTCGCAAACCGTTCGATGCCGCGATGGCCGAGGTGGTGGAGCGCCATCGCCCGCCGGTGGTCAGCTTCCATTTCGGCCTGCCGGCGCCGGACCTGCTACAGCGGGTCAAAGCGACCGGTGCGAAGATCCTTTCCAGCGCCACGACGCTTGAGGAAGGCCGCTGGCTGCAGGCGCAGGGCGTCGATGCGGTGATTGCCCAGGGCGTCGAAGCCGGCGGGCATCGCGGCATGTTTCTCAGCGAAGACATCGACGGTCAGCTGGGCACCTTCGCCTTGCTGCCGCAGCTCGTCGCCGCGTTGGACGTGCCGGTGATCGCCGCCGGTGGGATTGCCGATGCTCGCGGCGTATCCGCCGCGCAGGCACTTGGCGCAGCGGGGGTGCAGGTTGGCACGGCGTACCTGTTATGCGACGAAAGCCGCGCCAGCCCATTGCACCGCCAGGCCCTGCAGAGCCCGGATGCCGAGCACACCGTATTGACCACCCTGTTCTCCGGCCGGCCCGCGCGGGGCATCGTCAATCGCCTCATGCGCGAACTGGGTGCCCGACCCAGCGCCGTGCCGGCGTTTCCGCTGGCAGGCAATGCCATCGGCAGCCTGCGCGCCACCGCCGAGCCCCAGGGCATCGATCACTTTTCACCGCTCTGGGCGGGGCAAAACGTCAGCGGATGCCAGCCGATTCCGGCGGCACGGCTGACCGAAGCGCTGGCGGCCGGCTGGAACCGTTAAGCGACAACGAGCGCCGCGCCAAGCGTCGGAGCCAGGTTCATTGTGGCGACGCAGCGCGTAAACTGGCGCGACCTGCAGACGAACGGATCGGACATGACCGTGCTGACCAACACCCTGGTATTTCTAGCCACCCTGGCCGGCATGGAACTGTTCGCCTGGTGGGCGCACAAGTACGTGATGCATGGCTGGGGCTGGGGCTGGCACCGGTCGCACCATGAGCCGCGCACGGGTTGGTTCGAAAAGAACGACCTGTATGCCGTGGTGTTCGCCGGCGTCGCGATCGGGCTGATCGCCCTCGGCACCGCCGGCTATCACCCGCTGGAATGGATCGGCGCCGGGATGACGGCCTACGGCTTTCTCTACTTTGTCGCCCATGACGGGCTGGTGCATCACCGCTGGCCGCTGCGCTACGTGCCGCGCAACGGTTATCTCAAGCGGCTGTACCAGGCGCACCGCCTGCATCATGCGGTCGAGGGCAAGGAGCGCTGCGTGTCCTTTGGCTTTCTCTACGCGCCGCCGCTGCCGGTGCTCAAGCAGCAGCTGCGCGAGCTGCACGATGGGCCGTTGCGCAAGAAGAATTAGGGTTTGTTGACCCTACCTAGCGAGGGCGATTCCAAAGATCGTCAGGACGCGGCCTGACCTGCATCCGCCGCGAGGCCAGCGCCAGCACGCCGCCGCCGAGGAGGAACTGCAGCTTCTGCGCTTTGCTGGTCGACACCCGCGCATCCCAGGCCGCTGCGCCGCGCGCTTTCACCTCGACGCCGATTTGCCGGTAGACACCGTGAGCCGTGGCAATCGACCAGGCCGAGCGCAGCGGTAGATCGCGCAAGCCCTGCGAGGCCGACTGATAGTAAGGTTCGGCCAGGTCTACCAGCCGCGCCGCCAGGGTCGCCAGAGCCCCGCGATGCTGCGCAGAGGCGACCTCGTCAGCCGGGACACCCGCCTCCGCGAGCCACTCAGCCGGCAGATAGACGCGACCGATCTCGGCGTCCTCGACAATGTCGCGCGCGATATTGGTGAGCTGGAATGCCAGCCCGAGATCGCAGGCCCGGTCCAGCGTCGCTTCCGCTTCGGCGCCCATGACCTTTGCCATCATCAGGCCCACCACGCCAGCGACGCGGTAGCAGTACAGCAGCGTGTCGTCGAGGGTTTGGTAACAGTAGTCCTGCACATCCATGCGGAAGCCCGCCAGATGCTCCAGCGGATGGGCCTTGGGAATCCGATGGCGCCGAATCACCTGTTGGAAGGCGGCGAAAGCCGGGTCGCGCATCGGCTCGCCGGCGTAGGCACGCTCGGTGAGGTCCACCAGCTCGGCCAGGCGTGCCTCTCCGGTGGAGCGGTCGCCCTCGACCTGCCCATGTCCAAGCGTCTGACCATCGATCACGTCATCGCAGTGCCGGCACCAGGCGTAGAGCATCACCGCGCTCTGGCGCGTGCGTTCGTCGAACAGCTTGGCCGCCGCGGCAAAGCTCTTGGAGCCGAGGTTGATCGCCTGCGTCGACTGGTCGATGACCTGATCGTTCATCCGGCCCGCTCCTGCGACATGAAGTCCTCCAGCATCAGCCCGGCCGTGGCCTTGGCCGACCCCACGACACCCGGCACACCGGCACCGGGATGCGTGCCGGCACCGACGATATAGAGGTTGGGAATCACGTCATCGCGGTTGTGGGTGCGGAACCAGGCGCTCTGGGTGAGGATCGGCTCCAGCGAGAACGCCGAGCCCAAATGGGCATTGAGCTCGTCGCGGAAATCGAACGGCGTGAAGATGCGGTGGGTCACCAGATCCTCACGCAGCCCGGGCATGTAGTGCCGCTCGAGGTATTCGAAGATGCGATCGCGGTACTTGGGCCCCTCTTCCGCCCAGTCGATATCCGCGGTGCCCAGATGCGGCACCGGTGCCAGCACGTAATGACTGGCACAGCCTTCCGGCGCCAGCGAGGGGTCGGTGACGCAGGGCGCATGCAGGTAGAGGGAGAAGTCATCGGCCAGGGTCTCGCGCTTGAAGATCTCATCGATCAGCTCGCGGTAGCGCGGCCCGAAGCACACCGTGTGGTGCTGCAGATGCTCATGACGACGCTTGAGGCCGAAATGAATCACGAACAAGGACATGGAGAAGCGTTTGCCGGAGAGCCGTTTGGCCTCGTCACGACCGCGTTGCTCATGGCCGAGCAGCTGCTTGTAGGTGTTCACCACATCGGCATTCGAAGCCACCGCATCGGTGTCGAAGCGACGGCCATCGCCGGTGATTACCGCGCTCGCCTTGCCCCCGGCCAGCTCGATGCGCGCCACCTCGGCATTCAGCTCCAGCTTGCCGCCCAGGTCCTCGAACAGCCTGACCATCCCCTGCACCAGCGCCCCGGTGCCACCGCGTGGAAACCAGACGCCGCCCTGTCGCTCCAGAGCGTGGATCAACGCATAGATCGATGAGGTTTCGAAGGGATTGCCGCCGACTAACAGGGAATGGAACGACAGCGCCTGGCGCAGGTGCTCGTTCTCCACGAAGCTCGACACCATGCTGTACACGTTGCGCCAGGCCTGCAGTTTGGCCAGCTGCGGCGCGACGCCGATCATGCTGCGGAACGACAGGAAAGGCACCGTGCCGAGCTTGACGTAACCTTCCTCGTACACCGCACGGGAATAGGCGAGAAAGCGCTGGTAGCCGGCGACATCCTTCGGGTTCAGCGCATGGATCTGCTTGTCCAGCTCGGCCTGATCGTTGACGTAGTCGAAGCTGTAGCCGTCTTCCCAGCACAGCCGATAAAAGGGGCTGACCGGCAGCAGCTCGACGTAGTCCGCCATGCGCTTGCCGGCGCCAGTGAACAGTTCATCCAATGCGGGCGGATCGGTGATGACCGTTGGCCCGGCGTCGAAGGTGAAGCCCTGATCGTGATAGACGTACGCACGGCCGCCCGGTTTGTCGCGCTTCTCCAGTACCGTGGTCTGGATACCGGCGCGCTGCAGCCGAATGGCCAGCGCCAGCCCGCCGAAGCCGGCCCCAATCACCACCGCCCGTTTCACAGCGCCAGTTGCCTCGTTCATCGTTTGTCCTTGTGGTGCAGATTGCCGGCTGCCAGCGCACGAAGCGCTTCGCCCACCGGCACGGGAGGTTTGCCCGAGACGATGCGCAAGCGGTCCCAGGTGGTCAGGTCTGCTGCGTAGAAGCGCTGGATCAGCGATTCGCGCAAACGGTAGAAGCGCTGCATGACCGCCCAGCGGCGATCGGCCGGACCGGCCATGAACAGCATGCGATTGAGCAATCGGAAAAACCCACGCTGCCGCCACTGCAGCATCGAGTAATCACGGATTGCCGCGAACAGGCTGTCGGCATCCCAGCGGTCCAGCGCGACCAGATGATCGGCCAGACGCACCGCGTCCGGCAGGGAATAGCCGGTGGTGGGATGGAATAGCGCGGCCGACAGGCCCGTCTGCGGTACGCCACGCACCTCGTCCCAGAACGCCGGCAGGTCGCCCGACAGCACGATGGGCAGTACGCCCTGTTCCTCGCGCAGCGTTTCGGCGATGCGCCAGCCGTGCGCCTCGGCGTAGCGCCGGATGTTGCCCCGCAAGGTGTCCGGCGCAACGGCATCGCCGTCGGCGTAATAGGTGTCCTCGATCAGCAGAGTATCGGCGCTGAGCGGCAGCACATAGACGAATCGGTAGCCATCCTGCTGCGCGACACTGGCGTCCATGATGATCGGCTCCCGCAAGCCATGCGGCGTGTCCAGGCGCAGCTCCTGCCCGAGAAATTTCTGGAAGCCCAGCGCCAGTTGCTCGGTCCGGCGCACGCCGCGCCCATCGATTACCGCCCCGGCTCGCAACACCCCGCCCGAGCCCAGTCGAACCTGTCGCGGCTCAACCTGGGCAACGGTCGTGTTCAGGCGCACGCCATCAGCCAGCTCGGACACCAGCAGCTGATGGAATCGATTGGAAAACAGGCTGGCGTAGCCACTGCCCAGCCGGCGTCGAAGGTCCGGGAAAATAACCTGGTAGCCAGGCCAGCGATGTTCCACCAAGGGCGCCAGCCAGGCGTGCTGGGCGGGTGTCAGATCATGTTGGTGAAACGACCAGGTGTGGTTGCCGCCGAGGGTTTCGCCCTGCTCGATGATCAGCAACCGCAAATCCGGACGCGCCTGGCGCACACGCAGGGCCAGCAGCCCGTTGGCCAGACCGCCGCCGACCAGTATCAGGTCCGCATCAACCATGTTCGACCCTCGGCAAGGTGGGCGATGCCGTTGCGAGCGCCGCCTCGATCAACTGCGCCGCCAGCGGGGCACCACCAGCGGCGCGCACCTCGTCGCCCAATGCCTTGGCGCGCTGGGCAAAGCTAGGGTCGCGCAGCAGGCGTCGCAGCCCCTGCACGATGCGGCGACGACCGGCCAAGCGCGGATCGAGCTTCAAACCGACACCGGCATGCACCACCCGTGCGGCAACGCCGGGCTGATCGAAGGCGATGGGCAGCGCCAGACTCGGCACTCCGGCTTCCAGCGCGTCGAGTACGGTGTTGAGTCCGGCATGGGTGACCACGGCATCCGCTCGCGCCAGCACCGCACGCTGCGGCGCGAAGTCAGTGACCCAGCTGGCGCCGGCCTCGAGCAATCGTCGTGCTCGCGCGGTATCGAGACGACCGCAATGGGCGATCAGCAATTGCACATCCAGCTCGCGACAGGCCCCGGCGATCCGCTGGAACAGGCCGAACCGATCGCCCTGCAACGTGCCCAGCGAGGCGAAGACGAATGGCCGGCCGGTCGCGACCGGAATATCCATCGGCGGCTCCTCGCTCAGCGCCGAGCGCAGAGGGCCGACGCCGTGAAAATGCTCGGGGAGCGAGGTACGCGGAAAATCGAAACCGGCGGTCGTCTGGCTCAGTTGCAGCAACGGTGACAGGCATTCATCGAGGCGCTGGCGAGGCGGCAGGCCGAACGCCGCAGCATGGCGCGCGATGACCGCGGCGTGCGCTTGCATGGCCCGGTCGTAGACACCACTGCTGTGCAGGTTCAGCTGCTCGCCCCAAGGCGTCGGGCGATAGCGCCAGGGCATGACCGGCAGCGGCACCCGCGCTTCGCGATTGACCGGCAAGGCGCAGGCGACCGACACGAACGGGAGCCCGAGGTAATCCGCCACAAGCCCACCGGCCGGCTCCATCTGGTCGGCGATGATGCAATCAGCACCGAGGGCGCGCAGCACGGCGGGCGCGTCTCGGCAGAACATTTCGGTCGCCGCGGCCATATCGGCGATCACCCGGCGTATCCCCCATGGCCCGCCAGGGCGCGCGGCACGCTGGATCACCGCCTGGAGCGAGCCAGACGGATGCGAGCCCGCGCCGACCTGGGCAAAACCCAGGCGAGGGTCGCGCAGCAGCGCAGCAACATCGGCCTGCTGCACGACGGCCACTCGATGACCACGGGCGAGCAATTGTCCGGCAATCGCTTCCATGGCGCGCAGATGGCTCAGAAACGGCGGCGAAATCACGGCGAAGTGCATCATCGAGCAACGTCCGTCCAACCAGCGGCACCGCGCAGCGCGCGCATCAGAGGCTATTCGGGTCGAAGGCCGGCAACAGCGGCGCTCGCGTCAGTGCCGCCAGATCAGCCGACCCCGTGCAGAAACAGGCGATGCGAAGTTGCTGGATCATCACCTGGAAATGATCGATGACCGCCTGGGGGCCGAGCAGCGCCGCATCCAGCACGCCGGCGGCCTGACCGACCAGATCGGCGCCGAGGCGAATCGCCTTCGCGACATCGATGCCGTCACGAATCCCGCCCGAGGCGATCAAACGCGCCCCAGGGCAGGCCCGACGCACCGAGGCGATCGCCTGCGCGCTGGGAATGCCCCAGCCGGCGAACGCCTGGGCGATGGCGCGTTGTTGGGGGTCGGGCTGTCGCTCGGCTTCGACGGCCGCCCAGCTAGTGCCCCCCGCCCCGGCGACGTCGATGACCGCGACCCCGGCATCAAGCAGTTGCTGCGCCACCCTCGGCGATATCCCCGCGCCGACCTCCTTGGCCACCAGCGGCACCGGCAGGCGCGTCGCCAGGGCTTCGACCGCTCGCAGCACGCCGCGCCAGTCCCGGTCGCCGCCCAGTTGCACGGCTTCCTGTAACGGATTGAAATGAATAATCAAGGCGTCGGCCTCGATCATGTCGACCGCGCGCTGCGCCTGCTCCAGGCCATAACCGGCCACCAGCTGAGCGGCACCGAGATTGGCCAGCAGCGCAATGTTCGGAGCGAGTTGGCGCAGCTGCCGCGTAAGTCCTTGATCGGCACCTGTTTCCAGCGCGATGCGCTGCGAGCCGACACCCAGCGCGATACCCAGCGCTTCGGCGGCTTCGGCCAGGTTGCGGTTGATCTGCGTGGCCCGCGCCGCGCCGCCCGTCATCGAGCTGATCAGCAGTGGCGCTGCCAAACGCCGATCAAAAAGCCTCACCCCGATGTCGATATCGTCCAGACGCAGTTCCGGCAAGGCGCAGTGCTCGAATGTCAGGGCGTCATATCCCGCATTCACCGTTGAGCCAGCGCGATGAGGGTCCAGCACGATATCCAGATGATCGTTCTTACGTCCCGCAATCATTTCGTTGTTCATGCAGCGCCTCGCTCGATGACCTTATGTTGACGAATGTGGTCATTAAAAGTGCCAGACCTGTACATGTCTCTACATAATGTACAAGATCTGTCACGATTTTAAGAGTCCGACCCAGGAGGTCACCGTGGCCACTGCCTTGCCCGACATGCAACACGTCTTCGACCAGACGATCAGCGCGTTACGCACGCAAATTGACGATAGGCTCGACGCGTGGCTGCCGCAGACGCCATTGCCGGACGTACTCGCTGCCGCGATGCGCGACGGCACCCTCGCCCCGGGCAAGCGGATCCGTCCGCTGCTGCTGATGCTGGCGCTCAAGGACCTGCAGGATGAGGCCGCCACGAGCGTCGGGCTGGATCTGGCCTGCGCGCTGGAAATGGTGCATGCCGCCTCGCTGTTTCTCGATGATCTGCCGTGCATGGACAACGCCGAGATGCGCCGCGGCAGGCCCACGATCCATCGGCAGTACGGCGAGGATGTGGCCGTTCTGGGCTCGGTGGCGCTGCTCAGCCATGCCTTCAACATAGCCGCGTCCACCCAGGGCATCACGGCGGAAGTCCGTATCCAGTTGGTGCAGCTACTTGCCCAAGCGACCGGCTCGCAAGGCTTGAGCCGCGGGCAGTTGCACGATCTGCGCGAAGGCAAGCATGCACGGCCGCTCGAGGCCATAACCCAGACCAATTGCCTGAAGACCTGCCCGCTGTTCACCGCTGCGGTGGGATTCGCCGCGCTGCTGGCCGGCGCCAACGCAACCTGCACCTATCACCTCAACGCCTATGCCACCGAGTTGGGCCAGGCGTTCCAGCTGCTCGACGACCTTGCCGACGGGTTGAGTGCGCAGCAGATCGGCAAGGACTCAGGCAAGGATTCAGGCAAAAGCACCGTGATCGCGCTGCTGGGCCGGGACGCCGCGCGCCAACGCATAGACGCGCACCTGGCCAGTGCCGGACGACACCTGGTCGACGCGGGTATCGGTGGTGGCCAGCTGGCCCAGCTGCTCGGCTACTTCTGCTCAAGGCCACACTGAACCGGCCCAGACAAGGCCTAGAAGACAACTGTGTGTCGCTTTATCACTCGAATGTATGGTGCTAGGCATCGGTCTCGGCGGCTCCTTAGACTCGCCCGTATAACACCGGAGGAATTGTCATGTCCGAGACGCTGCTTTGCCCACGCAACCTGGCATTCGAACTCTATGAAGTGCTCGATGCCGAGGCCCTGACCCAACGCGAGCGTTTCGCCGAGCACAGCCGCGAAACCTTCAACGCCGCGGTGGACACCGCCCGCAGCATTGCCGAAAACCTCTTCGCGCCACACAACCGCAAGGCCGACGAGAACGAGCCGATCTACCAGAACGGCGAAGCGGTACTGATTCCCGAGGTCAAGCCTGCGGTCGACGCCTTCATCGAGGCGGGCTTCCACAACGCCTCGCGCAGCTTCGAGGACGGCGGCATGCAGCTGCCCAATCTGCTGTCGCGTGCCTGCTTCGCGCATTTCCAGGCCGCCAACATCGGCACCTCCTCCTACCCGATGCTGACCATGGGCGCCTCGCATCTGATCGAAGTGTTCGGCAGCGACGAGCAGAAGCAGCGCTTCCTCCAGCCGATGCTCGAAGGCCGCTTCTTCGGCACCATGGCACTGACCGAGCCGCACGCCGGCTCCTCCCTGTCCGACCTGCGCACCCGCGCCGAGCCGGCCGGCGACGGCACCTACCGCCTGAAGGGCAATAAGATTTTCATCTCCGGCGGCGATCATCCGCTGTCGGAAAACATCGTGCACATGGTGCTGGCCAAGCTGCCGGACGCCCCGCCCGGCGTGAAAGGCATCAGCCTGTTCATCGTGCCCAAGTTCCTGGTCAACGATGACGGTTCACTGGGCGAGCGCAACGATGTGATCCTGGCCGGCCTGTTCCACAAGATGGGCTGGCGCGGCACGACCTCCACCGCATTGAACTTCGGCGACAACGGCAACTGCGTCGGCTATCTGGTTGGCGAGCCGCACAAGGGCTTGTCGTACATGTTCCAGATGATGAACGACGCGCGCATCGGCGTCGGCATGGGCGCGATCATGCTCGGTTACGCCGGCTATCTGTACTCGCTCAACTACGCCCGGGAACGTCCACAAGGCCGCCTGCCCGATGGCAAGGACCCAGCATCGGCGCAGGTGCCGATCATTCAGCACACCGACATCAAGCGCATGTTGCTGACCCAGAAGGCCTACGTCGAAGGCGCCTTCGATCTCGGTCTCTACGCCGCGCGTCTGGTCGACGAGGAGCAGACTGCGCAGACCGACGAAGAGCGCAAGAACGCTCACGAGCTGCTGGATCTGCTCACTCCCATCGTCAAGTCCTGGCCGTCGGAGTTCTGCCTCAAGGCCAACGAGATGGCGATCCAGATTCTTGGCGGCCACGGCTACACCCGCGAGTACCCCGTCGAGCAGTACTACCGCGACAACCGCCTGAACCCGATCCACGAGGGCACCCACGGCATCCAGTCGCTCGATCTGTTGGGGCGCAAGCTGATGCAGAACGGCGGGGCCGGCCTGCGCCAGCTGCTCGGGCTGATCCAGGGCACCTGCAAGCGCGCCGGCGAGTTCGGCTCGCTGGATGCGCTGCGCCAGCCGTTGGAGCAGCTGCTGGCACGCCTGACCGAGGTCACCCAAGCCCTGCTCGGCGACCTGATGGCCGGCAAGATCAACCAGGCGCTGGCCAACTCGGCGCTGTACCTCAAGGTATTCGGCCATGCCGTGATCGGCTGGCGCTGGCTGGAGCAGGCGATCCGCGCCGAAAAGGGGCTGGCCAAGGGCAACGAGGCGGATGGCGCGTTCTATCGCGGCAAACTCCAGGCCGCGCGCTACTTTCTGACTTGGGAAGTGCCGAGCTGCCACCATGAACTGGATTTGCTGGCCGCCCGTGACGACACCTGCCTCGGCATGCGGGAAGAATGGTTTTAGCGGTTAAGGCTGAGCGAGGGGATGGGCCGGATTGCGTGGGTCCATCGCCTGCCGGCTGATGGGTTTCACCCATCCTGCAGGCACTGTCAGGCCTGGCATCCTACAGCTGTAGGATGGGTGCAATTCATCGAATCACGACAACGGACTGCCCCGGTCCCCCAATAACTCCGTAGCTCGCCGACCCGAATCAAGCGCTGCCGACCTCATCTCGATGGCCACTATCCCCCGGCGTTTTTTGACAGCACGTCAAATCAGCAGGTTAGAATCGCTGGCATGCGCCCTGCATGTTCGCCAGCGGCACTGACCCCCGGAGAGCGCACGCTTGGAAATCGGCCACATCAACCAACTGTTCTTCGTCGGTGCCCTGTTGGTTGCGGCGAGCATCCTGATGAGCTCGCTGTCGACGCGCCTCGGCGTGCCGATCCTGGTGATTTTCCTCGCCGTCGGCATGCTGGCCGGCGTCGACGGCATTGGCGGCATCGTCTTCGATGACTACTCGCTGGCGTTTCTGATCAGTAACCTGGCCTTGGCGATCATCCTGCTCGACGGCGGCATGCGGACCCGCGCCGCGACCTTCCGCGTTGCGCTCTGGCCGGCATTTTCCCTGGCCACTGCCGGCGTGGTGATCACCTCGGGCCTGACCGGCCTGGCAGCCGCCTGGCTGTTCGATCTGCCGCTGATGCAGGGCCTGCTGATCGGAGCCATCGTCGGCTCGACGGACGCCGCCGTGGTGTTCAACCTGCTCAACGGCCGCGGATTGAACGAGCGGGTCGGCTCGACGCTGGAAATCGAGTCGGGCAGCAACGACCCCATGGCGATGTTTCTGACCGTCGCGCTGATCGACATGCTCGCCTCCGGCCAGACCGGCTTCGGCTGGGGCTTTTTCGCCAACCTGCTGCAACAGTTCGGCATCGGCACCCTGCTCGGCCTTGCCGGGGGCTGGTTGTTGCTGCAGCTGATCAATCGCCTGGCGGTCGCTGATGGCCTCTATCCGCTGCTGGCCGTGGCGGGCGGCATCATGATCTATGCGCTGTCCGGCGCGATCGGCGGCAGCGGTATCCTCGCCGTCTACGTCTGCGGCCTGCTGTTGGGTAACCGGCCGATCCGCAACCGTCACGGGATCCTGCACATGTTCGACGGCCTGGCCTGGCTCAGCCAGATCGGCATGTTCCTGGTGCTCGGCCTGTTGCTCACCCCCAGCAACCTGCTGCCCATCGCGCTGCCGGCGCTGGCGCTGTCGTTGTGGATGATCCTTTTTGCCCGGCCGCTGGCTGTATTCATCGGCCTGCTGCCGTTTCGCAGCTTCCACCTGCGCGAACGCCTGTTCATCTCGTGGATCGGCCTGCGCGGCGCGGTGCCGGTCATCCTCGCGGTCTTTCCGCTGATGGCGGGGCTGGAAAATGCCCAGCTGTTCTTCAACGTGGCGTTCTTCATCGTGCTGGTGTCGCTGCTGTTGCAGGGCACCACACTGACCTGGGCGGCGAAGAAGGCCAAGGTCGAAGTACCGCCCTCACCCTTGCCCATCTCGCGTGCCGGGCTGCAGATCCATACCACCAGCCAGTGGGAAATGTTCATCTACCGCCTGACGGCCAAGAAGTGGTGCATCGGCGCGGCCCTGCGCGAGTTGAAAATGCCCACCGGCACGCGCATCGCTGCGCTGTTTCGCGGCAAGGCGTTGTTGCACCCCTCCGGCAGTACGCGCTTGCAGGTCGATGACATCCTTTGCGTCATCGGCCACGAAGAAGACCTCCCGGCACTCGGCAAGCTGTTCAGCGAGGCACCGCAGCGCGGGCGCGACATGCGTTTCTTCGGCGATTTCATCCTGGAGGCCGAAGCCGAGTTGAGCGCACTGGCCGCGCTGTATGGCCTGAAACTGGGCGACGTCGACGGCAACCAGCAGATCGGGCAGTTCATGGCCGAGCGTGTCGGCGGCAAGCCGGTGACCGGCGACCAAGTCGAGTGGAACGGCCTGATCTGGACCATCGCCGCGATGGAGCATGGCGAAGTCCGCAAGGTCGGCCTGAAATTCCCCGAAGGCAACAAGCCCGGCCCCAGCCTGCACTTCTAAGGCTGGCCGTCAGCCCGCATCGATCGCCGCAGCGCGTTCCGATCTGTGGGCTCGCCTCGCCCATCGACAGCCCTTAGACTCTGCTCTCATTTTTTTCTTTCGATAGTGTCCATGGTCTTCCTGCGCTCCCTGATGCTGGCGTCTCTGCTGGCTGTCGCTCCGTCTTTCATCGGCATTCAAGCCGCGCCTTCCATGCCTGGCCTGAGCGGTGCCCCTGCGGCTGAGGCCGAGGCGCCGAAAGACTCGCAACCCAGTCTCGACGATCGAGCACAGCGCCTGGCGGAGCAGGCCGAAACGGCGCAACGGCGCCTGACCGAGCTCAAGGCCGAACTGGCCGGCGCGCCGAAGGAAATCACCCAGTCCCAGAGCGAGTTGAGCAAACTCAAGGGCAGCGACCTCAATGATCTGGGGACGAAGCTGGCCAAGCTGTCGGTGACTGAGCTGGAACAGCGCCTGGCCGAGCGCGTCGACGAACTGTCTCGCTGGCAGACCGCGCTGACCGCCGCCAACAGCATGATCATCAGCGCGCAGACCCGGCCCGAACGCGCGCAGGCCGATATCAGCAAGTTCCAAACGCGGATCGACGAGATCAACACCCTGCTCAAGAGCGGACGCGAGGACGGAAAACCGCTGAATGACGAGCGTCGAGCGCTGCTCAGCGCCGAGAAGGCTGCCCTGAACGCGCAGATCGAGCTGCGCCGCGCCGAACTGGCGGGCAACAGCCAGCTGCAGGACCTCGGCGTGGCGCGCCGTGACTTGCTCTCCGAGCGGATCGCGCGCGCCGAACAAGAGACCATGGCGCTGCAGACGGCGATCAACAACAAGCGCCGGGAAGAGTCCGAGCAGACCGTCGCCAAGTACTCGCTGAAAGCGGAAAAAGCCGGTTCGGACAAACTGCTACCCGCCGAGAGCGCGGAGAACCGGCGGCTGTCAGGCTATCTGCTGCGCGCCACCGAACGCCTTAACGACCTGACCCAACAGAACCTGCAGACCCGCCAGCAACTCGATACGCTGAACCAGGCCGACCAGGCGCTGGAGGAGCAGATCGCCGTGCTCGAGGGCAGCCTGCTGCTGTCGAAGGTCCTCTATCAGCAGCAGCAGGCCCTGCCGAAGCTGCAGCTGGACAAGAATCTGGCCGACGAGATCGCCGACATCCGCCTCTACCAGTTCGAACTGAACCAGCGCCGCGAAGCAGCCGGCAACGCGGAAGACTATGTCGAGCAGCAGTTGGCGAGCCAGCCACCGAGCGAGGTCACGCCGGAATTGCGCAGCGCCCTGCTGGAGCTGGTGCGCACCCGCGGAGAACTGCTCGACCGGCTCAACCACGAACTCAACGCCTTGCTCAGCGAATCGATCACGCTGCAGTTGAACCAACGCCAGCTGCAAAGCAAGGCGCAGGCCATGCGCGAGACGCTCGATGAGCAGATGTTCTGGATTCCGAGCAACAAACCGCTCGACCTCGACTGGCTCAAGAGCGTTCCGACATTGCTCGATCGTCAGCTCAGGGCGATGCCCTGGGCTTCAGTGTTCGAGGCACTGGGCGCAGGGCTGCTGGAACGTCCGCTGTTCTTCGTGCCCCTGCTGCTGATGATCGGCCTGCTGCTCTGGCGCCGGCAGGCGATCAACGCCAAGCTCGAGGCCCTGAGTGGCGATATCGGCCATTTTCGAAACGACAGCCAGCTGCATACACCGCTGGCCCTGTTGCTGAACCTGCTGCTGGCGTTGCCGGGCGCACTGTTTCTGGCCCTCTGCGGTTACCTGCTGCAGATGGATGGCCGCGGCCAGAACACCAGTCTTGGTGCCGCTTTCTACCAGATGGCCCAGGCCTGGATGGTGTTCTACAGCGCCTACCGCATGCTGGCGCCGAATCGGGTCGCCGAAACGCACTTCGGCTGGTACCGCCCGCAGGTGGCCTTCCTGCGCAACGAAATCCGCCGGCTCGGGCTGGTGGTCATGGCGCTGGTGGCGGTAGTGGCGATCGCTGAGCATCAGCCAGGCAGCCTGGTCGATGATGTGATCGGCATCGTCGTGGTGCTGGTCTGCTTCGCGCTGATGAGCTGGCGTCTGACCCGCCTGCTGCGCAAAGGTCCGTCAAGCCAGAACGCGCCACCGTTTCGCCGGTTCATCGGCCTGCTGTTCAGCGTGCTGCCGCTGGCGCTGATCGTGGTGGTCGGCTTCGGCTACTACTACACCGCGCTGAAGCTGACCGGCAGGCTGATCGATACGCTTTACCTGCTGCTGGCGTGGATCGTCATCGAAGCCACCTTGATCCGCGGGCTGACCGTTGCCGCGCGCCGGCTCGCCTATCAACGGGCGCTGGCCAAGCGTGAAGCCCAAGTCGACGAAGGCACCGATACCAGCGAGACCACCGGCGCCACGACACTGGACATCGAGCAGGTCAACCAGCAGTCGCTGCGGCTGACCCGCCTGACCATGTTCGGCCTGTTCTTCGTGGTGCTCTACTGGGTCTGGGCCGACCTGATCAGCGTCGTCTCCTACCTGGATAACGTGGTGCTCTACGAGTTCGTCAGCGGCACTGGCGATACGGCAGCGACCAATGCGATCACGCTGAATAATTTGCTGGGCGCGCTGCTGATCGTCGCCATCACCTTTGCCGTGGCGCGCAACCTGCCCGGCCTGCTGGAAGTGCTGGTGCTGTCGAAGATGCAACTGGCCCAGGGCAGCGCCTACGCCACCACCACGCTGCTGTCCTATCTGCTGGCCGGTATCGGCATCGTCTCCACCCTGTCGACGCTCGGCGTCAGCTGGGACAAGCTGCAGTGGCTGGTGGCCGCGCTTTCCGTGGGCCTCGGCTTCGGCATGCAGGAAATCTTCGCCAACTTCATTTCCGGCCTGATCATCCTGTTCGAACGCCCGGTGCGCATCGGCGACGTGGTAACCATCGGCAACCTGTCCGGCACGGTCAGCCGTATCCGCATCCGCGCCACCACCATTACTGACTTCGACCGCAAGGACATCATCGTCCCGAACAAGACCTTCATCACCGGCCAACTGGTGAACTGGTCACTGAGCGACACCGTCACCCGCGTCACGATCAAGGTTGGTGTGGCCTATGGTTCGGATCTCGATCTGGTGAAGAAGCTGCTGTACAAGGCCGCGCAGGACAACCCGCGAGTGCTCAAGGATCCGGAGCCGCAGGTGTTCTTCCTCAATTTCGGCGAAAGCACCCTCGACCATGAGCTGCGCATCCATGTGCGTGACCTCGGTGACCGCAACCCGGCGAACGACGAGATCAACCGCTTCATCGATCGCGAATTCGCCAAGGCCGGCATCAACATCGCCTTCCGTCAGGTGGATGTGTTCCTGAAGAACTTCGACGGCAAGCAGTTGCAGATCGGGACCCTGCCCCGGCAGAACGATCCGCAGGACAAGCCCGCCGCGCCACCCACCGGCAGTCAGGGCTGATGAACGTCACCGCCGACCTGGCCTCCAACACTCAAATGCGCCCGTAACCGGACGCCGTACCGCCCCATGCCGGAGCCGCTGTGAAAACGCTGACCGAGCTGCATTTCGACAACCGCTTCGCCCGGCTGGGTGACGTGTTTTCCACCGAGATCATGCCCCAGCCGCTGGAACATCCGCGCCTGGTCGTGGCCAGCGAGGCCGCGATGGCGTTGCTCGACCTCGACCCGGCGCAGGCGGACGAGCCGCTGTTCACCGAGCTGTTCTCCGGCCACAAGCTTTGGAGCACGGCGGAGCCGCGGGCGATGGTGTATTCCGGTCACCAGTTCGGCAGTTACAACCCGCAACTGGGCGATGGCCGCGGGCTGTTGCTGGGCCAGGTGCTCAACGACGCCGGCGAGCGCTGGGACCTGCATCTGAAGGGCGCCGGCCTGACGCCCTATTCGCGCATGGGCGATGGTCGCGCCGTGCTGCGTTCGTCGATCCGCGAGTTTCTCGCCAGCGAACACCTGCATGCGCTGGGCATTCCTACGTCACGTGCACTCTGCGTGACCGGGTCGGACTCCACGGTCTATCGCGAACGCCCGGAGCGTGGCGCGATGTTGATGCGCCTGGCGCCCAGTCACGTACGCTTCGGTCATTTCGAATATTTCTACTACACCAAGCGGCACGACGAACTGAAGAAGCTGCTCGATCATGTGGTCGAGAACCACTTTTCAGAATGCCTGGAGCATCCCGAGCCCTTCCAGGCCTTCTTCCGTGAAGTACTGGAACGCACGGCCGAGATGGTCGCCAAATGGCAGGCCTACGGCTTCTGCCACGGCGTGATGAACACCGACAACATGTCCATTCTGGGCATCACCTTCGACTTCGGCCCCTACGCGTTTCTCGACGATTTCGATGCGCGCTTCATCTGCAACCACTCCGACCACGCCGGCCGCTATTCCTACGAGAACCAGGTGCCCATCGCGCACTGGAACCTCGCCGCACTGGCGCAGGCCCTGACACCCTTCATCGCGATCGACCAGTTGCGCGCCACCATGGACCTGTTCCTGCCGATCTACGAAGCGGCGTGGCTCGATCTGATGCGTAAACGCCTGGGACTTCAGACCGCCGATGAGGGCGACAAAGCGCTGATCCAACGCCTGCTGCAACTGATGCAGAGCAGCGCCATCGACTACACGCGCTTCTTCCGCGAGCTCGGCGACAGCCCGGCGGAACAGGCGCTGGCGCGGTTGCGCGAGGATTTCATCGATCTCAACGCCTTCGATGACTGGGCGGCGGGTTACCGCCAACGCAGCGAACAGGAAGGCGGTGACCAGGCGTCGCGTCGCACCCGCATGCAGGCGGCCAACCCCAAGTACATCCTGCGCAACTACCTGGCCCAGCAAGCCATCGAGGCGGCCGAAGCCGGCGACTACGGTCCGGTGCGCGAGCTGCATCAGGTCCTCAGCCGTCCCTTCGACGAGCAGCCGGGAATGGAGCGCTACGCCGAACGGCCGCCGGAATGGGGCAAGCATCTGGAAATCAGCTGCTCATCCTGAGCCTCGGGCTGCGCAACATGCTGCGCAGGGCGCGGCTCAACCTCTCGCCGGTATCGCCGCGACGCGCCTGTTTAGCGGGGCTTCCGCCGAGGTGCGCCAGATCTTGCGCAGGTGCCGGCAGGATATTGCCCAGCTGAATGTGAGCGGCAGCCCAGAGCGGTCGCACGCGCCGCCAGCCCAACAATTAACTCATTGAAATATTTAGCTTTTCTCTGCACTGGCACGCCCTTTGTACCGTTCAGATGCCAATCCGGCATTCAACAAGGCAAGGAGAGCGTTCATGCCAACACCCGCGTATCTGTCCCTCGAAGGCACCAAGCAAGGCCTGATCACCGCAGGCACTTTCACCGAGGACTCGGTCGGCAATATCTTCCAGGAAGGACACGAAGACCAGATCCTGGTGCAGGCCTTCCAGCACCAGGTCATCATCCCGCGCGACCCGCAGTCGGGTCAGCCCACCGGCCAGCGCGTGCACAAGCCGCTGATGATCACCAAGGTGTTCGACAAGTCGTCGCCGCTGATCTTCAACGCCCTGACTTCCGGCGAGCGGCTGAACAAGTGCCGCCTGGAGTGGTACCGTACCTCGTCCACCGGTACCCAGGAGCACTACTTCACCATCGAACTGGAAGATGCGGTCATCGTCGACGTGCAGTCGCGCATGCCCAACTGCCAGGACCCGAACATGTCCCACTTCACCCACCTGGAAGACGTCTACTTCACCTACCGCAAGATCGTCTGGACCCACGAAGTCTCCGGCACCTCCGGCTCCGACGACTGGCGTGCACCGATCGCCAGCTAAGACCAAGGCGACGCGCGGCACCCAAGGCTTCGGTCCGGCACGCCCGGCCGGAGCCTTTTTTGCGAAGCAGTAGTACAAATCCGAACCGCGGCACCGCAATGCGCGACCCAGCGCACCGCACCACGGCCAGTGCGTGGTACATCAGAGCCCCGCGCGCCCTGGCGCACCCAAGGACGGAACCAGGAGGAACACGGATGTTCGCCCCCGCCAACCAACCTCATTTTTCCCTGCAGATCGAAGGCTTAGCGCACGACCTGCAGGTGCTCGCCTTCACCGGTCGCGACGCCATCAGCGAGCCCTACCGCTTCGAGCTGGAGCTGGTCAGCGAGCGCCCCGACCTGGACCTCGAGGATCTGCTGCAGCGCTCGGCCTACCTCTCACTCGACACCGAGGGCGCTGGCGTCCACGGACACATCCACCAGGCTGCACAAGGCGAATCCGGCAAGCGCCTGACGCGCTATCACGTAGTCCTCATGCCGCGCCTCGCCAACCTGGCTCGCCGCACCAACCAGCGCATCTTCCAGCACCGCTCGGTGCCTCAGATCATCACTCAAGTGCTGGAGGCGCACGGCATTCTCGCCGGCGACGGTCATCGCTTCGACCTGGGGCCGGTGGTCTATCCCGAACGCGAATACTGTGTGCAGTACGACGAAAGCGACCTGCACTTCGTCCAGCGCCTGTGCGAAGAAGAAGGCATTCACTATCACTTCCAGCACAGCCCCAGCGGGCATGTGCTGGTTTTCGGCGACGACCAAACGGTCTTCCCGACGCTCAAGCCAGTCGCCTACCAACAGGACAGCGGGCTGGTCGCCGACGAAACCGTCATCAAGCATTTCGGCGTCCGCTTCGAAACCCGCACAGGCCGCATCACCCGCCGCGACTACGATTTCGAAAAACCGCGCCTGACGCTCGAATCGATGGCACAAGGCAACAGTCAGCCGGACCTCGAGGACTACGACTACCCGGGCCGCTTCACCGACCGCGAGCGCGGCAAGCAGCTGTCCCGACGCGCCCTGGAACGTCATCGCCACAACTTCGAACAGGCCGAGGGCGACGGCGACCACCCCCGGCTCGCCAGCGGCCACTTCCTCCCGCTCCAGGCGCACCCCCGCAGCGAGTGGAACCAGCTCTGGCTGCTCACCGAGGTGCGGCACGAAGGCAAGCAACCGCAGGTGCTGGAAGAGTCGATCAGCAGTGACATGACCCTACGCAGGTCGGCAGCCTCGTCCCATCGGGGAGAAGGGGAAACAGATGACTCGTTCCATCAGGGCTACCGCAACCGCTTCACCGCAACGCCGTGGGCCGTCCCCTATCGCCCCTCCCTGCGCCATCACAAGCGCCGCATTCTGGGTAGTCAGACCGCGGTAGTTACCGGCCCTGCTGGCGAGGAGATCCACTGCGACAAGTACGGCCGGGTCAAGATCCAGTTCTTCTGGGACAGGGATGGCCAGGCCGACGACAAGACCAGTTGCTGGTTGCGCGTCAGCTCCAGCTGGGCCGGCGACCGCTACGGCGGCATCGCCATCCCGCGTGTCGGCATGGAGGTGCTGGTCACCTTCCTCGAAGGCGACCCCGACCAGCCGCTGGTCACCGGTTGCCTGCACCACGCCGAACACGTCGTGCCCTACGACCTGCCGGCGAACAAGACCCGCTCCGTCTTCAAGACGCTCAGCTCACCCGGTGGTGGCGGGTATAACGAACTGCGCATCGAAGACCGCAAGGGCGCCGAACAGATCTACCTCCACGCCCAGCGCGACTGGGACGAGAACATCGAGCACGACCAGAAGATCCGCGTCGGCCACGAGCGCCACGACACCGTCGAGGCCAACAGCTACAGCGAATACCGCGCCGAAGAACACCGCACCACCCACGCCGACCGCAAGACCGAAATCCGCGCCAACGACCACCTCACCGTGGGTAATAGCCAACACCTGAAGATCGGCACCGGCCAGTTCATCGAGGCCGGCAACGAAATCCACCTCTCCAGCGGCCTCAGGGTCGTCCTCGAAGCCGGCAGCGAACTGACCTTCAAGGCCGCAGGCAGCTTTATCAAGCTCGACGCCAGCGGCGTGACGCTGGTGGGACCGGTGATTCGGATCAACTACGGCGGGGCACCGGGCAATGGCTCAGCGGCGGCGCCCATCTCACCGGTATTGCCCAAACCAGCAGATACCGCTCCGGTGGGCGAGAAAACCAGCACCGCCAATCCGAACCGGTTACCAGCCCCAATAGAAAAAGTGGTCCCGGGACCGCAACAATTGATCGTGGATGTCTGGGGCGACCCGGAGCAAGGCGGGCAAGTTGAGTTGCTCGACCCGGAGGAAGACGCATGAGCGAGTTGAAGGATCAACCCATCGAGCAGGGTGTTCGCAAGCGTGCCGAGTACGAAAATGCGCAGCGCAAGAGGCTCGTGCTGAATGTCGACCGGGAGGATGGTGGCAAGCTGTCTCTGCCCATCGCTGTAGACATGCGCAGCCATGAGGAAGAAGTAAACGTTCAACAGAACACATTCTTGGCCATCATGCCGCTGGCCAAGCTGCCAGGACATGACGCCTACAACGAGGCCCCCCGGGGAGCGCTGCCACGTCCAGGGCGAATCTACGTATTCCAGAATGGCAAGCTTTGGCGTGAGGTCTGGTGCGACGGCAAAGGCAACATGAAGGATGTCGATCTCGCACATTGGCGCAAACAGGCCGAGAGCGGGACGGCTGCCGATGATCGACCGTCCGTCGGCAAGCAGCAGCAAGTGCTCCTGATCCCCATCCTGGTGCAGGGGCAATCTGTCGCCAACAACTACCTGATGGCCTACAGCGAGAAGCCCTGGACGTGGGAATATATCCGCTGGCTTGAGGCAGATCGGAATCGAGTCAAAAGCCGCGCCCAGATCGTCGCGTTCGCCTGGTCGGCGGCGGTCGTTGGGATGGATCAATGGCGGCCGACGCAGGCCATGCCGGCGGTGGTGATCAGCGCGCAGACGGAAGGCTTTCGAGCGCGCGACTTCAGTATCGAGAGCCTGCTGAGCGATCCGTCCCTGTTCACCCCCAGCCTGAGCAGCATCCCCTCGAATGAAATGAGCAGCCGCATGCAGCTGCGCCTGGAAGAACTGGCTTTTGCCACCCGTAGTGCGCCACCGCAGCCCCTGCCCACATTGGCGGCCAGTGCGGATGTGCTTGCGGAACGCAATATGCGAGCCTATCCGAAGCTGGTAGGGCTGATGCTCGACGACCCCTTGTTCGCGCTCAGGCATGCCTGTGCGCAAGCGCGTCTGGCGGAGTCCTACCTTCTTACCCTCAATGCGCTGGTGCCGCATCGCCCCAATGGTCGCTACGCCCATGCGCTGTACAGCTCGGTCATGCAGAGCCCGAGCAGCCCTCTGGGCAAGTTCAAGAAGCACCTGCACCTTGAGCAACTTCACGACGCTGTGTTCGACGGCGAACGCAAGCTGGTAAGGACCGCTCTGTCATCCCAACTGCAACGCATGATCAGTCTTCTATCGAATGTTTCGCTGGCGGCAGCGCTGTGGGACTGGCAATACACCCACGACGAACGCCTGCTGGAACCCTACCAGTTGCTCAGCGAGATATTCGGCACCTTGGGCAAATTACCCGAGCACATCGATGCCTTGTCTCCGGCCGACGCCAATAACTCGTTGCGAATCCGAATCGCCCAGTTGAGCGAACGCCTTCTAACAGGCCATCACCCACTCACCAAGCCTCTCCTGGCGCAGGCGGACGGCACCTTACCCGAGGCCGTAGAGCGGCTTGTCGCCCTGGCCGCAAAAAAACGCGAACCCGAGCCACAGCACATGGGCATGAACAGCCTGCTGCACATGGCTGACATTGACCCGCAAGACACCGACAAGGTGCTGGTGTACAAGAATCTGCACGCCCTAATCGGCGACTTTATGGACACTTTCTCCATAGCCGTGCTGACCCAGGTGCAGCGCTTGAACGACGCTAACGTGAACGTAGCCATCGAGTTCCAGCGCCTGTTCGCACCGACTCACGGCGTCCTCGAGAAACTTTGTCCCAGCTGGCGTGGCATTCAACTGGTCAGCGAAGCACAGGCCCAGGCTTCGAATCTACGGATTTTGGGCGTTCAAGGAGAGGGGCTGCGCTATGGCCTGACCGCCACGGAGCGGGCGGCCATCACCCGTAAGAACTACCTGTATATGAACGTCGTCAATACGGAGGGTCAGGTCATCGGCTCCACCAGCCCGCGTCAGGTGGGACGGGGGCTGCCCAATCGTGGGGCAGGAGTCATCATCGCCGCCCCTGCCAACCATCCTGAGGTGATCAAGTACAGCGCTTGGAAACATGCGGTGGCCAGCAAACTCGACACTGTCGCGCAGTCGCCTTCTCCTCCTATGGTTGCGGTGGCTTGCGCCCTGTACAACCTGAGTGCGCAGGTTGAGGGGATGATGAGTTTGGAAAGGGAAGCGGGGGATGGTCTAGACCGCTATCGCGCCGGATATATATCTGCAGCGGCTGACCTTGTGGTTGCCTCGGGCAACCTATCGAAATTTATTCTTGGCGGTGAGCATCAGCTCGTAAGCCTACTCAATCAACCTCGTTTCGGTGTTTCCAAGTTTTCCACCCGCTGGGCCAAAAATCTGGTCGAGCAAACGAACAATCCGCGCCTGCCCATACTGCGCGCCTTATCTGGCACAGCCATGCTTTTCACGACGGCGATCACCGTCTGGGACGCCAAGCGTGCCTGGCATCAGGGCGACCGCGATGCCGCCCTGGCCTATGGCGTGGCGGCGGCGGGCGGGGCGGCCTGGACGGCTTACGCTTTTGGTATGTGCATCAACCCGGTGGTGCTGGTTGCCGGGGCCACGCTGTTTATCGGCGGCAGTATCCTCGCCGGCTGGCTGGTCGACAGCGACGTCGAGGCGCTGATGAAGAACGGGCCTTTTGGCAAGGATCATGGGCAGGTCGACGCGCTCGACAAATTGCTTGGAGACGACCAGCGCTTCGCTCATCTGAGCGACCCGCATGTTGCCTACCAGCAGCTGCTCGGCATCCTCGGCCGGCCCGTGATCCAAGTTAGTCGTCTAGGCGACTGGCTGGATCTGGCGCCTGCGAGCGTGCGTGCGGGTATCAGCAGCCTCAATCGGCAGCGCGCCCCGCTGAACGCGGCCCTGGAATGCCGTCGCACCTCGGCCCAGCCCTTCGAGCGCGACGACTGGGCGGTGCGTATCCACTCTCCCCTGTTGGGCCTATTCGACGCCCAGGACTTTCAGTTCTTTGCCCGGGAAGCATTGGGGGTGCTTCCCCTCAATGGCGCCTTCAATGCGGAGCGCACCGAGCATCGCCCGATCGACGAGGCCAAGCTGACCGCAAACCCTCTGGACGAGGCCTCGGTGCTCTATATATTGCCGAAGCAGTTTCCCGTGATGACGCTTACCCCATTGCAACGTCATGGGCAGAAGGTCACCCAGCGTCTCAAGGTTTTCTGTCAGTTCCGCCTCGCCAAGGAGGCCGACCGCTCCGACGAGCTGGTGCTGCCACAGCCCAACCCGAAAACCTGGCAACCTTATCAAGCAGCCTTCGCCAAGCCCCCGGCGCTAAACGCTAGGACCGATGACGTTCCCTACTGGCTAATCGAAACCCTGGAATTCAAGGTATGACTGAAACCTACGGCCCTGCCGCCTATCGCGGCCAAGCCTTGCCCCCACTGCCTCCACCGATTCGCGACAAGCAAGGTTTGTTCGATACCGCCTTGAAATGGGGGCATTACGCCAACTTGGATTCGATATCCGAGATCGAAAGCCAGCTTATGGGTGAGACTCATCTGGCCTATGAGCGGCAAACCAAGGAAAAACGCAAACAGCAGATTTATTGCGATGCGGAACGCTGGAATTTTGAAAATAGCGGCAAGCTATTGCATTTTTTATTCATATTAAAGCTTTGCTGCTTAATGTCATTTTTTTTCCCATGGACACTAAAACTGGCAGATGTTTTTAATAGTAACTTCTTGGTCACAACACTAGGTCTCTTCATTATGATCGCCTGTCTCGTGATTTACGGTTCATCGAGGCCCTGGCTGGCTTATATATTTGGCGGAGTGTTCGGAATAATTACCGCCGGAACCATTGCTTGGGACCAAGGCGCGCTCTGGGGTTATTGGGACGAACAAACTGCATTCTGGTTCGGCGCGATTCTGCTCTTTATGGCGGTAATCGGCGCCGACCTGCTAATCGGCCTCTATTCCCTGATCTATACCCACGACGGCAGCGGCTTCAACCGGCGCGACGGCATGTTACGTATCGGTCGGCGCTTCCGCTCGCCCTTCGTCGCCCCGTTCTACGAATTCGACCCGGTCATGCAGCTGCAGATCACCCCTCATGGCGGCCATGACTACGTACTCTGGCTGCACCACCGCTACACCGACACCAAGGTTTGCCTAGGCATGAAAATGCACAGCTTGGGCCTCGACAAACCCAACCTTTACGCCTTTTGGGATACCTTGCAGCGATATATGGATGTCGAGCAGCCGCTGCCCGATCTGCCCGTATTGGAGCAGAGTCGTTACTTAGACCCGGTTACCGCCGCCCATGACGCCACCATTGGCCGACCCGAACGCTACTGGCGCGACCTTACCCTCGAAGGTTGGAAGCGCAGCTCTGCGTCGAGGAAGCTGAGGGAGAAACTGGCCAGCCACCCTTGGCAACAACAACCCTGCGCGCTGCGCGCCAAGATCGCCCCAGGCCTGAGCGTCGAAGACTACTACCGTAGCCAGGAGGCGAAATGCATCCATGCCACTCCAAAGGGCAATGATTTCAGCAATGTCCATCAACATCGTGTCGGTACCGAGCCTAGCTAGTCGATGGAGCACTCTCGGTAGCAGCGCTGCTCAGTATGAGGCGGCCGTATCCGGGAGGAATGCCGCTCGCGTCCTACCGTAACGCCGTATAAACACGACGCCGCGCTTATGTAGTAGCCAAGCGTCGCGGCCTCGCTCAGTTCGGCGACGCTTACTTTCGTGGGCGATCGGTGAGTCCGCATTACCCTACTCCGGCACCTCCACACACACATGAATCGCATCGTGCCGCCAATACTCCACGTCGCAATCAATCAGTCGATCATGCTGGTCGCGGTTGAGGCGGGTGATGCGCAGGGCTGGGCTGCCGGGGGCGGTGCGCAGGGTTGTGGCGGCTTCGGGGTGCAGGGCGGTGGGGACCATGTCGAAGCGGACGCGGCCGTATTGGATGCCGTATTCGCTGGCATAGAGCTCGGTGAGCGAGCGGGTCAGGTCGAAGTCGAGGATGCCCGGGAAATAGCTGGGGTTCAGGTAGTGTTCGACATAGAGCACCAGACGACCGTCGATGCGCCGCGCTCGGCGGATCTGGACGACGCCGGACAACGCCGGCAATCTCAGGCGCGCGCAGATGTCTGCGGCGGCGGGCACCAACCGCGCCGATAAGACTTCGGTCGCCGGAATTCGGCCTTGCTCGTTAACCATGGCGTGGAAATGGCTACGCACCAGCGGGTTGTAGGCGATCCGAGGCGGCGAGACGAACCAGCCGCGGCGATCCTCACGGTAGATCAGCCCCTGCGACTCGAGTTGGCCCAGGGCTTCTCGCAGGGTGATGCGCGTGGTGGCGAAGAGCTCACTGAGCTTGCGCTCGGACGGCAGTTGCCCGCCGGGCAGCAGCAAGCCATGGGCGATCTGCTCCTGCAGTGATCGACAGATCGCCGTAACCGCCCGAGGTGCCTCGTCGCGCATCAATATCTCCTCCGCTGGGCTAGTCCAGTACTGGGAAAGAGCCTTTGCTCTCGTTATCTCGACCGTAAATACCTTTCAGGCTAGGCAAGCCAAATGACCGTCGCATGACATTGGCACAGAAAAACGCAGCCCGCCGCGGTTACTTCGAACCATTCAAGCGTATCGGCGAATTTCATCAGCCCACGCCAGGCAAGGTTTTCAGCTTGAGCTAGGCTTGCTACGGCACTCCTGTCGCGGTGTCGCTCCACCGGGCGGCGGCGGAGGCAACGACATCAAATTGTCATTTGCATCCCCTAGATTGGCTCGAAATCTTGCTGATCTAGACCAACGACTTGCGAAAGGAGCTTCTGATGAAACGACTGCTGCTGGCATCACTGCTGGGATCGGCGATCGCCCTGGCGACATCGGCGAACGCCGCACAAACGGACCTGAAAGGCCTCGAAGAGGCAGCGCGTGCAGAAGGTGAGGTCAACAGCGTCGGCATGCCGGACAGCTGGGCCAACTGGAAGGACACCTGGCAGGACCTGCAAAACAAATACGGGCTCAAGCACATGGATACCGACATGAGCTCGGCCCAGGAGATCGCCAAGTTCGCCGCGGAAAAGGATAACGCCACGGCCGATATCGGCGACGTCGGTGCCGCGTTCGGGCCCATCGCTGTTCAGCAGGGCGTCACGCAAGCCTACAAGCCAAGCACTTGGGACCAAGTCCCCGACTGGGCCAAGGACAAGGACGGCCACTGGCTGCTGGCCTACACCGGCTCGATTGCATTCATCGTTAACAAGCAGCTGGTCAAGGAAGCACCGACGTCCTGGGCCGAGCTCAAGAACGGCAAGTACAAGGTCGCCATCGGTGACGTCAGCGCCGCCGCCCAGGCCGTGAACGGTGTGCTGGCAGCCGCCATCGCCAATGGCGGTGACGAGACGAACATCCAGCCGGGCCTGGATTATTTCGCCGAGATCGCCAAGCAGGGCCGCCTGTCCCTGTCGAACCCGACGATCCAGACGCTGGAGCGCGGCGAAGTGGAAGTCGGTGTGGTTTGGGACTTTAACGGCCTGTCCTACCGCGACCAGATCGACCCGAGCCGCTTCGAAGTGCTGATTCCCTCCGATGGCTCGGTGATTTCCGGCTACACGACCATCATCAACAAGTGGGCCAAGCACCCCAACGCCGCCAAGCTGGCGCGTGAGTACATCCTGTCCGATGCCGGGCAGATCAACCTTGCCAAGGGCAACGCAAGGCCGATTCGCGCCGAGCACCTGACCCTGCCGGCCGAGGTGCAGGCGAAACTGCTGCCCAACGAGCAGTACGCCAAGGTCCGGCCCATCAAGAACGCAGAGGCTTGGGAAGCCACCTCCAAGGCCCTGCCACAGCAGTGGCAGGAAAACGTGATCATCGAGATGGAATGACCGGAGGCGGGAAGCCACCGGCACCAAGGAACAGTCAGCTCGCGAATGCGCTCGAAAAACGGCATTTGCGAGCAATGACCCGAAATCGCTCTCTCTACAGCAGGCAACCGGCAGGAAACGCAAGCATGGGCAAAGCCATCCTCGTCATCCTTGACGGCCTCAGCTACGAGGTGGCCGAGCATGCACTCGGGCACCTGCAAGCCTATTGCATGGCCGGGCGCGGCGCCTTGTACCGGCTACAGTGCGAACTGCCGGCCCTGTCCCGGCCGTTGTACGAGTGCATCCTGACCGGCGTGCCACCTATCGAGAGCGGCATCGTGCATAACGATGTGGTGCGGCTGTCCAACGAGCGCAGCGTTTTCCACTACGTTCGCAAGGCGGGGCTGAGCACGGCGGCTGCGGCCTATCACTGGGTCAGCGAGCTCTATAACCGCGCGCCGTTTCACGCTGCGCGCGACCGTCACAGCGAGACCCCCGAGCTGCCGATCCAGCACGGACATTTCTACTACGAAGACCATTACCCCGACTCACACCTGTTTGCCGACGCGGAAAGTCTGCGGCTGCGGCATCGCCCCGACTTCCTGCTGGTGCACCCGATGAATGTCGACGACGCCGGCCACAAGCACGGCCTGGATTCGTCTCAATACCGCAACGCGGCGCGCCGTGCCGACGTTCTGTTAGCGGAGTACCTGCAGGGTTGGCTGGATGACGGCTATCAGGTGCTGGTCACGGCCGACCACGGCATGAACAACGATCGCTCCCACAATGGCCTGCTGCCGGAGGAGCGCGAAGTGCCGCTGTTCGTTCTCGGCTCGGCATTCAGCCTCGACACCGCTGCGCGCCCGAAACAGACCGAGCTGTGCGGCACGCTGTGCGAGCTGCTTGGTGTAGCGCATGACAAGCCCGCGTGCCGGGAGCTGCTGAAATGACCGCGCCGCTCGAGAACAACCTCAAGACCGCGGCCATACGCGACCATGCCGCTCCGGCCGCGTTGGGTCGCAGACCCGCTCGTGGCAAACAGCTGGCGCTGCTCTGCCTGCTGCCCTTCGCGCTGTTCTTCTTCGCCTTCCAGATCGCCCCGCTGCTGTGGGTGACGGTCAACAGCCTGAACACGCCCGAGGGCTGGGGACTGGCCAATTTCCAGAAAATCTTCGGCTCGAAGTTCTACCTGCAAGCCATCAAGCACAGCCTGCAGATCGCCTTCTGGTCGAGCCTGTTCGGCATCGTCATCGCGATTCTGGGGAGTTACTCGTTGCGTCAGGTCGACTCCAAACTGCGCGACTTCGTCATGGCTTTTTCCAACATGACCAGCAACTTCGCGGGCGTACCGTTGGCCTTTGCGTTCGTCATCCTGCTCGGCTTCAACGGGGCGCTGACCATCTTGCTCAAGCAGGCCGGGATCATCGAGGACTTCAACCTCTACTCCAAGACCGGCCTGATCGTGCTCTACACCTATTTCCAGATTCCGCTGGGCGTGTTGCTGCTCTATCCCGCGTTCGACGCGCTGCGCGAAGACTGGCGCGAGTCGGCGTCCTTGCTGGGCGCGGGAACCTGGAGCTACTGGCGCTACATCGGCCTGCCGGTGCTGACGCCTGCATTGCTTGGCACCTTCGTCATCCTGCTGGCCAACGCGCTCGGCGCCTATGCCACCGTCTATTACCTCACCACGGGCAACTTCAACGTCTTGCCGATCCGCATCGCGGCGATGATTTCCGGGGATATCTCGCTGGATCCGCACATGGCCAGTGCGCTGGCGATGGTGCTGGTCGGGCTGATGGCGGTGATTACCGTGGCGCATCAGCTGCTGCTGAAGAGGAGCTACCATGCGAGCCGTTGAAGCCCGGCGCGGCCAGCGCTACCACCGCATCGTAGTGTGGCTGCTGTTCCTGATCCTGCTGCTGCCATTGGCAGCGACCTTTCTTTACTCGATCGCCAGCAGCTGGTCAGCCACGATTCTTCCGGATGGATTGACCCTCGACTGGTACCTCCAGCTGTGGAGCGACGAGCGCTTCCTGCGCGCCTTCGGTCAGTCCCTGCTGGTCTGCTTTGGTGCCCTGGCGCTGGCAGTGGTGCTGATCCTGCCGCTGCTGTTCGTGGTGCATTACCACTTTCCGAAACTCGACGGCCTGATGAACATCCTGATCCTGCTGCCCTTCGCGGTGCCGCCGGTGGTGTCCTCGGTCGGGCTGCTGCAGCTGCACGGCTCCGGGCCGCTGGCGATGGTCGGTACGCCGTGGATACTGATCGGCGCCTACTTCACCATTGCCCTGCCCTTCATGTACCGCGCGATCAGCAACAACCTGCAGGCAATCAACCTGCGCGACTTGATGGACGCCGCCCACCTGCTCGGCGCCAGTACCTGGAAGGCAGCGTTCCTGGTAGTGCTGCCGAACCTGCGCAAGGGCCTGATGGTGTCGCTGTTCCTGTCGTTCTCCTTTCTGTTCGGCGAGTTCGTCTTTGCCAATCTTTTGGTGGGCACGCGCTACGAGACCCTGCAGGTTTACCTGAACAACATGAAAAACAGCAGCGGTCACTTCAATAGCGCGCTGGTGATCTCCTACTTCTTCTTCGTACTGGTGTTTACCTGGGCAGCGACCCGGTTGAATCGAGAGCGTACAGCCTAAGCGCGTGGGTCGTTTGGTAAGACTGTGCGGCCGAGCCTGACGTGCGTGTCTCGCCAGGCCGAGCTTCTTCAAACCGATCCATGCCACCGCAGCGGCACTTCGAGACAGGAACCCTCATGAGCTACCTTTCCATTCGCGGCCTGCACAAATCCTTTGGTGAGACCCAGGTCTTCAGCGACATCCACTGCGAGATCGCCAAGGGTGAACTGATCACCTTGCTCGGCCCGTCCGGTTGCGGCAAATCCACCCTGCTGCGCTGCATCGCCGGGCTGACCGAGGTAGACGGCGGGCTGATTATGCTCGATGGCGAGGATCTGGTGCCGCTGGCGCCGCAAAAGCGCCAGATCGGCATGGTATTCCAGAGCTACGCGCTGTTCCCCAACATGACCGTGGAGCAGAACGTCGCCTTCGGCCTGCGCATGCAGAAAATCGCCCGGGACGACAGCGCGCGACGGGTCGCCGAGGTGCTGGAGATGGTCGAGCTCAACGATTACGCGCGGCGCTACCCCAGCCAACTCTCAGGCGGCCAATGTCAGCGTGTCGCTCTGGCGCGCTCGTTGGTCACGCGCCCTCGCCTGCTGTTGCTCGATGAGCCGCTATCGGCGTTGGACGCCCGCATCCGCAAGCACCTTCGCGAACAGATCCGCACGATCCAGCAGGAGCTGGGACTGACGACCATTTTCGTCACCCATGACCAGGAAGAGGCGCTGACGCTTTCCGACCGCATCCTGCTGATGAATGCCGGCCGCATCGTCCAGAGCGCCGATGCCGAAACCCTCTACACCGCACCGGTGGACGCCTTCGCCGCCGGTTTCATCGGCAACTACAACCTGCTCTCCGCCGAAGTCGCCACCCGCCTGCTGCAACGCCCGGTCAATGCACAGGTGGCGATTCGGCCTGAAGCCATCGCCTTGCTCAACACAACCGAAGGCAACACCGGCATTGCAGCCGTGATCAAGAGCCATAGCCTGCTCGGCAATGTGATCCGTTACCGCGTCGAAGCGCGCGAAGTCGAACTCCTGGTCGACGTGCTCAACCGCTCCTCGGCCGATCTTTATCCCCAGGGTCGTCAGGTAAGCCTTACCATCGACGCTTGCGCAATTCACGAGGTGGCTTGATGGCCCTGGCAATTTTCGACCTGGACGAAACCCTGATCGACGGCGACTGCGCCTGTCTCTGGGCCCATGAAATGGCCAAGATCGGCTGGGTGGATGGGGAATCCTTCCTGCGCAAGGATGCCGAGCTGATGGCCGAGTACGCCTTCGGCCGGCTGGCGATGGAGGACTACATGACGTTCAGCCTGGCGCCGCTGGTCGGCCGCACGGCCGAAGAGGTCGACCACATCGTTGGCCCCTTCGTCGAAGACGTGATCGAGCCGCTGATCTACAGCGACGCCATGCGCCATATCGCCGAACATCGCAAAGCCGGCGACCGCATTCTGGTGATTTCCGCGTCGGCGGAGTTTCTCGTCGGCGCGGTTGCCGAGCGGCTCGGAATCAACGAGGTTCTGGCCATACAGCTGGAAGAGCAGCACGGCTTCTACAGCGGCAACACCCGTGGCGTGCTGACCTACCGTGAGGGCAAGGTGACGCGGTTACGCGAGTGGGCCGAAGCGGCAGGCGAGTCGCTGGACGACGCGCACTTTTACTCCGACTCGATCAACGACCTGCCGCTGCTCGAACAGGTGGCGCATCCGCACGTGGTCAACCCCGATCCGCTGTTGCGCGAGCAGGCCGAGGCCCGCGGCTGGCCGGTGCTGGCCTGGCGCTGAATCAGGCTTCGGCGTTCAGCGGCAGCAGCACCCGGAACAGCGCGCCTTTACCCTCCTGGCTCTCGACCTGAATGCGGCCGTTGTGCGCCTTGACGATCTGCTCGGCGATGAACAGCCCGAGCCCCAGCCCGGCGCTGCACTCGCTACCCTCGGCGCGCTCGAACTGGCAGAAGATTCGATCCAGGCTCTTCTGGCTGATGCCGATGCCCTGGTCGCGCACCTCAATGCAGGCGCCTTCGGTCGTGGCGCGAACGCTGACCTGCACCGGCTTGCCGGCGCCGTAGCGCATGGCGTTGGTCAGCAGGTTCGCCAGCACCTGTTCGATGCGAAACTCGTCCCACACGCCGATGATCGGCTCCGGCCGCTGGAACAGCAGCGCGCAACCACTGGCTTCCATCTGTGGCGCGAAGTTCTCCACCACACTGGCCGCCAGTTTGCCGAGATCGGCGCGACTCGGGCGAATGGACAGTTTGCCGGTGCGGATCCTCGAGACGTCGAGCATGTCGTCGATCAGGCGGATCAGGCTCTGAATCTGCCGTTCATCCTTGTCGACCATCTGCCGCAACCTGTCCTCGCTGAACGCCGCGAGGTTGTTGCGCCCCAGCTGCAGCTTGCGCAGCTGTACCTCGAGTATCAGCGTATTGAGGGGCGTTTTCAGTTCATGCGAGACGATCGACATGAAGTCGTCGCGCATGCGCACCGCCGCTTCCAGCTCGGCCTTGGTACTGCGCAATTCATCGAGCAGCACTTCCTGCTCGCGCCGGCTGCGCTCGAGCGCCTCGAGCTGACGCGCCAGACGCTTGCGATTGCGGTACAGATCGACGAACACGCTGACCTTGCTGCGCACCGCATGGATGTCCAGCGGCTTTTGCATGAAGTCGACGGCGCCGCTCTCATAGCCCTTGAAAGCGTAGTTGAGCTCTCGGCCAGCGGCGCTGACGAAGACGATGGGGATATGCTTGGTGCGCTCGGTGCTGCGCATCAGCTCGGCCAGCTGAAAGCCATCCATGCCGGGCATCTGCACATCGAGAATGGCCAACGCGAACTCGTGGCGCAGCAGCAGTTCGAGCGCCTGCTCTGCCGATTCGGCACGATGTACGCGCAGCCCCGGCGCCTTGAGCAGGGCGTCCAGCGCCAGCAGGTTCTCCGGCAAATCATCGACGATCAGCAGGTTCGCTTCGTCCGTTTGGTCAGGCATGAGTCACTCCAGTTCGCGCAACAGTCGATGGATATCGCGCAAGGGCAAAATATAATCCGGCGCAAAGCGCTGGAGTGCAGCAAGCGGCATGGTCGGCGCTTCGGCCTCTTCCGGATCCTGGACGATGCTGATGCCACCGGCTCGTTTGACCGCCTCAAGACCGGCCGCACCGTCCTCGTTGGCGCCGGTCAGCAGAACCCCGGCGAGACGCGCGCCCCAGGCATCGGCTGCCGACTCGAACAGCACATCGATCGAGGGGCGCGAGAAATGAATCGCCTCGTCCTGGCTGAGCGACAGGCTCAGGTCCGCCTCCACCAGCAGGTGGTAGCCGGGCGCGGCGAAGTACAGCGTGCCGGCGCGCACCGTCTCCTTGTCATCGGCCTCCTTGACCCGCAGCGCCGTGCGGCGCTGAAAGATCTCGGCCAGCTGGGTCGGCTTGCCGGCGGGTACGTGCTGAACCACCAGCAGCGCCTGGCGCAAGGTGGCCGGCAGCCCGTCGACCAGCAGACTCAACGCCGCCAGACCGCCCGCCGAGGCGCCGATCACCACCGCGTCTATCGGACGGCGAGAATGGGCGGAAAAGCCGGTGACCGGGAATTTCATAGCTTGCGAAAGATCCTTTCCTGCTTGTCGAACGCCTCGTAGCGTCCAGCGTAGCCGGAGAGTTCCACAGTTTCCTTGCTGCCCAGCCCAAGAAAACCACGATGACAGAGGGAGTCGTGGAATAGCCCAAAGGCCCGATCCTGCAGGGGCTTGTTGAAATAGATCAGCACGTTGCGGCAGGAAATCAGCTGGGTTTCGGCGAACACGCTGTCGGTCGCGAGGCTATGGTCGGCAAAGGTGATCTTGTCCTTCAATGCCTTATCCATGATCGCCGAGTCATAGGCGGCCGTGTAGTAACTGCTCAGGCTCTGTTTGCCACCGGCACGCTGGTAGTTCTCGGTGTACTGGCGCATGTCGCCGATATCGAAGATACCTCGGCGCGCCTGCTCCAGCGAACGCGGATTGATGTCCGTCGCATAGAGCATGGTGCGGTCGAGCAAGCCCTCCTCCTTGAGCAGGATGGCCATCGAGTAGACCTCTTCGCCGGTACTGCAGCCGGCGATCCAGACCTTCAGCGAGGGGTAGGTACGCAGCACCGGGACCACCTGTTCGCGCAGGGCCAGAAAATAGCTCGGATCGCGAAACATCTCGCTCACCGGAATGGTGAGAAACTGCAACAGCTCCATGAACACCGGCGGCTCATAGAGCACCTTGTGTTGCAGCTCGGAGATGCTGTCGCAGCGCAGTTGCTTGAGCGCCAGCAATATCCGGCGCTTGAGCGAGGCGCCGGAATAGTCGCGAAAATCGTAGCTGTAGCGCAGATAGATCGCTTCGATCAGCAGCTTCAGTTCGATGGCCTGGTTGCGGTCCGGCATGTCACAGCAGCTCCACTTTCGGTAGCCACACGCGAATCAGCGAAAACAGACGGTCCAGGTCGATGGGCTTGGCCAGGTAGTCGTTGGCCCCGGCGAGCAGGCAACGATCCTGGTCGTCTTTCATGGCCTTGGCGGTGACGGCAATGATCGGCAGCTTGGCGAAGCGCTTGTCCTTGCGGATCTCTTGCATAGCCGTGAAGCCGTCCATCTCCGGCATCATGATGTCCATCAGCACCAGGTCGATGTCATCGATGTCGCGCAGCTGGGCAATCGCCTCGTGGCCGTTGCGGGCGATCTCGATCAGCGCGCCCTTCTGCTCCAGCGCGCTGGTCAGGGCGAAGACATTGCGCACATCGTCGTCGACCACCAGGATCTTGCGACCCTCGAACGCCTTTTCGCGGCTGCGCACGCTCTTGAGCATCTTCTGCCGCTCCAGCGGCATGTCCGATTCGACCTTGTGCAAGAACAGCGTGACCTCGTCGAGCAAGCGCTCCGGCGATCGCGCGCCCTTGATGATGATCGAACGCGAATACTTCATCAGCGCCGCTTCTTCATCGCGGGTCAGGTTGCGTCCGGTGTACACGATGACCGGCGGGAACGAGCAGATCTCTTCCCGGGCCATGCGTTCGAGCAACTGGTGGCCGTCCATGTCGGGCAGTTTGAGGTCGATGATCATGCAATCGAAAACGGTCGAGTGCAGCAGCTCCAGCGCCTGCTCGCCAAACTCAACGGCCGTGATCTCGACATCGATGTCTTCGATCAGCCGCGACACGCTTTCGCGCTGGCGGGCGTCGTCTTCCACCAACAGGATGCGTTTGACCTTCTGCGCCAGCTTGGCTTCCAGCCGATCGAACACCTGCTTGAGATCATCCCGGCTGGCCGGCTTGAGCGCATAGCCTATCGCGCCCATCTGCAGGGCGGCCTCCTTGCGGTCTTCCACCGAGACGATGTGTACCGGTATATGCCGGGTGACCGGGTTTTCCTTGAGCCGCTCGAGCACGGTAAGGCCGGAGTGGTCCGGCAGGCGCATGTCCAGCAGGATCGCATCGGGTCGGTACTGGACCGCGGTGTCGAAGCCGGCATCGGCGTTTTGTGCGATCAGGCAGCTGTACTTCAGCTCCCGCGCCAGGTCGCGCAGGATGCAGGCGAACTGGGGGTCGTCCTCGATGACCAGGACCGAGCGCTCACCAGCGGAAACGACGCTGCGATCGTCGGCCAGCGCCGGGACTGCAGGCTGATCGGAACGCGGTTTGGCTGGCGGAGGCGCAGCGGGTGCGCGGGGCTCCTGCAGCACCATCGGCTCGGGCTCGGCCGGCATTGGCGCGGCCTCCGGCTGCAGTGCCGCGTCCGGCTCGCTGTAATGCTCCGGAACGATCAGGGTGAATACGCTTCCGGCGCCCGGTTCGCTGCTGACGTCGATGGTGCCGCCCAGCAGCTGGGCCAGCTCACGGGAAATCGACAGGCCGAGACCGGTGCCACCGTAACGCCGGTTGGTGGTGCCGTCGGCCTGACGGAACGCCTCGAAAATCACGGCTTGCTGCTCCTCGGGGATGCCGATGCCCGAATCCTGGACAGCGAAGGCCAGCTGGCGGTCATCGTGGCGGCTCACGCGCAGGATGATCGAACCCTGCTCCGTGAACTTGAAGGCGTTGGACAGCAGGTTCTTGAGGATCTGTTCGAGCCGCTGACGATCGCTGTAGAGGCTCGCCGGCAACCCATCGCCCAGCTCGACGTCGAACTGCAACGACTTGTCCAGCGCCTGGGCGAGGAACAGGCTTTTGAGGCCATCGACCATCCGCGCCAGCAATACCGGCTCGGGGTGCACATCGAGCTTGCCGGCCTCAACCTTGGAAATGTCGAGAATATCGTTGATCAGGTGGAGCAGATCGTTGCCGGCCGAATAGATGGAGCGGGCGAACTGCACCTGGTTGTCGTTCAGGTTGCCCTCCGGGTTGTCCGCCAGCAGCTTGGCAAGGATCAGCGAACTGTTCAGCGGCGTGCGCAATTCGTGCGACATGTTGGCGAGGAATTCGGACTTGTAACGGCTGGCACGCTGCAGTTCCTCGGCACGCTCCTCGAGCAGCAATTGCACCTCGTGCAGGCGCGTATTCTTCTGGTCCAGATCATCGCGCTGGCGTGCGAGTTCGAGGGCCTGGGTCGCGAGCTGCTCGTTGGTCTGCTCCAGCTCGGCCTGTTGTTCTTCCATGTGCGCCTGGGATTCACGCAGGGCGTTGGATTGCTCTTCCAACTCCTCGTTGGCGGCACGCAGCTCCTCTTGTTGCACCTGCAGCTCTTCGTTGAGCTGCTGGGTTTCGGCCAGTGCTCGCTGCAGACGCTGGCGATAGCGTGCGGCCTCGACAGCCGAGCCGATGCTTTCGCCGACGCGCCGCAGCAGCTCGCTGTCCTCATCGTGCAGCGGCCGCAGAAAGCCGAGTTCCAGCACGGCATTGAGCATGCCGCTGTCCTCCAGCGGCGCGATGAGCACCGACTGGGCATCGGCGCTGCCCAGCGCGGACCGCACCTTCAGGTAGCCGGGCGGAACACGGTCGAGCAGCAACATGCGACGCTCCAACGCCACCTGCCCCACCAGCCCTTCACCCAGTTCGAGGGTTCGGCCGCTGTTGAGCGTCTCCTTGTCCCAGCCGAACTCGGCAACGCGCTGCAACTTCCCGTCCTGGGTGACATAGAGCGCCCCCACTGCCACGTCGAGGTAGCGGGAGAGAAAACCGAGCACGTTTTGCCCCAGGGTCGGCAACGCCTGCTCGCCAATCATCGACTCGCTGAGCTGCGTCTGGCCGGTGCGATACCAGGCCTGCTTTTCCAGCGCCTGGGCATGAGCCTGCTGCCTGGCGAGGGTTTCGGCGTAACTCTCGGACAGGCTCAGCAGATCGCGGCGCCCGAAATAACCCAGCAACCCGCTGAAAATCAGGCTGAACAGCAGGAAGCCGCCGATCAGCGCCGTCGAGATGATTTCAGCGGTATCGGTGCGCTCGCTGCGGACCTGCCGCTCGTAGGCGATGAAGTCATTGAGCAACTGGCGCTGCTCCTCCTTGAGCTCCATCCCGCGGCGGCTGCGCACGTAGTCGACCACCGGCTCGTTGTTCGCACGGCGGGCGATCGCCTGCTCGGCGAAATCCACCCACTGGACGTGCAACTGCTCGACGCGCGCGACGCGCGCACGCTGTACCGGATCGTCGCTGGAGTAGCGTTTGATCTTGCCCAGTTGCTCGGAGAACGCCGGCAGGTTGGTTCGATAGGGCTGCAGGAACACCTCATCGCCCGAGATGAGATAGCCGCGCATCGAGGCTTCCAGTTCGCCTATCTCTTTCAGCATCTCATGCGCGTAGGAAACGCCCAGCACGGAGCGCTCCACCCAGTCGCTGACATTCAGCAGGAAGTAGACGATGACGCTGAAGAAAAACGCGCTGAGAAAACCGAAACCGATAGGAACCGCCACGTTGCGGTTCAGGATGCGCCTGAAGTAATTCTGATCGATGAAAGAGTCGCCCATCTGGTTCCTTCCTGAATACCGCCTCGATGACGGACACGCACAGCCGCGCGGGCAGCTGCGTGGCGCTGTTGCCAAACGCACTGATCCCTGCAAGTACTAGGTGATTCGCGTGAGATCGCCCCACGCACGTGAAAAGCGACCTCGGACTTTACACTGCCTCGCTGGTGAGCACAAAAAACCCGGCCGAACGGCCGGGCTAGACGCATCCAGTGCGGTTCTTCAACGCCGCGCGATGACCCACACCGCATGGATGATGCCCGGGATATAGCCCAGCAGCGTAAGCAGAATGTTCAGCCAGAAGGCGCCACCAAAGCCGACTTGCAGAAACACCCCCAGCGGGGGCAACAGTATCGCGATGATGATTCGAATCAGGTCCATTCGGGGCTCCTCGGGTCTCTATCGGCTAAAGCGTACTGTGAATCGACCCGATCGGCCCGGAGGGGTTCCTTGGCACACCATCGCCGCGTAGCCGCTGAGTGGCTAACGATCGGTGCGGGGCGCGTCGACGCGCTTGCGGCGTATGTTCACCCATGACAGCACTGCCAGCGCCAGCATCAGGCCGGCCAGGTTGAAGTTACCCACCAGCAGATAACCCAGCCCGGCCAGGGAACAGGCCACCAGGCCGATCCAGCGCACATAGCCCATCAGGGTGCGTACGGCCCCGCCGCCACGCTCGTCCCGCGGCGGCATCAGCGCGTCCCCGCCCGCATGCGCTCGAACTCCTTGGCGTCATGGCTGCAGAACAGCGTGACCTCGCCCTTGTGTTCCAGGGACAGCGTCCAGAGCCGATGCTGGTTAGCCAGGCGCGCCGGGCGGTCCACTTCCATCATGCGCTGATACAGACGCAGCCCCGGCGTGCAGTGGCGCTCGTTCTGGCCGACTTCGTCGCGATAGAAATAGGCATCGCCAGCGTGCAGCAGCCAACCTTCGCCGCTCTGCAGCGCGACACCGGCATGCCCGTGCGTATGGCCGGTCAGTGGAATCAGCAGAATTTCCGGAGGCAGCCCGCGCAATTCCCTGACCGCCTGGAAGCCGAACCAGGGATCGCCACCCGGCTCGTAGAACTGCCAGTTGCGTACCCCGTCCCATTGCGAGTGACGGTAGCGCTGATGACCGATGAAGCTGTGGGTGGCGCGCGCCGCATCCATTTCCCGCTGCAGCACGTGAACCTGCGCCGAGGGGAAATCCTCCAGCCCGCCCGCGTGGTCGAAATCCAGATGCGTCAGGAGGATATGACGGACATCTTCCGGGGCGAAACCGAGCTGGCGAACCTGCTCCAGCGCCGTCAGGCGGCGTTCGAACTTGATGTTGTTGAGCGCGATGAAGAAGGCACTCAGGCGCTTGCGCGGCTCCAGCACATCGCAGTGGCCGAAGCCGGTATCGACCAGCACCAGCCCGTGTCGCTCGGTCTCGATCAGCAGGCAATGGCACACCAGACTGGCGGTCAGCCCGGGGCTGAACCCATCGAACAAGCGCCCGCCCACCGGACACATGCAACCGCAGTTGAGGTGATGAACTCGCATAAGACTCTCCCACGCCGGGTCACGGGTCGCCGCACAAAAAAACGATCTCGTCTGAATTCTGAGGCCCGACCGCAGACCAGAGTTCAGCGCTTTTCTGCCCCGACCGCGGACCCTTTGCCGCAACAGGGTCCTGGTCCGCTGAACTATCCTCTTGGATACGACCGGCAGTTGCCGCCCACCCACCCCGGAGGAACGCGTCATGTGCAGCCGCCCTCACCATCAGCGGACCTGGCCGTCGGCACTGCTGTTGATGGCCTGGCTGGCCCTGGCCAGTGCAGCCCAGGCGGCAGCGCCCGTCACGGTCCTGCGGCTCGACGGCGTCATCGGGCCGGCCAGTGCCGACTATGTCGTCGCCGGCATCCAGCGTGCCGCGCAGCTCGATGCGCAGCTGCTGGTGCTGCAGCTCGATACGCCCGGCGGCCTCGACACCTCGATGCGAGCGATCATCAAGGCGATTCTCGCCAGTCCGGTGCCGATCGCGACCCATGTCACGCCGAGCGGAGCACGCGCTGCCAGCGCCGGGACCTACATGCTCTATGCCAGCCATGTCGCCGCGATGAGCCCGGGCACCAACCTGGGCGCTGCCACGCCCGTGCAGATCGGCGGAGCGCCGGGCGCGCCGCCCGAGCAACCCAGCGATGGCGAACCACCGGAAAACGAGGCCGACGGCGATGCCATGAGCCGCAAGCAGGTCAACGACGCCGCTGCCTACATCCGCGGCCTGGCGCAACTGCGCGGGCGCAACGCCGAATGGGCGGAGCGGGCGGTACGCGAAGCGGTCAGCCTCTCGGCCAGCGAGGCGCTGCAAACCGAGGTCATCGACTACCTGGCCACCGATCTGCAGGATCTGCTCAAGCAACTCGATGGCAAAACCCTGCGAACCAGCGCCGGCGAGCGAACGCTGAAGACCGCCAATGCCAGCCTCGATCGCTACGACCCCGATTGGCGCGTGCGGCTGCTGGCGGTGATCACCAACCCCAGCGTGGCGCTGATCCTGATGATGATTGGCGTCTATGGTCTGATCTTCGAATTCTCCAACCCCGGCACCGGTGCGGGCGGCGTGGTCGGCGGCATCTGCCTGTTGCTGGCGCTGTACTCGCTGCAGCTGCTGCCGGTCAGCTACGCCGGCGTGGCGCTGATCCTGCTGGGGCTTGGTTTCATGATCGCCGAGGCGTTCATCCCCAGCTTCGGCGTACTCGGCCTGGGCGGGATCGCGGCCTTCGTCACTGGTGCGGTGATCCTGTTCGATACCGATGTGCCGGGCTACGGCATTCCCCTGGCCCTGATCGGCACGCTGGCGGTGGTCAGCGCGCTGCTGCTGTTCGCCATCGTCAGCATGGCGCTCAAGGCACGCCGGCAGCGCCTGGTCAGCGGCGACGCCGAACTGGTCGGCCGCCTGGCGCCGGTCACCCGTATCCAGGCCAACGATCCCGCTTGCGGCTGGGTGCAGCTGCAGGGTGAGCACTGGCAGGTGGTCAGCCCGACGCCCTTGCACCTCGGTCAACGGGTCCGCGTCGTGGCCAGGCGCGGCCTGCAACTGGACGTCACTGCGGCCGATGCGCCGCCAACCGAGAAGAGGTGAACCATGGGTTTCGAAATGAGCTTCATCGCCGTGCTGGTGCTGCTGATCGCGCTACTGGCATCGGCGTTCCGCATCCTGCGTGAATACGAGCGCGGCGTGGTATTCCAGCTGGGCCGCTTCTGGAAGGTCAAAGGGCCGGGGCTGATCCTGGTGATTCCTGGGCTGCAACAGATGGTGCGCGTCGACCTGCGCACCCTGGTGCTCGACGTGCCGACCCAGGACGTGATTTCGCGCGATAACGTCTCGGTCAAGGTCAACGCGGTGGTGTATTACCGCGTGCTGGATGCCGAGAAGGCGATCATCCAGGTCGAGGACTATCACTCGGCGACCAGCCAGTTGGCGCAGACCACCTTGCGCGCCGTGCTCGGCAAGCACGACCTGGACGACATGCTGGCCGAACGCGAGCAGCTGAATAACGACATCCAGCAGGTGCTCGATGCCCAGACCGATGCCTGGGGCATCAAGGTGGCCAACGTCGAGATCAAGCACGTGGACCTGGATGAATCTATGATCCGCGCCATCGCCCGCCAGGCTGAGGCGGAACGCGAGCGGCGCGCCAAGGTCATTCATGCAGAGGGCGAGCTGCAAGCCTCGGAAAAACTGATGCAGGCGGCCGAAATGCTCGGTCGCCAGCCCGGCGCCATGCAACTGCGTTATATGCAGACGCTGAGCAACATCGCCGGCGACAAGAATTCCACCATCGTCTTCCCGCTGCCCATGGAACTGTTGCAGGGGCTGGACAAACTCACCAGGAAACCCGAGTAGCCTATGCGCCAAGCGCCCCCATCCCTTTCGCTGCTGTCCGTCCTCCTGCTGGTGCTGAGCCTGGCCGGCTGCGCAGCGTTCAGCCAGCGCGATCCACTCAACGTCCAGGTCGCCGGCCTCCAGCCATTGCCTGGGGAAGGGCTGGAGCTGCGCATGAACGTCAAACTGCGAATTCAGAACCCCAACGACATGGCGCTCGACTACAACGGCGTGGCGCTGGATCTGGACGTCAACGGTCGACGCCTGGCCAGCGGCGTCAGCGATGCGCGTGGCAGCGTGCCGCGCTTCGGTGAGACCGTCCTCAACGTTCCGGTGACCGTCTCGGCGTTTTCCGCCGCGCGCCAGGCGCTGGGGCTGGCCGAACACATCGGCATGGACGAAGTCCCCTACGTGCTGCGCGGCAAGCTGGCTGGCGGCCTGTTCGGCACTCAGCGCTTCACCGAGCGCGGCATCCTTGACCTGGAAAGCGGCCTGCCGAATCCCTATCGCCGTCGTTGAACACCGCGCCGCGACGTGAGCGGGCGCCACGAGTGGGTCGCGGCATTGCCGCGCTGCTCGCGGGTCGTCCGTCAGCCGTCTGGATAGCCTGCTTTTCAGTCCGCACGACAGCGGCCCGCGCGGCAGCGGTGGGCCTCATGGGTCGGATCTTCCTGCATGAGTTTGCGGGTCACGCCATTGGTCCATCCGAAACCGTCCTGCAGCGGGTACTCGCCACCGCCAGCGTGCTCGGCACTGGGGCGTAACACGTATTTTTCCACCAGCTTGCTTTCCCGCTCGTACAGCAGCGACACGATCTTCAGCCAGCGCTCCTCGATCTGCAGCGCCAACGCGTCATGGCCGTAATACTGCAGCCCGCGAATGCCGATCCACTGCAAGGGTGCCCAACCGTTGGGGCGATCCCACTGCTCGCCGGTGCCGCTCATCTCGGTGGTCGACAAGCCCCCCGGCGCCAGCAACCGGTCCCGAACGACGTCAGCGACCCGCGCCGCCTGTTGCTTGCTGGCGAGCTTGACGAACAACGGTGTCAGCGTCGCCGCGGTGAGGTTGTCGCGCCGCTGGTCGAGCGACCAGTCATAGTCGAAGTAGGCGCCCTGTTGCTCGTCCCACAGGTAACGATCGATCGCCGCGATACGCGCCTGGGCGCGCCGGCGAAACTCGTCGGCGCATGACTGCCAGCCTTTCGCCTCGCTGAGCCGGCAGATCTGGCGCTCGAGGTGATACAGAAAACAGTTCAGGTCGATCGGGACAATGTGGGTGGTGCGGATGCTCGAGAGCCGCTGGGGATCGCCCAGCCAGCGCGAACTGAAGTCCCAGCCCGATTCGGCCCCGGCGCGCAGGTCGCGATATACCTCATGGGCCGGCCGACTGGAGGAGCGCGCCGTTTCGACGTCCTCGAGGTAGGACTCCTCACGGGGCGTGTCGCGCTCGTCCCAGTAGCGGTTGAGCACGCTGCCGTCGGACAGGCAGACGCAGCGGCGGTGGGTTTCGCCGGGGCGCAGCTGATCGCCGCCCTCGGTCCAGAAGGCATGCTCCTTGCGCAACTGCGGAAGGTAGTCATGGGCCTTGTGCACGCCCGTCTCCTCGAACAGGTCGGTCATCAGCGCGAACACCGGCGGCTGCGAGCGGCTCAGGTAGTAGGAGCGGTTGCCGTTGGGTACGTGCCCGTAGGTGTCGATCAGGTAGGCGAAGTTGTCGGCCATGGACCTCAGCAGATCACAGTGTCCGCTCTCGTCCAGCCCGAGCATGGTGAAGTACGAATCCCAGTAGTACAGCTCGGTGAAACGCCCGCCAGGCACTACGTAATCGTGGGGCAACGGCAACAGCGAGGAGAACTCCGGATGCTTGCGTGGCTGGCGGGTCAGGACCGGCCACAGCCGATCGATGTGCTCGCTCAGGCTGTTGTCCGGGTCGGCGACGAACTCGGTCGGCTTGCGCTGGTAGACCTCGAAATGTTCGTGCACGAACGCCACAAGGTCGAACCCCGGCTCCTGGTTGCGCGCGCGGTAGGCCTCGAGAATCCGTTCGGGATGCTGACGCGGTGCGCAGTCGACGAAGGTCTTGCTGTCGGGAAACACCCGCTGCGTCTGCACCGCCACGAACAGTTCCTGATAACGGTCCGCCGGGGTCAGGGTATCGGCCGCGGAAACCGCATGGGTGTCGTAATCGAAGGGACTCAGATCGGTATCGGTCATTGCTCGCTGTAATTCCGTAGCAGCCCACCATCTATCACCAGTGTAGTACCGGTGATGTAGTCGGCCTCGTCCGAGGCCAGGTAGGCCACGGCTCCGGCCACGTCACGCGGCTGGCCGAGGCGCCCGGCGGGGATGTTGCCCAGTAGGCCGGCCAGTTTTTCCGGCTGGTTCATCGGCGTCTGGTTGATCGGCGTCTCGATCGCGCCCGGTGCGACGTTGTTGACGGTGATCCCCAGCGGCGCCAGCTCAATCGCCAGGTTGCGCATGAGCATCTTCAGCCCGCCCTTGCTGGCGCAGTAGCCGGTGAAGTTGGGAAACGGCAGCTCTTCGTGCACCGAACTGTTGTTGATGATCCGCCCGCCTCGGCCGGTGTCGCGCAGGTGCCGGGCGAACGCCTGGGCGAGGAAGAACGGCCCGCGCAGATTGACGTTGAGCACCAGGTCGTAATCGCCCTCGCCGGCCTCGAGGAACGGGCTGCGCCGCTGCACACCGGCATTGTTGACCAGGATATCGAGCCGGCCCATCTGCTCGATGGCTTGCGTCACCAACCGCTGGCATTCGGCGACCACCCCGACATCGGCGGCGATGAAACAGGCCTGCCGGCCGCATGCACGGACCTGCTCGAGGGTCTGCCGGGATTCGTCGTCATCGTGCCGGCCATTGATCACCAGATCCGCGCCCTCCTCGGCCAGGCGTACGGCGATGCCGCGCCCGATACCCTGGGAGCTGCCGGTAACCAGCGCGACCTTGTTCTGCAATTTCATCGCGAACCTCATGTGGCTGCAGGGCGCCGCTGCGCCCCTGGGTCTCATCTTGAGACGGGCTCGCGTCGGAGGCGTTCAACGCCGTCCGCGGGCCCGGCGGGCGATGGCCGCGCGCAACCGTCACAACGGCAGACAAACCCCTTGCTAGAGGCGCAAAATGGCCGGCTCTCCGCTGCTGCGTTCCGAGACACTCATGGCCACTGCCGATTTGCGTAAAGGGTATCTGTTGGGTCTGACGACCTTCTGCATCTGGGGCATGTTCCCGCTCTACTTCAAGGCCATCGAGCAGTACGCCGCGCTGGAGATCGTCACCCAGCGCGCCATCTGGTCGGCCTTGTTCGGCACCCTGGTGCTCATGGTGTGGCGTCATCCGGGCTGGTGGCAGGACCTGCTCGCGCATCCCCGGCGGATCGGCGTGCTGATGATCTCCAGCGTGCTGATCGCCTCCAACTGGCTGATCTACGTCTGGGCGGTGAACCACAACCACATGCTCGAAGCGAGCCTGGGCTACTACATCAATCCGCTGGTCAATGTGCTGCTCGGGCTGGTCGTGCTGCGCGAACGGATGCGTCCATTGCAGTGGCTGGCGGTGGCGATGGCAGCGATCGGCGTGGCGCTGCAGCTGATCACCCTTGGCGATTTCCCCTGGGTCTCCATTGCGCTGGCGCTGAGCTTCGGCAGCTACGGCCTGCTGCGCAAACAGGCCCCGGTGGCAGCGTTGCCGGGCCTGGTCGTGGAAACCTGGCTGCTACTGCCTATTGCCCTGGGCTGGTTGCTGTTCTTTGGCAGCGGCCCGAGCACAGAATGGGCCTTCTGGACCGATCCGCAAGCGCTCTGGCTGGTCGCGGCCGGGCCGGTGACGCTGTTGCCGCTGCTGTGCTTCAACGCCGCGGCACGCCACCTGCCCTATTCGACCCTGGGTTTTCTGCAATACATCACCCCGACGCTGCTGCTGGTGCTGGCCGTCTGGGTGTTCAACGAGCCGTTCCCCGCTGACCGCCAGCTCGCCTTCATCTGGATCTGGGCGGGCCTGGCGGTGTACAGCTATGACGCCTGGCGGCTAATGCGCAAGGGGCCTGTGACCTGAGGGGATTCACTCGGCCGGTTGCAGCTTGAGCTCGACCATCAATTCGTCGGCCAGGGTTTCCAGGTGCTGCTGCAGGTCATCCAGCGACAGGTCGGCCGGCACCGCCAGGCGCGCGTCGGCATGGAACAGCAGTTCGTTGGTCATCGGCGCGGGCAGGACGTCGGTGTTCAGGCTTTCGACATTGATGCCGTGCCCGGCCAGCAGGCGCGTGATATCGCGCACGATCCCGGCGCGGTCATTGCCGACCAGCTGCAACTGAATCATTCGCCAGCGGCGCTCGGGCACGTCGCCGCTGCGGGCGAATACCACCCGGATACCCTGCTGCTCCAATCGTTGTAGCGCATCGGTCAGGTCGACATGCGCGTCGGCTGGCACCGCGACCCGCAGTATCCCGGCAAATTGTCCGGCCATGCGCGACATACGGCTGTCCAGCCAGTTGCCGCCATGCTCGGCGATGCACTTGGCCACGCGTTCGACCAGCCCTGGCTGATCCTCGGCGATGACGGTTAGGACGAGATGATCCATCGATGACTCCTCTGGCTATGGACGGCGACGGCGCGCTTAACGGTGGGCATGGACCGCGCTTGGCGTCCTGCCCCCTAGGTATAGAACAATCTACCGCCATCGCCGCGCAGAGCCAGTTTTTTCATGCGCATCGAGCGCTGGCTCGTGCTCCGGCGATGCGTCTCGAACGGTCCCTTTGGCGGACTGATTTTCCAAACGGCTTCATGTAGTATCCGCCGACCCGGACTACAAGAAGAGCTGTCCGACGGATTTGAAGAAGAACCAAGTGAGGCAAGAGATGACTGAGCGCGTTGAAGTCGGTGGCCTGCAGGTCGCCAAAGTCCTGTACGACTTCGTGAACAACGAAGCGATTCCTGGTACCGGTATTGACGCCGATGCCTTCTGGACCGGCGCATCCAGCGTCATCCACGACCTGGCGCCGAAGAACCGTGCGCTGCTGGCCAAGCGTGACGACCTGCAAGCGCAGATCGATGCCTGGCACCAGGCCCGCGCCGGTCAGGCTCACGATCCGGTGGCCTACAAAGCCTTCCTGCAGGACATCGGTTACCTGCTGCCGGAAGCCGAAGACTTCCAGGCCACTACACAAAACGTCGACGAAGAAATCGCCCGCATGGCCGGCCCGCAGCTGGTCGTGCCGATCATGAATGCACGCTTTGCCCTGAACGCGGCCAATGCCCGCTGGGGCTCGCTGTATGACGCGCTCTACGGCACCGACGTGATTTCCGAAGAAGACGGCGCCAGCAAGGGCCCGGGCTACAACGAAGTGCGTGGCAACAAGGTCATCGCCTATGCACGTGCCTTCCTCGATCAAGCCGCGCCGCTGGAAAACGGCTCCCACGCCGACTCCACCGGCTACCGCATCGACGGCGGCAAGCTGGTCGTGGCCCTGAAGAACGGCAGCACCACCGGCCTGCAGAATCCGGAACAACTGCGCGGCTTCCAGGGCGCCGCAGATGCGCCGATCGCCGTGCTGCTCAAGCACAACGGCATCCACTTCGAAATCCAGATCGACCCCACCAGCCCCATCGGCCAGACCGATGCCGCCGGCGTCAAAGACGTGCTGATGGAATCGGCGCTGACCACCATCATGGACTGCGAAGACTCCATCGCCGCTGTTGATGCCGATGACAAGACCCTCGTCTACCGCAACTGGCTCGGCCTGATGAAAGGCGACCTGGTCGAGGAACTGGAAAAGGGCGGCAAGCGCATCACCCGCGCCATGAACCCCGACCGCGTCTACACCCAGGCCGACGGCAACGGCGAGCTGACCCTGCACGGCCGCTCGCTGCTGTTCATCCGCAACGTTGGTCACCTGATGACCAACGACGCCATCCTCGACAAGGAAGGCAACGAAGTGCCCGAAGGCATCATGGACGGCCTGTTCACCAGCTTGATCGCCCTGCACAACCTCAAGGGCAACACCACCCGCGCCAACAGCCGCACCGGTTCGATGTACATCGTCAAGCCGAAGATGCACGGCCCGGAAGAAGTGGCCTTCGCCACCGAGCTGTTCGGCCGCGTCGAAGACGTGCTCGGCCTACCGCGCAACACCCTCAAGGTCGGCATCATGGACGAGGAGCGCCGTACCACGATCAACCTCAAGGCGTGCATCAAGGAAGCGCGTGAGCGCGTAGTGTTCATCAACACCGGCTTCCTCGACCGCACCGGCGATGAAATCCACACCTCCATGGAAGCCGGCCCGGTCGTGCGCAAGGCGGCGATGAAGTCGGAGAAGTGGATCGGCGCCTACGAAAACAACAACGTGGACGTGGGCCTGGCCTGTGGTCTGCAAGGCAAGGCGCAGATCGGCAAGGGCATGTGGGCCATGCCGGATCTGATGGCAAGCATGATCGAGCAGAAGATCGGTCATCCCATGGCCGGCGCCAACACCGCCTGGGTACCGTCGCCGACCGCCGCGACGCTGCATGCCATGCACTACCACAAGGTCGATGTATTCGCCCGCCAGGCCGAACTGGCCAAGCGCGAGAAGGCGTCGGTCGACGACATCCTCACCATCCCCTTGGCGCCAAGCACCGACTGGAGCGAAGAGGAAAAGCGCAACGAGCTGGACAACAACGCCCAGGGCATCCTCGGCTACGTGGTCCGCTGGATCGATGCCGGTGTCGGCTGCTCGAAAGTGCCGGACATCAATGATGTCGCGCTGATGGAAGACCGCGCCACCCTGCGCATCTCCAGCCAGCATATGGCCAACTGGCTGCGTCACGGTGTAGTGACGCAGGAGCAGGTCGTAGAAAGCCTCAAGCGCATGGCACCGGTGGTCGACCGTCAGAATGCCGGTGACCCGACCTACCGCCCATTGGCCCCGGACTTCGACAACAACGTCGCCTTCCAGGCCGCGCTGGAACTGGTGCTGGAAGGCACCAAGCAGCCCAACGGCTACACCGAGCCGGTCCTGCATCGCCGCCGCCGCGAGTTCAAGGCCAAGAACGGTCTGTAAACCACGCCGCAGCACGATGAAAAGCCGCCCTTCGGGGCGGTTTTTTTTGCCTGGAAATCCGTCCAACGGCGCTCAAGTTCGATCTCGAGCAACCGATAACGTGACCGATTCAGCAATTTCAGTCACAATTCCTCCGACTGATGCCATTCAGCCATCAGTCGCCATCTCGCCGTATCCGCCGCAGTCGTGGAGTAGATGCATGTTCAAGAATTTCTCGCTGACCGCGAAGTTGTCGCTGGTGCCCGCCGTCGCGCTACTCGGGTTGATCCTCTACGTCGGCTACACCTCGCTGCAGCTGTCGGCGACCGACTCGCGGCTAGTGGCCTTGGAAACCCAGAGCTATCCGACCCTGGAAAAGGCCGATGCGGTGATTTTCCAGTTTTCGCGCATACCGGGCTTGCTGAACAATGCGGTCGCGGCGGGTGAGCCAGGAATTCTTGACGAAGCTCGCGAGGTGCTGGGCGAGATCGATGCCGAGCAGCAAGCCTTGGGGGCTCTGCTGAGCAGCCAGCCACAACGCCGACAGGCGCTCGACAGCTGGCGCAGTGCGGTGAAGACCTACGCCGAGAATGCTCTGAGCGCCTCGACCAAGCTGATCGACGGCAGCGCTTCCTTTGACGACCTGCGGCCGAACCTCGACCGCATGGCCAGCGACCTGAGCCAGGCGCAGAAGCTTGCGGCCGACTTCCGGACCGGCGCCTATCAGGACTTCCAGCAAACCCTGGCGGAGACCCGCGAAGCCAACGCGCGGACAACCCGCCTCGGCATCATTCTGAGTCTGGTGCTCATCGTGGTGGTCGGCCTCGGGGCCTGGCTGGTGATTCGCAGCGTGATGGCCAACGTGCGTGGCGTCATCGCCTCGCTACAAGCCATCGCTCGCGGCGACGGTGACCTGACCCGCCGGGTGAATGTCGAGTCGAACGACGAAATCGGCGCGATGATCGAGCTGTTCAATGGCTTTCTCGACAAGCTGCAGCGCACCATTCGCCAGATCATCGAGGCGGCCAGCCCGCTCGGTCAGGTATCGAAAGAGCTGTACAAGCTGACCCAGGGTTCGGAAGAGAACGCCAAGTCGCAGCAGCACCATACCGATTCGATCACCCGCGACATCCTCACCATGACCGGCAGCATCCAGGAGGTTGCGCAGCGCTCGCAGCAGGCCTCCGACGAAGCCAACTCGGCCGCCCGTCAGGCCGCCACCGCGCGTGACCATATCGGCAGCCTCGCCAGCGGCATCAGCGACCTTGGCACCAGTGTGATGAGTGCCGTGCAAGCCATGGAGCAACTGGAGGAGGAAACCCAGGAAGTCGGCTCGGTGCTGACCGTGATCCGCAGCATCGCCGAACAGACCAACCTGCTGGCGCTCAATGCGGCCATCGAAGCCGCCCGTGCCGGCGAACAGGGCCGTGGTTTTGCCGTGGTCGCCGACGAAGTGCGCAACCTCGCACAAAAGACCGCGGCCTCCACCGCCGAGATTCAGCAGATCATCCAGCGCCTGCAATCGAGCGCCAACACCGTGCTCAACGTGATGACCAGCAATGGCGAGAAGTCGCGCTCGAGCATCGAACGCTCGGTCGAGGCGACTCAGCTGCTCGAAACCATCGCGCTCACCGTCAACCAGATCGACGAACTCAACGCCGGCATCGCTCAGTTCACCCAGGAGCAGATCGGGCTGTCGAGTTCCATCCAACAAGAAACCCAAGTGTTGCAGCAGGACGCACAAGCAACCGCAAACGGCGCCGAAGCCACTGCCCGTCTGGGCGAGCAACTGGTCAGCACGGGCGATCACCTGCGTGCGGCCACGGCCCAATTCCGCGTTTAAATTGCTTTAGGAGCAACCTGATGACCGCAGTACGTGTTATCGGCCTGGCAGCCGTTTGCCTGGCAACCACTCAAGCCTTCGCCCTGGAACAGGGTGAGCATCGTTTCAACGGCTTCGGCACCGTCGGCGTGTCCCATCTGGGCGGCGAAGACGACGGCCGCAGCTATGGCATACAAGGCCAGACCAACGATTCCTGGCGCGGCGATCAACTGTCCAAGTTCGGCGCGCAGCTGAGCTATGGCATTACCGACACCGTTGGCGTGACCGTTCAGACCACCGCCAAGGCCCAGCAGGATGAGTGGAAGGCCAACCTCGAGTGGGCCTACCTGTCCTGGCAAGCCAACGACCAGCTGATGCTCCGCGCCGGCCGCCTGCGCAGCCCGATCTACATGTATTCCGAAAGCCTCGACGTCGGCTACAGCTACCCTTGGCTGCGCCTGCCCGACGAGGTCTACAGCCAGGTCCAGGTGACCAGCTACGAAGGTGTCGACGCGATCTACACCCTGCCGCTGTCCTACGGCTCGGTGACCTTCCAGCTGGCCGGCGGCCAGGCGAAGAACCGTGACTACTACGCCTACGACGAGCAGTTCGATATCGACTACGGCAACCTGTTCGGCGCCAGCGTGAGCCTGGCCACCAACGATTTCGGTACGCTGCGCATCGGCTATGTCGAAGCGGACATCAAGACCGATATCAGCGGCACGGTGGATGCCTCGGTGATCGGCCTGGGTACTAACCGGACGCTGTCGCTGCTGAACCTCGACAAGGAAAAAGGCAAGTTCACCTCAATCGGCTACCAGTACGACAACGGTACCTGGGTCAGCAGCAACGAGTGGACCTCGCGCATGATCGAGAACGACGGCATGGAGTCGACCGATTCCTTCTACCTGATGGGTGGCCGCCGTTTCGGCGACTTCCTGCCACACGTCACCTACGCGCAGTTGGATGACAACGGTGGTCGTCAGAATTCATGGACCCTGGGCCTGAACTACCAGGCCGCCCCGACCGTCGTGGTCAAAGGCGAGTACAAGCGCGTCGATACCCAGAATGGCTATGACGGGGTCTTCACCCGCAACGCCCAGGAAGTGTTCGAGAACGCCATCGGCGTTGCCCCGGCCCGCAACTACGACGGCGACATCGTTTCCGTCGGCGTCGATTTCGTATTTTGAGGAGCGTCCCGATGAAAGCATCCCTTCGCATCCTCAGCAGCGCCGCACTGTTTGGCATGGCTTCCCTGGCTCAGGCCGAGGTCGCCGTGATCGTCAATCCAGGCGCGGCCAAAGCGCCGTCGCAGTCCGACGTCGCCAACATCTTCCTGGGCAAGGACAAGTCCATGAAGGGCGTCGACATCAAGGACTGGACACCGGCCAAGGAAAGCTTCTACTCGGCAGTGACCAGCAAGAACGAGTCGCAGCTGAAGTCCTACTGGTCCGGCCTGGTGTTCACCGGTAAAGGCCAGCCAATGGCCAGCGTCGCCGACGACGCGGCGGTGGTCGCCAAGGTTGCGGCCGAAGCCGACGCCATTGGCTACGTTGACAGCGCCGCGGTCAACAGCTCGGTCAAGGTACTGTTTACCCTGCCGTAAGCTGACGTCGCATCCGCAGGCCGCACCCAGCGGCCTGGCCGCACAAAAGAACCCCGCCGCTGGCGGGGTTTCTTTTTTGGGTGTGGGTAGTGTTGCCGACGCGTCGAATGCGCTGACCCGTATCAGCCCACCGCGACCGGCACGCGACTAGACTTACGTCCAATGTGCCCTGACGGCCCCACCGCCCACCATTGGGCGTAAAAAATGGAAGCGACCCATGAGCAAAGCCGATGCTTTCGCCGAGGCAGGCAAGACCGCTGTGCTGCAGAACATCCATGGCACCATGGAATTCCTGCGCAAGTATCCGCCGTTCAACCAGATGGAGCCGGGACATCTGGCCTATCTGGTGGAGAACTGCCAGCTGCGCTTCTACAGCGAAGGCGACTGCATCATTTCGCCGGATGACGGTGTGGTCGAGCACTTCTATATCGTCAAACAGGGCCGGGTGCACGGCCAGCGTCCGCATACCAGCAAACGCGGCACCGACACCACCTTCGAGGTGATCGTCGGCGAGTGCTTCCCGATGGCAGCGCTGATGGGCGAACGGGCCACCCGCACCGGCCACTTTGCCGCCGAGGACACCTTCTGCTATCTGCTGAGCAAGCCAGCCTTCGTCAAGCTGGTCTCCAAGTCCGCCGCGTTCCGTGACTTCGCCATGCGCGGTGTCAGCAGCCTGCTCGACCTGGTCAACCAGCAGGCACAGATGCGCGCCGTCGAGAGCCTGGGCGAGCAGTATTCGCTGGAGACGCGTATTGGCGAGCTGGCGCTGCACCATCCGGTGTCCTGCTTGCCGTCGATGCCGTTGGCCGAGGCGGTCAGCCTGATGCACCTGAACAATGTCGGCAGCGTGGTCATCACCGACGCAGAACTGCACCCGCAAGGCATCTTCACGCTGCGCGACCTGCGCCGGGTGATCGGCACCGGCACCACCGACCTGTCCGCCCCGATCGCCCAATTCATGACGCAGGACCCGTTCCATCTGCCGCCGGATGCGACCGCGTTCGATGCCGCGATTGCCATGACCGAGCGGCACATCGCCCACGTCTGCGTCGTCGAAGGTGGTCTGTTGCGCGGCGTGATTTCCGAGCGCGACCTGTTCTCCCTGCAGCGCGTCGACCTGGTCCACCTGGCCCAGGCCCTCTCCCACGCCGACAGCGTCGAGACGCTGGTGATCATCCGCGGCCGCATTCTGCAACTGGTCGACAACATGCTCGCCCACGGCGCCTCGTCGACGCAGATCACCCACATCATCACGCTGCTCAACGACCACACCGTCTGCCGGGTGATCGAGCTGGCAATCGAGGCGCTCGGCGATCCGGGAATTGCATTCACCTGGCTGTGCTTCGGAAGCGAGGGGCGCCGGGAGCAGACACTGCATACCGATCAGGACAACGGCATCCTGTTCGAAGCCAGCGATGGCGCTGCGGCGGCGCTGATCCGCGGACGCTTGCTGCCGCTTGCCGAACGCATCAACCAGGACCTCAATACCTGCGGCTTCACCCTGTGCAAAGGCAACATCATGGCCAGCAACCCGCAGTTGTGCCTGTCTCGCCAGGAGTGGCAGCGCCGATTCAGTTCGTTCATTCGCGAGTCAACTCCAGAAAACCTGCTCAGCAGCAGCATCTTCTTCGACCTGCGTGCGGTCTGGGGGCCAAGCGAAGGCTGCGAGCAGCTGCGCCGCGGCATGCTCGAAGAGATCGGCGACAATCGTCTGTTCCAGCGCATGCTGGCCGAGAACGCGCTGCGCCATCGTCCACCGGTCGGGCGGTTTCGTGATTTCGTGGTCACCCGCAAGGGCGAGGGCAAGGCGACCCTGGACCTCAAGGTGCAGGGCCTCACGCCCTTCGTCGACGGGGCCCGCCTGCTCGCCCTGAGTCACGGCATCGCCACCTGCAACACCCTCGACCGACTGCGCCAACTGGTCGAGCACGATGTGATCGACGAAAAGGACGGCGCGGCCTATGAGGAGGCCTATCATTTCATCCAGCAGACGCGCATGCAGCAGCATCAACAGCAGGCGCGCGACGGCCGGCCGTATTCCAACCGGCTGGACCCGGATAACCTCAACCATCTGGATCGCCGCATCCTTCGTGAGTCCTTTCGCCAGGCCCAGCGCCTGCAAAGCAGCCTGGCGGTTCGCTATCAGTTATGAATATGCCCTGGTTCAGACGACGCGGCCCCATCCTCACCCTGGAACAACTGCAGCGACGCGAGCAATTGCGTGCACCCGCGGCCTTGGACCAGAGCCCGTTGCCGGCGCAACGCATGGTGGTGCTCGACCTGGAAACCAGCGGTCTGGACATGCGCCGGGACGTCGTGCTGTCCATTGGTGCCGTGGTTATCGAACAGGGCGCGATCGATCTCGGCCACCAGTTCGAATCAACCCTGTTGCGCCCGGCGCAGAAGCTCAGCGAAAGCGTCCTGATACACGGCATCGCGCCGAGTGCGCTGGAAGCTGGCGAGGAGCCGGCCGAAGCGCTGCTGGATTTCATGGAGTTCGTCGGTGACAGCCCGATCCTGGCGTTTCACGCCTGCTTCGACCAACGCATGCTGGCGCGCGCGCTGAAACAGGCGCTCGGCTACAAGCTGCGCCACCCGTTCATCGATGTCGCCGAGCTCGCACCGATGCTGTGCCCGGACCGGCGGCCAAGACAGAACCATCTCGATGACTGGTGCACCCATTTCGGCCTGCAGGTGCTGCAGCGCCATCACGCCAGCGCCGATGCGCTGGTGACAGCCGAACTGGCACTGATCCTGATGAGCAAAGCGAGACGACAGGGCCTCGATAACCTGAGCACGGTGACCCAGCGCCTGGCCAACTGGCGGCAGCGGCAGCACGCAAGCTTTATGTAGCGCGATGCAGCCTGCCGCTGGGCCGAGAGTCGACGGCGCCCGTTGCGCCCATGGCGGCAACTTGCGATAATGCGAATAGTTCTCGTTAGCGGCCTTTCCGGCCTTGGAGCGTTCGCCTTGTCGGCTGGTGAGTCGTCCAACCAACTTTTAGTAGGTTCGCTGTATCGCGATCATCGCGACTGGCTGCTCAATTGGCTGCAGCGCTATCAGGCCTGCCCTCACCGCGCCGAGGATTTGAGCCAGGACACCTTTCTGCGCTTGCTCAAACGCACTGACCTGGATGCCGTGCGCGAACCGCGGGCCATGCTGGCGACCATCGCCCGCGGCCTGCTGATCGACCATTTCCGCCGCAGCGCACTGGAGCGCGCCTACCTCGACGAACTGGCGCTGCAACCGGAAGACACGCAGCCCAGCGCCGAAGAGCAGCTTCAGGTCATCGAAGCACTGCGTCAGGTAAACACGCTGCTCGGCGAGCTCTCGGCGAATGCGCGGGCGGCCTTCTTCTATAACCGTCTGGATGGCATGACGCATGGCGAGATCGCCCAGCGCCTCGGCGTTTCGGTCCCTCGCGTGCGTCAGTATCTGGCTCAGGCGCTGCGCCAGTGCTACATCGCGGTGTACGGCGAGCCCACATGAACATGGACCAGCGACCGGTATCGGCCCGTGTGCTCGACGAAGCCATTGCCTGGCAACTGCGCCTCGGTGACGAAACGGCAGGCCCAGAGGTGGATGCCGAGCTCCAGCGCTGGCTGAGCGATAGCGCCGAGCATGCCAAAGCCTGGGCGCAACTGGGCGGCATCGACCAGCAACTGGGCAGCATCAACTCACCCAGCGCGCGACATGCGCTGCAGGTCAGCGCGACGTCCCGGCGACGGCGTGCCTCCGGCCGCGCCTTTCTCGGATTGGCCTTGCTCGGCACGGTGGCGATCGGGCTGGCACTGCAGTCGCAGCCGTTGCCAGTGTGGCTGGCCGATGAGCGCACCGGCAGCGGTGAGCAACAGCGCCTCACGCTGGCCGACCACAGCCATATCCAGCTGAACAGCCGCAGCGCACTGGATGTTCGCTTCGATCAGCAGGAACGCCGACTGTTTCTGCACCGCGGTGAGGTGCTGGTTGAAACCGCACCGGGCAACGACCCGAGACCCTTTATCGTCGAAACCGAACAAGGCGATCTACGCGCGCTCGGCACACGATTCATCGTTCGCCGAGAGGCGGATGCGACCCGCCTGATCGTGCTCCGATCCGCCGTGGCCGCGCTTCCGGGCAGCCTCCAGGCTGGTCGTACCGTGCGGGCTGGCGAGCAGGTGGTGATGCACCGTGACCATCTTGACGACACTCAGGAAGCACCGATCGCCGCAGACGCCTGGAGCCGGGGCATGCTCGTGGTGGAAGACCTGCCATTGGGCGATCTGCTGGCAACACTCGGTGAGTACCGTCACGGCTACCTCGGCCTCGATCCGAGCCTCGAGTCCCTTCGCATCAGTGGCAGCTTTCCGCTACACGACACTGACCGCGCGCTGGCCGCGCTGCCACCCAGCCTGCCGGTGCAGATCGAGCGGCACACCGACTGGTGGGTCAAGGTGGTGCCGGCGCAACCCGTCAGCCGACCGGGCGAGTAGCGGCGGCGCCCATACAGCGACGCTGCAGGCCCGATGAAAATATTTTCAGCTGCCCCTATCACTTTTCATTTCTGATCCGGCCTGATGAATAACTGAGACATATTCCTATTCAGGAGTTATTCACAAATGCCATCGCTTTCACTGTTTCGCCCCAGCCTCCTGGCCGTTGCCATTGCTGTCGCACCGCTGCCCCTATTGGCCCAGGCGCCAAACGGCGAAGCGGCTGTCGGCGAGGTGCGCGAGTATGCCCTGCCCGCCGCGCCGCTGGGCTCGACCCTCAACCGTATCGCCGCCGAAGCGGGACTGGTGCTCAGCATCGACCCGGCGTTGACCCGCGACCGCATGGCCGAGCCGGTCCAAGGCCGCTTCGATGGCCAGGGTGCGCTGCAGGAAGCGCTGCGCGGTACCGGGCTGGAGCTTCGTCAGGAGCCTTCGGGCAGCTTGAGTTTGCAGCAGGCGGCAACCAACGCGATGGCACTGCCGGACGTCACCGTGACCGCAACCGAGGCGCTGGCCGACGGCGGTGAAGCAAGCGGCTACCGCGCCAGCACCGTGCGAAACGTAGGCGCGCTGGGCGGCATGGCGCTCCAGGATGCCCCCTACTCGGTGACGGTGATGTCCTCCGAGCTGATGGACAACATCCAGGCCACCTCCAGCGACGACATCTTCAAGCTCAGCCCCACCACCCAGTTCACCTCCCCAACCAGCGCCGGCTATGCCAGCGCAGTGGCCATTCGCGGATTCAGCGGTGTCGGCAACCTGAGCATCGCCAATGACGGCCTGCGCTTCAGCAACAGCTACGATGGCGGCAACTTCATCGAGGAAATGGAGCGGCTGGAAATCCTCAGCGGTCTGTCCGGCTTCCTCTATGGGCCGGCCAGCCCCGGCGGACTGGTTAACTACGTACTCAAGCGACCCACTGCCGAGCGCTACAACAGCGTGACCTACGGGACCCCCGGCGGCGAGAACCAGTACCTGCATGGCGACTTCGGCGGGCCGATTGACAGCGAAGGGCGCTTTGGCTACCGCGTCAACCTGCTCGCGCAGGACGGAGAAACCGCCATCGACGGACAGGTCGAACGCCGTCACATGGCCAGCCTCGCGCTGGACTGGAACGTCAGCGACGACCTGCTCATCCAGTTCGACGCCTCGCACAAGCAGAGCGAGACGCGGGGCCTTACCAGCTACTGGTACTTCGCCGATCAGGCATTCCGGCCCGATGCTGAAGATCTCGAGAACGACGAGCTCTATAGCCAGCGCTGGGCCTACAACGACAGCCGTCACGACCGCGTCGGCAGCCGCTTCCAGTGGCGCCTGGACGACGTGTTCAGCCTGCGCGGCGCGCTCGGCTACAGCCAATACACCACCGAATACGCCTATACGGGGCCGACCGTGAATTCGGCCGGGGTGTACGTCCAGCCGCTCTACGCCTTCGCCCCGGTCGAAACCGAAGAGACCTCGGGCAACCTGTTCCTCGACGCGGTTTTCGACACCGCGGGTGTCGGCCATGCGATGACCTTCGGTTACCAGGGCAATATCGCCCGGGTTCGCTACAACACCGACTACATCCCATTCCCGGGCCCGCAATATGTGTCGGTAACGCCCGAGGTGCCCTTCAGCGAGCGGCCGCAGGTGGACAAGCCAGCCTACGACCTCGGCGATGGTGACTACCATCTGGCCAGCCGCAGCCAGGCCGACAGTGTGCTGATCGGCGACGTCATCACCTTCAACGAGCAATGGTCGACGATCCTTGGCGTGACGCACTCGCGTATCAAGACCTTCAACGACAACTTCGTCTGGGTCGACGCGTTCGGCAGTGCGCCGGCGATCGAGGACTACAGCGAAACCGAAACCTCGCCCAACGTCTCGCTCGTCTACAAGCCGGTCGAGTGGCTTACCACCTACGTAACCTACATCGAAGGCCTGCAGACCGGTGGCGTAGCGCCGAGTGGCACGAACAACGCCGGGCAGGCGCTGGCGCCGATCGTCAGCGAACAGTACGAAATCGGTGCGAAAGCCGAACTCGGCGGAGCCCTGTTCACCGTTGCGCTGTTCGACATCGAGAAGCCCAACACCTACACCAACGCCGCCAATTTCTTCGTCCAGGATGGCATGCAGCACAACAAGGGCCTGGAGTTCGGCATCACCGGCCACGTGACCCCAGCGCTGACACTGGTGGGCGGCGTCACCCTGCTCGACCCGGTCGTGGAAGGAGCAGCGAATGCTGCCAACGACGGCAACCGGCCGGTCGACGTGGCGCGGCACCTGGCCAAGCTCTACGGCGAATACGCGATATTCGGCGTACCGGGGCTGACGCTCACCGGTGGCGCCTTCTATACCGGCAAGCAGTACACCGACGAGGCCAACGACAACACCATCCCCTCGTTCACCACGTTCGACCTGGGCGGTCGCTATCGCATGCCCTTGGGAGATGACCGAGCCCTGACCTTGCGCGCCAACCTCAGCAACCTGACCGACGAAGAATATTGGCTGAGCAGCCATTACCTTGGGGCACCCCGCACGCTCAAGCTATCGGCGCAGCTGGAGTTCTGATGCGGGCCGCCACCATTCGCCGCTGGTCCTTCATCCACACCTGGACCAGCCTGATCTGCACCCTGTTTCTGCTGATGCTCGCCATCACCGGGCTGCCGTTGATCTTTCACCACGAACTGGAGCATCTGCTTGGCGATGCGCCGGAGCTGCGTGAGATGGCGCCCGGAACGCCACATCTGGATCTGCAACAGCTGGTGACCGCTGCCGAGCGGCACCGCCCGGGTGAGGTCGTGCAGTATTTCGGCTGGGAAGCGGACGAGCCCAACGGTGTCGTGGCGATTACCGCGGCGACGGCCGGCACCGAGCCCAACTCGTCCTATACCTTCATGCTCGATGCACGTACCGGCGAAGCGGTTGAAATGCCGGCGGCCAATGGCGGGCTGATGATGTTCTTCCTGCGCATGCATGTGGACATGTTCGCGGGTTTGCCCGGCAAGCTTCTGCTGGCGTTCATGGGCCTTCTGTTTATCGTGGCGATCATTTCCGGCGTCGTTCTTTATGCGCCGTTCATGCGTCGGCTGCAGTTCGCTCAGGTACGCCATGACCGTTCCAGCCGGACGCGCTGGCTGGACCTGCACAACCTGATCGGTATCGTCACACTCAGCTGGGCCCTGGTGGTAGGCATTACCGGCGTGGTCAGCGCCTGTGCCGACCTGCTGATCGAGGCATGGCGCGCTGAGTCACTGGCGACGATGCTCGCGCCCTACCGTGACGCGCCGCCCCTGACGACCCGCGCCCCGGCCAACGATCTGTTGGAGATCGCCGCCCAGGCAGCGCCGGGTATGCAGCCGGACTTCATCGCCTTCCCGGGGACGCGCTTTTCCAGCGAGCACCACTACACCGTGTTCATGAATGGCAGCAGCCATCTGACTTCGCACCTGCTTACCCCGGTGCTGATCGATGCACAGACGCTGCAGGTCACTGCGGTCGGCGATCGCCCTTGGTACATGGATGCCTTGGGCCTGTCACAACCCCTGCATTTCGGTGACTACGGTGGCCGGCCGATGCAGATCCTCTGGGCCGTGCTCGACGTGCTGACCATCATCGTGCTGGGTAGCGGGCTGTATCTCTGGTGGGTTCGCCGCCGCGGTGCGCAGGCGACAGGCCGCGAGGTGGCCGTATGAGCTGGCGCCAATCGACCTTCAGGCTGCCGGGCCTGCTTGCTGTACTCGGTCTCACTGGCCTTTTCGCCGCGCTGCTGGGGGATGGCTGGTGGGATGTGATGGCCTGGTTCGGCCTCGGCCTGCCAGCGGTTCTCGGCAGTTGGCCGCTGCTGCGCCGGCGACCGGCAGCACCCGCTCAGACTGGGCAACCTTGAATCAAGGAACAAGATTTCCGAGTCTCGACTCGCCGCCCGCTCCGCCCTGCCCTGGCGCCTGAACGCAGCGCCGCGCCCCCATGAGCGGGCGCCGCGTTGCGTTAGCGCCAGATCAATGCCACTGGCTCAGCGCGAGTCGGCACCACAGATCTGTTGGAACAACGGCGAATCGGCCTCCAGCTCGGTCAAGCTGTCTGCTTTGGCCTGACCTGCATCGTTCAACCTGAACATGGCCTTCTCCGTGCAGATCAGCTGATAGCGCTGGCTGGCCACGGTGGAGAGCAGGTGCTGCTTATCGAAGCGATACAGTACAAAGCGAGCGATGCGCCCCTGATCCGTGTCCTGGATTTGCGCATTGGCGCGATCGAGGACCGTGTAGCTCAGAGGCATGGGGTACAGCATGGTCCAGGGGCGCCACAACATTTGCCCCTCTTCGCTCGCAACCACCACGGTCCCGTCCGGCAGGCGAGCCTGTTTGGCTTCGAACCAGGTGTACTCGTAATGGATGGTGTAGCTGAGCATACCCAGACCGGCGAACACCGGAATGATCCACTTCGGCAACCGCTTCCGAGTCAGAGAGCGCAGCAGCAGTGCGATCCCCGCACCCGCGACTGCGGCGACTATTGCAGCGATGAGATGCCAGATCATATTCAGCTTCCTTAAAAAAATCGGGCTTCCAAATGGAAGCCCGACTCTACTTCATCGTCAGACCAGGTCTGACCGTTGACGCATTATCAGTTAGTGATCAAGCGCAGCACCAGCACCCTTGGGGGTACGAACGCTCTCGACCAAATCCTGAATGGCTTGCGGCGGTGCCTCGGTAGCCATCGAGACGGCATAAGCCACGCCGAAGTTCAGCATCGCACCCACGGCACCGAAGGCCTGCGGGGAGATGCCCATCCACCACTGATCAGGGGTGTTCGGAATGCTGGCAGTGCCAGGAATGAAGAACCAGCCCAGGTACAGGAAGATGTACACGGCGGTGGAAATCACACCCACCAGCATGCCGGCTACAGCACCCTTGCTGTTCACACGCTTGGAGAAGATACCCATCATCAGCGCAGGGAACAGACTCGCGGCTGCAAGACCGAACGCCAGCGCCACAACCTGAGCCGCAAAGCCCGGAGGATTCAGGCCCAGCCAGGTCGCCAGCAGAATCGCTGCCGTCATGGACAGGCGAGCGGCCAGCATCTCGTTCTTCTCACTGATTTTCGGATTGATCAGCGTCTTGATCAGGTCATGGCTGATGGCAGAGGAGATCGCCAGCAGCAGACCCGCAGCAGTCGACAGCGCAGCAGCGATAGCACCCGCAGCGATCAGACCGATGACCCAGGCGGGCAGATTGGCGATCTCCGGGTTGGCCAGAACGATGATGTCATTGTTCACGGTCAGCTCGTTGCCGCTCCAGCCACGCTCGGTAGCGGTCGGAGCGAAGGCGGCGTTGGCGTCGTTGTACATCTGCACACGACCGTCGCCGTTCTTGTCTTCCCACTTGATCAGGCCAGTTTGCTCCCAGGTCTGGACCCACTCCGGACGATCTTCATAGCGGATCGCTTCGGCCTTCGGGCCTTCCGGATAGATGGTTTGAACCAGGTTCAGGCGCGCCATGGAGGCAACCGCGGGTGCGGTGAGGTACAGCAACGCGATGAAGACCAGCGTCCAGCCCGCGGACCAACGGGCGTCAGCCACCTTCGGTACGGTGAAGAAGCGGATGATCACGTGCGGCAGACCGGCGGTACCGATCATCAGCGACAGGGTGAACAGGAACATGTTCAGCTTGTTGTCGACGTCGGCGGTGTAGGCGGCGAAGCCAAGGTCGGTAACCACCTGGTTCAACTTGTCGAGCAGCGGCATACCGGATTCGGTATGGGTGCTGAACATCCCGAACATCGGGATCGGGTTGCCCGTCAGCTGCATGGCAATGAACACGGCCGGAATGGTGTAGGCGATGATCAGAACCACGTACTGCGCCACCTGGGTGTAGGTGATGCCCTTCATGCCGCCGAACACCGCGTAGGCGAACACGATGGCAGCCGCGATCCAGATGCCGGCGGAGTTGCTCACTTCCAGGAAGCGAGAGAACGCCACACCAGCACCAGCCATCTGACCGATCACGTAGGTCACGGAGATGAGGATGAGGCAGACGACAGCGACCAGGCGCGCGCCACGGCTGTAGAAGCGATCACCGATGAAGTCCGGTACGGTGAACTTGCCGAATTTGCGCAAGTACGGCGCCAGCAACATCGCCAGCAGCACGTAACCACCGGTCCAGCCCATCAGGTAGACGGAGGTGGCATAACCGCCGGAGGCAATCAGGCCAGCCATGGAAATGAAGGAAGCCGCAGACATCCAGTCTGCTGCCGTTGCCATGCCGTTGGTGACGGGGTGAACACCACCGCCGGCGACATAGAACTCTTTAGTTGACCCGGCGCGAGCCCAGACCGCGATCCCGATATAGAGCAGGAACGAGGCGCCCACGAACAGCATGTTGATCCAATATTGGCTCATTGTGGTTACTCCTCAACCCCGAATTCCTTGTCCAGTTTGTTCAGCCGCCACGCGTAGTGGAAGATGATCAAAATGAACGTGATGATGGAACCCTGTTGAGCGAACCAGAACCCCAGGTCAGTCCCCCCGACCGGGATGCCGGCGAGTAGGGGTCGCAGCAGGATGGCAAAACCATAAGAGACAAGAGCCCATACCACCAGGCTCCAAGTTATGAGGCGAACATTCGCCTTCCAGTACGCAGCAGCATTTGTTTTGTCGCTGTCGGCCATGACGTTCTCCGTCTTATTTTTATTTACGGGTAAAGGGAACCACAGCCTGAATTTACAAGGATGCCCTATCGCTGAATAGCCCCGACTTTAGTCTGACGGTTGTCATTGTGCGACAGTCCGCTTTCAAACAGATGTCCGCCTGATCGCCCCCCTTTCCATACAGCATGTCGCCGCTCGCCCCATCTCGGGCCAAGGCACGGTGTTCGTTTAAAGGCACGCTAGCGCTGCCTGTTACCTGACTTATAAGTCAATGAACAAGCACATGACCGACAAGGCGAACTACCCCAATTAACACGTTCGAATGAACCCTTGAACGAGCCGACCTGAATGGCCGATATATATCAGTTGGCCAAACCCGTTAGGGATCGACATATGGCTGTCATATAACCACTGCCGCACTGAGGTTATTCATTATTTAAATAACCAGTAGTAGATGCGCCAATAGGTACCGGCATCGCCTGTTCACGGCGGACAGCGGAACGCCTGGTTCCGCTGCTCTCGTGTAGCCGAGGCGCAATTGCGCGCTGCTTGCCGCGCTGGGTTCGCGGCGCCTTAACAGGCCGGACGTCCCGCCGTGTACTTCTGCGCCGGGTCGATGGCGGCCTCGAGGTCGCGGATCGCCGTCGCCCCGATCAGCAACGGGTAGCGGAAATGGCTGCGGTCGGTGAGGTTCACCTCGGCCTGATGCAACTGGTCACCGATGCATAGCTGCATCTCCACCACCGGCCGCTCGGCGACATCCGGGCCACGCTCGAGATCGGTATCGTCGTCCGCTTCTTCGGCACGGGTCTTGATCTCGGCCACGCGAGCCAACGGCCGTTCAAAGACGGTGTCGCCAGCCCCTTCGACCGCCAGGCGGAAGCGTACCCACTCCTCGCCGTCACGCTCGAAGCGCTCGATATCGCGAGCCGACAGCGAAGCCGTCATCGCGCCGGTGTCCATCTTGGCCTTGAGCGTCTTGCCGAGATCTTCGACCTTGATCTGTTCATAGCGGCCGAAGAGCGTCGGCTCTGCGGCGATGGCGGGAAGGGATAGTGCACTGAGCAGCAACAACAAGCGGGACAAAACAGCCTCCTGGGAGTATCCACTGACTCCTTTGGGACCCGCTCAGTCTTTATCCGTTCCGCCCAGAACGCGGCTCGCCGGCTGCCACGCGACGACCGCACAGGCCTGTTAGACTGCCCGCCACTTCACCTTGCAGATCACTACCGTGCCCAGTTCAGCCTTCGCCACCCTGCCCCTCAGCGCCGCGACGCTGGCCAACCTCGACGCACTCGGCTACACCGAGATGACACCGATCCAGGCCCAGAGTCTGCCCGTGATGCTCAAGGGCATGGACCTTATCGCCCAGGCCAAGACCGGTAGCGGCAAGACCGCAGCCTTCGGTATCGCCCTGCTCGAGCCGCTCAACCCTCGTTATTTCGGGTGCCAGGCACTGGTGCTGTGCCCGACTCGCGAGCTGGCCGACCAGGTCGCCAAGGAGCTGCGCCGGCTGGCGCGTTCGGCCGACAACATCAAAATCCTCACCCTGTGCGGCGGCGTGTCCATCGGGCCGCAGATCGGCTCGCTGGAGCACGGTGCGCATGTCATCGTTGGCACGCCCGGGCGCGTGCTCGAGCATCTGAACAAAGGCACGCTCAAGCTCGACGGCTTGCGGACACTGGTGCTCGATGAAGCCGACCGCATGCTCGACATGGGCTTCTACGATGCGATAGCCGACATCATCGGCCAGACCCCAGCCAAGCGGCAAACCCTGCTCTTTTCTGCCACCTACCCGGCCGGGATCAAGCAACTCGCATCGGCCTTCATGCGCGACCCGCAGCAAGTCAAGGTCGAAGCCCTGCACGATGACACGCAGATAGAGCAGCGCTTCTACGAGATCGACCCGCAGGACCGCATGCAAGCGGTCATTCGCGTGCTGGCGAGCTTCCGACCCGAGACTTGCGTGGCCTTCTGCTTCACCAAGCAGCAATGCCAGGAGCTGGTCGACGCCCTCGTCGCGAAGGGGATTTCGGCCATGGCGCTCAACGGCGATCTGGAACAGCGTGACCGCGACCAGGTGCTCGCCATGTTCGCCAACCGCAGTCTCTCGGTGCTGGTCGCCACCGATGTCGCGGCGCGCGGGCTGGATATCGACGCGCTGGACATGGTGATCAACGTCGAGCTGGCGCGGGACTCGGAGATTCACATTCACCGCGTCGGACGTACCGGTCGGGCTGGCAAGAAAGGCATCGCTGTCAGCCTGGTAGCGCCTGCCGAAGGCCACCGCGCCCAGGCCATCGAGGATCGGCAAAAGGCACCGCTGAACTGGCAACCGCTGGGCGAGCTGAAAGCTCAGCCGGGCGGACCGCTGCAGCCGCCGATGGTGACGCTCTGCATTGGTGCCGGTCGCAAGGAGAAATTGCGCCCCGGCGACATCCTGGGGGCGCTCACCGGCGATGCGGGCATCCCGGGCACGCAGGTCGGCAAGATCGCGATCTTCGATTTCCAGGCGTTCGTCGCGGTCGAGCGCAGCGTCGCCAAGCAGGCGCTCAATCGCTTGAACGCCGGCAAGATCAAGGGTCGGTCGCTGAAGGTGAGGCAGCTATAAGGCTGGAGGCCAAACTGTCGAGCCAAGGTTCAAGCTGACGTAGGGTGGATCGCGCTTCACCGATCCACCATCCACGGCACCCGGTACACGCGAAACGCAACACCACCCTCAAGCCTACCGCTTGCCGCTTCCCGCCTCCTACAACGACCCGCGCGCCCAAGGACCCCAGATGGCGAAGGTGATCCCGGGGGTCTGGACGTTGACGAACAGGAAGTGGCCGCTCGGGTCGAAGCAGGCGCCGCAGAACTCGCGGTTGCGATAGTCACCACCGGAGACCTTCTTGCCAGCCGCCGCTGCCTGCATATCGTCGAACACCACGTTGTTCTTGGCGAAGATGTACGCCTCGCCCGCCGTGGTCAGCCCCAGCAGACGCTCGCCAAAGCCGTAGTCGTCCTGCACACCGCCGCCATCTTCACAGAGCAGCAAACCGCCGCGTGGGCTGACGGTGATGTTATCGGGGTTGTTGGCGATCTCGGCGTCGGTCGAGGCGAAGAGGCAAGTGAGGCGGTCCGTCGCCAGGTCGTGCATCCACACCGCGCCGCGACCGTAGCCAGCGCGCCCCTGGGCGTCGGTGCCAGCACTGGTATCGACGATGTAGAGCTTGCCCTCGCTGTACCAGATGCCTTCGCCGCGGCTCATGCTCAGACCACCGGCGCGGCGGGACTGGGCAAACGGGCCGCTGCCTTCAGGCTGCGGCTCCAGATCCGGGTTGGGCACTTCCACCCAGTCCAGCTGATAGGTGTCGCCTTGGCTGGGCGCGTGCAGGTCGACGAGCTCACGGCTGCGCACACGCGCAGCCTGCAGGATACCGCCAGCGGCCAGCGAACCGGGCTGCTGGCTGGCATCGGTGGGAATGTAGCGATAGTAGCCGGCGCGGTTGCGCGCATCTTCGGTCAGGTAAACGTAGCTGTTGCGTGGGTCGACGGCGACCGCTTCGTGGGCGAAGCGGCCCATCTGCACGATCGGCTGGCCGGTGGTCAGCGCCGGGTCGGCAGTCACCTCGAAGACGTAACCGTGGGCGCGCCCGCCAACACTGCTGTAATCGACCGTAGTTTCTTCGCACGACAGCCAGGTGCCCCATGGGGTGACACCGCCGGCGCAGTTGGTGCGGGTACCGCCAAGGCTCGGTACGGTACGCACCGGCTGATCGATGCCGCGGGAGAAGTACAGGTTGGTGGTGCCACCGGCCGGACGCTGGCCATTGGACAGCGTGATGCCGTCATACACGCCGCTGGCTTCGATCAGCGGGCCGGTGCTGGCTTCGTGATTGCGCACCAGCACGATCTCGGGTCCCTTTGGCCCCCGCCGAACATCGATGACACCCATGCCGTCGTGGGACGTGGGTACCGGCTGGCCGTTTTCCATCAGGTCACCGGTCCAGGAAAAACTCTTGTACTGAAAACCGTCGGGCAGTTGCAGCAGTTCCAGCCCGGTACTCAAGTCCCGGGTCGGACGCAATGGGCCGTAGCTGCTGCGCACCAGGCCGGCGCCACGTCCTTGGGCATTGCGTGCCGCGAACGCTTGTAACGTGCCGAGAAAGGGGGTGGTGGCGACCACCGCGGCGATGGCACCGCCTTTGAGCAGGTTGCGGCGGCTGGCGTCGTGTTCACGGTTCATGCGTTGTCCTCTGTTATCGGAATGGGAGGGGCGCATGAATGAAGCCAGCCAAATACGGCAGAACGATGACCACGAGATGGCGTTCCGCTAATACGCGACGGAAGGTCGGTATAAGCTTTGCAAAAGCGATCGGTGACGCCAGCCCGCCTCGCACGTCCAATCTCCTCAATCACCAGGTCCGAGCCTACTATGCGTTCACCCTCGCTCAGCCATTCCCTGCGCCGCCTCTGGGCCCTGGAGAAATTCGGCTACAGCCTGCGCGTGCTGATCGCGCTGGCTGGCAGCATGGGCTTGAGCTGGTACCTCGGGGAGCCGAGGATGGCCATCCCGTTGTTCCTCGGCGTGATCGCCAGTGCTCTGGCGGAAACAGACGACAGCTGGCTCGGCCGGCTCACGGCTTTGCTGGTCACGCTGCTGTGCTTCAGCGTGGCCGCCGCTTCGGTGCAACTGCTGTTTCCCTATCCCCTGCTGTTCGTTGCCGGCATGGCCGCGGCGGCGTTTGCACTGGTCATGCTCGGCGCGCTGGGCGAGCGCTACGCCGCGATCGCCCAGGCCACGCTGATCCTCTCCATTTACAGCATGATCGCCGCCGACCAGCGTGCCGCCGACGCCGTGCAACCCTGGCGCGACCCGCTGCTGCTACTTGCCGGGGCGGCCTGCTACGGCTTGCTGTCAGTGCTCTGGAATGCACTGTTCGCGCACCAGCCGGTGCAGCAGAGCCTGGCCAGGCTGTACCGTGAGCTGGGGCGATACTTCAAGCTCAAGGCCTCGTTGTTCGAGCCGGTGCGCCAGCTCGATGTGGAGGACCGTCGGCTGCAACTGGCGCAGCAGAACGGACGCGTGGTCAGCGCCCTGAACGCCACCAAGGAAACCTTGCTGCATCGCCTCGGCAATGGCCGGCCAGGCGCCAAGATCAGCCACTACCTCAAGCTCTACTTCCTCGCTCAGGATCTGCACGAGCGCGTCAGCTCCTCGCACTACCCCTACCAGGCACTGGCCGAGGCGTTCTTCCACAGCGATGTGCTGTTTCGCTGCGCCCGGCTGCTGCGTTTGCAGGGCACCGCCTGCGCCGAGCTGGCCAGTGCCATCCAGCTGCGCCAGCCGTTTCGCTACCACGACGACAACGCCCAGGCACTGGCCGACCTGGAGTCGTCGCTGGCGCACCTGCGTCTGCAGAGCAATCCTGCCTGGCGCGGACTGTTGCGCTCGCTACGCGCGCTGTCGAACAACCTGGCGACCATGCAGCGCCAGCTCGCCAGCGCGAGCAACCCGGATGCGCTGGCCGGCGAGCAGGACAGCAGCTTGCTGGACCGCGACCCGCAGTCGATCCGCGACGCGCTCGCACGCATCCGCCTGCAACTGACGCCGACCTCCTTGCTGTTCCGCCACGCATTGCGCATGAGCCTGGCGTTGGTATGCGGTTACGCGGTGCTACACGCGATCCATCCGGAACAGGGTTACTGGGTGCTGCTGACCACGGTGTTCGTTTGCCAGCCGAACTATGGCGCCACACGCATCAAGCTGGTGCAGCGGGTGACCGGCACCGTGCTTGGCCTGGTGGCCGGCTGGGCGCTGTTCGACCTGTTTCCCAGCCAGCAGATCCAGGCGCTGTTCGCGGTGGTCGCCGGCGTGGCTTTCTTCGCCACCCGCAGCAACCGCTACACGCTGGCCACCGCGGCGATCACGCTGCTGGTGCTGTTCTGTTTCAATCAGGTCGGCGATGGTTACGGGCTGATCTGGCCGCGGCTGATCGACACCCTGCTCGGCAGCCTGATCGCCGCTGCCGCGGTTTTCCTGGTATTGCCGGACTGGCAGGGCCGCCGCCTCAACCTGATGGTCGCCAACACCCTCAGCCGCAGCGCGGACTATCTGCGCCAGATCATGGCCCAGTACGAAAGCGGCAAGCGTGACGACCTCGCCTACCGCCTGGCCCGGCGCAACGCGCACAACGCCGACGCCGCGCTGTCGACCACCTTGTCCAACATGCTGCTCGAACCCGGTCACTTTCGAAAGGACGCCGAAACCGGCTTTCGCTTCCTGATCCTCTCGCACACCTTGCTCAACTACCTCTCGGGCCTGGGCGCACACCGCGAGGGCCTGCCGGACGATGCTCGCGATGAACTGCTGGAGCATGCCGCACAACGATTGGCCAGCAGCCTCGACGAACTGGCGATGGCCCTGCAGCGCGGCCAGCCAGTGGCCGTCTACAGTGAAGACGAACAGGCCTTGGCCCAGCAATTGGAACAGACATCCGAAGACATGGACGACGCTCACCGCCTGGTGCAGACCCAGCTGGCGCTGATCTGCCGTCAACTGGCCCCGCTGCGCAGCATGGCCAGCCACCTGATCCGCCAGTTGCCCGCCCCGCCGAACTAATCCGCGCGCCGCCCAATGGCTGCGAACAGCGCTGCAGCCGCTGAGCCGGCGGAGTACCATGCCGCCTTTTCCAGAGCTGACCGAGGTGCGTGGTGTTGCAAACGGATGTGGTGATAATCGGTGCCGGCGCCGCCGGGCTGATGTGCGCGTTCACGGCAGCGACACGCGGCCGTCGCGTGCTGTTGCTCGACCACACCAACAAAGCCGGCAAGAAGATCCTCATGTCCGGTGGCGGGCGCTGCAATTTCACCAACCTGTACACCGAGCCGGCGAACTTCGTCTCCGGCAACCCGCACTTCTGCAAATCGGCGCTGGCCCGTTACACCCAGTGGGACTTCATCGAGATGGTCGTTCGCCATGGCGTGCCCTATCACGAGAAGAAGCTGGGCCAGTTGTTCTGTGACCATAAATCCAGCGACATCCTCGGCATGCTGCTCGACGAATGCCGGCAGGCCGGCGTCGACATGCGCCTGGACACCGCCGTGCAGAGCATCGAAAAGACCGACGGTGGTTATCGACTGCAAAGCAGTCTCGGCGAGATCAGCTGCCAGTCGCTGGTGATCGCCACGGGGGGCTTGTCGATCCCGACCCTCGGTGCCAGCGGCTTCGGCTATCAGGTTGCGCGTCAGTTCGGGCATCAGGTTCTGCCGACGCGCGCCGGCCTGGTACCGTTCACCATTACCGAGCCGCAGCTCAAGGGGATGTGCGAGGCACTGTCCGGCACATCGGTCGAAGACTGCCTGGTGAGCTGCAACGGCCAGAGCTTTCGCGAAAACATTCTGTTCACCCACCGTGGCCTGTCGGGCCCGGCGATTCTCCAGGTCTCCTCTTACTGGCAGCCCGGCGATACGGTTGAAATCAACCTGCTGCCGCACCTCGATCTACCCCAGTGGCTGGACGAGCAGCGGCTCGAACGGCCCAACACCGAACTCAAGACGCTTCTCGGGGAACTGTTCACCCGCAAGATGGCGGGACTGCTCGCCGAGCACTGGTTCGTCTCCAGGCCGTTGAAGCAATACAGTCAGGCGGAGCTGAACGAGGTGGCACAGCGGCTCGGCAGCTGGCAGCTGGTACCCGCCGGCACCGAAGGTTACCGCACCGCGGAAGTCACGCTGGGCGGCGTCGACACGCGTGAGGTGTCGTCCAAGACCATGGAATCGCAGAAGGCTGCCGGCCTTTATTTCATCGGTGAAGTGCTCGACGTCACCGGGCACCTGGGGGGGTTCAATTTCCAGTGGGCCTGGGCGTCGGGCTACGCGGCAGCCCAGTACGTCTGACGCCGCGTGGCGGTGACCGGCCCGGACGGGCGCGGTGTCACTCGTTGGCCATATTCGAGGGCGGCGAGACTTCGCGCGGCCCGGCCGGGTCGGTCGCGGTGTTTTGATATTCCTGCTGATTCCGGCTGTTGTTGTCCATGGCCGAGCGCTCGTCATCCGGCGAGCAGGCACCGAGCAGCAGCGAAAACGGCACGGCGACCAGGGCTACGATGCATCTGGATTTCATGCGGGTCTCCTGATGGAGGGGGAGCCCGACGCATGGACGCGGCTCCCCGATGAGACAGTGCCTACTGCGACGCGCCAGACGCGTTGCCGGTGGTATTGGGCGCGGTGCCAGCGCCGGACTCGGTGCCCAGACCGCTGCCGTTGCCGGCCGGTGCCGTGTTCATGTCACCCGTGGCGCCGGTGCCCATGCCGGTACCCGTGCCCGTCTCGACGCCCGCACCGGTACCGGTGCCGGTGGTGCCAGCGCCGGTGCCAGTCCCCGTACCGGTGTCGGCTGGTGGCGTAGTGGCTGGTGGCGTCGCCGGTTGCTCGGTGGCTGGCGGCGGCGCCTGCTCACGGTCGGGCTCGTCGGGGCCGCAGCCCGCCAGCAACAGGCCCAGGATGGGGGCGGAAAGATATACGAGTCGCATGGGTCACCTCCTTCAGAAAAGAACCGGCGGACCGCCGGTGACCGCTTGAATGATCAATAGTCAGAGAAGTGGACCCCGGCTGTCGCCAAGAGTGCCTGGCCCGCCCTGGCCGGGCGCCGGACGGCTCGATTCAGTGAGCCAGCGCCGTGCGCTCGGGGCTGGAATGCGGGAGCAGCCGCCAGAGCCCCTCGAAACGCTGCTCACCGCTGAATAGGTCCTGCAACTCGGCGGCAGGCCGCGGGGCGCTGAACCAGAATCCCTGGGCATTTTCGCAGTGTTGCTGGATAAGGAACTGCAGCTGTTCGGGACGCTCGACGCCTTCGGCGACCACCGCCAGGCCGAGGCTGTGGCCAAGGCCGATGATTGCCCGACTGATGGCGACCGAGTCGGCGTCTTCCGGTGCGGCGGCGATGAAGCTGCGGTCCACTTTGAGAATGTCCAGCGGGAACCGTTTCAGGTAGCCGAGCGAGCAATAGCCGGTGCCGAAATCATCCAGCGCCAGCCGCACGCCAAGCGCCGCGATCTCGTGGAGACTGCCGAGCACCAGCTCGCTGTCGTGCATCAGCAGCGTCTCGGTGATCTCCAATACCAGGCTGCTGGGAGGCAAGCCGGTTTCGTCCAGCACCTGCTCCAGCAGCGCGGTGAAACCGGGCTCCTGCAACTGGCGAATCGACAGGTTGACCGTGCAGTAGAGGCGTGACTGCCCAGCCTGTTGCCAGGCGCGAACCTGACGGCATGCCTCACGCAGCACCCATTCGCCGACACGGGTGATTTCGCCGGACTCCTCCAACACCGGAATGAACTCGTTCGGCGCGACCAGCGCACCCTGCTGATGCCAGCGCAGCAGCGCCTCGACACCCGCCAGGTACGTCTGCCCTCGGTCGATCCGGCAGATCGGTTGAAAATGCAGGACGAACTCGTCACGCGCCAGCGCCTGCGCCAGCGCACTTTCCAGTTCCAGCTGACGCGCCGCGGTGGTGTGCAGGCTCTCGCAGAACAAGGCGAACTGGTTCTTGCCGGCCTCCTTGGCACGGTACAGCGCCAGATCCGCAGCTTGCAGCGCATCCAGTGGCTGGCCGTCGCGGTGCAAGGGTGCAATGCCGATACTGGCACTGACCGTCAGGGTACGCTCGTCAAGTTGCAATGGCTGGCGCAAGGCATCGAGCATCCGCTGCGCCACCCGTTCGGCATCGGCTTCGTAGGCCAGATCACCCAGCAGCGCGACGAACTCGTCGCCGCCGAAGCGCGCCAGATGGTCACCGGGGCGCAGACAGCGGGCCAGCCGCCGCGCAACCTCGACCAGCACCCGATCACCGACGCTGTGACCAAGGCTGTCGTTGATCAGCTTGAAGCGGTCCAGGTCGATGAACAACAGCGCCGAGGCGCGGCCATGGTGGCGCCGCTGGGTTTCCAGGAGCAGCTCGTCAAGGTGCAGGCGATTGGCCAGGCCCGTCAGCGAGTCATGCCGGGCGGCATGACGCAGGTGCGCCTCCGCGGTCTTGCGGGCGCTGATGTCCGTCTGCGAACCCGCCATGCGCAGAGCCCCCTGCTCGCAACGTTCGACCACCCCACGCACCAGCACCCACAGATACTCACCGAGGCGGGTCTGGATTCGGTATTCATGGGCCAGCGAGGGGCTCCTGCCCTTGAGATGCGCGCTGATCGCCTCGCGCAGCCCGGGCAGATCATCCGGATGCACCCGTTCAAACCAGTCCCGGCTGCAGAAGCTCGGCTCGGCCTGCATGCCCAGCATGGCGGTCCAACGCTCGGACAGGTGCAACCGGTCGTGCTCGATATCCCACTCCCATATGCCGTCCTCGGAACCCCGCAGCGCGCGTGCCAGCCGCGCCTCGCTCTCCTCCAGCGCCTGCCGCTGGGCGGCACTGTAGGTGTCGATCGCCAGGGTCATGTCAAAAAAGACGATTTTCAGCAGGCTGTCATAGGTGGCCCAGCGCTCGCTGTCGCCCACCAGCAGCTTGAGCATTTCGGACAGGTACAACCGATAGGCGCCCAGGTACCACTCCAGGCCAACTCCGACGCGCTCGTGCACCAGACCGATCAACAGACGGTCCTTCACGTAATCGCGGTTATAGGGGCCGTTCCACAAGCGTCGGTAATAGTCGAGCTGACTGTGCTTGAGACGGACGACGCCTTCCGGGTCGTGGAGAATGGCGGTCGGCGGGCCGAAATGCGCCAGATGCGCGTAAAGCCGGTCGATAAAGCCGCGGTGCGCGGCATCGATGTCCACGGCGGCCTGATTCAGGCGCTGCGCATCGGCCGAACCCCATTGAAGAAAGCGCTTGCGGGTGCGGATTTCCCCGATACCCAGCCCAACCCGTTGCAACAGCTTTTTCAACTCGTCTTCCATGCCCGCCCCTGTCCGCCCATGTCAGTGATTGCCGTTTCCTCGTCGACAGGAAGATCAGGCAAGCGGCAACAACCTCGATGCCATTAGGCCATCAAGGGTCGCAGCGCTTTGCGGGGCGGGCATTGATGCAAGTCAGCGAAGCCGACGAGCCAGGGGGCGCCGAAGGCGAGGCGCCCTGGCTCGACCGGGTCAGGCAGCCTGGCTGGCGAGGAACTCTTTCTTCAGACGGTCTTTCAGTTCGGCCATTTGCTGGCCCATTTCCTCCAGTCGCGCCTGATCGAACAGTTCACGCGCCTTGGGAAACATCTCGGACTCTTCTTCCTCGATGTGATGTTCGAGCAGTTCCTTGCACACCTTGGCGCGCCCGGAAAACTGCACACTCGCAGGGTCGGTCGCCTTGAGGTCGGGCAACACCAGCGAATCCACGGCCCGGTGCTCTTCCTTGGCCTCGTGGAACATCTTCAATTCTTCCTTGCCACCAGCCTCCTTGAAAGCCGGGTAGAGGATCTGCTCTTCCAGCTGGGTATGGACGGTGACTTCCATCTCGAGCTTCTGCAGCAGCTCGGCGCGGGTCTTGACGGCACGCTCGGTGCTTTCGGTCAGGCGCGTCAGGATGTCCTTCACTTTCTCGTGGTCGTCGATCAACAGGTCGATAGCGTTCATAGGGTTTTTCCTCATGGCTTATCAGGGTTGCGACGCACGCCGGCTCTCATGGCCAGTCGGCTCGCCTGCGCTCGAGCGCAGCGGTGCACAAGCGGCCGGACCGCGACAGCGCGGGCCGGCCACCTGTTCATCAGGCGTACTCGTAGGTCGGCAGTCCAGTGCGGCTCTGGCTCTGCAGGCGGGCGATGGCAGGCGACATGCCGGCCTCCAGTGCCAGATCACGGCGGATCGAGCTGATGACCCATTCCAGCTGAATATTGGTCTGGGTCTGCCCCCGGGAAAGGGCACGCTTGATGATGTCGCGATCATCGTTACGCAGCGTCAGCAGCAACCCGCCGTCCGGGCGTGGACAGGTGAGCACTTCGAATTCGGGGAACGCGGCAGAGAGAACTTTTTCAGCGGCAATCATTATTGTGTACTCCAGTTATGGTCCAGCCCCATAGCCAGAGCAGCGTTCGTGCCAACCGCGACAGATCAGCAAATCAAGTAATTTCAGTGACTTGCGTCACATAATAGCGTTTTGCACGCATGCAAAACGCATGAACCGCAGGCAGACGGCATGCATTCTGCTTTGCCAGCCGCCCCTACCGACCGTTGAAATGGCGCTAAGCCTTGCGCCAGACGCTGGCAAGCCAAGGTTGCTGGTCGCGCGGCAAGCCTGCGGGCCGATAGTAATGCTCGAGTTCACTGAAGCCTGCCGAAAGCAGCCGTTGGCGCCAGCTCGGCCAGTCGTACCAGGTGCCGTAGCGTGCTCCGCTCCAGCCCTCCTGGTTGTTGCCACGCGGGTTGGAGCTGAACAACACCCCACCAGGGCGCAGCGCTGCATGCAGCTTCGACAGCACACCATCGATCTCCCGGCTGGGCAGATGAAACAGCACAGCGTTGGCAAAAATGCCGTCAAAGGCCTCGACCGGCAGGTCCAGTTGCAGGAAATCCTGATGCAGCACTTCGCAACCGGACTCACGCCGCGCCATGTGGACGAAGGGCTCGGCACCGTCCAGGCCTACGGCGACGTGCCCGCGTGCGGTGAACGTCTTGAGGTCGCGGCCGGGTCCGCAACCCAGGTCCAGGATTCGAAAGGGGGGTTGACCCTGAATATGCCGCAACAGCGCGTCGATATTCTGGCTGACATCGTGGTCGCGCGTGCCCTCACGAAAGGCCTCGGCATTGGCTCGATAGTCATCCAGGGTCTTTTCGGTGACCGCATGGGCGTTTTCGTCAGGCATGATAGGGCTCCAGTAAGCGACATGAACCGAGCCTAACGATGGCCGGGCCGATTGCCAACGCGCACCGGACGCCCTATCCGCGAGCAAACGCGAGGCGAATGAGGTTTCGACCTGAACTTGCGGAACGCCAGGAGGCTCCAACGTGTTCGCCTGTGCTGGATTAGTGACCGGTCTGAAGTAATGTGTCCCGCGAAAACCATGAGAATCGCTCCAATGAGCAACCCGTCCAGCAAAGTCGTCCTGCTCGTCGAGGACGAACCCCACATTCTTTGCCTGCTATCTGATTATCTGGCGGATGAAGGCTACAAGGTCCTGGAAGCATCGGACGCCACCGAAGCGTTCGAGATCCTGGCGACCAAGCCTCAGCTGGACCTGCTGGTGACCGACTACCGGCTGCCTGGGGGCATCTCGGGCGTGATGATTGCCGAGCCAGCGCTGAAGCTGCGGCCGGAACTGAAAGTCATCTTCATCAGCGGCTACCCGATCGAGATTCACGAATCAGGCAGCCCTATCGCACGCTCGGCACCGATCATCGCCAAGCCCTTTTCGCTGGATACCCTACGCAGCCAGATTCAGCGACTCCTCGCCTGAAGTCGCCGCTCATCCCGGTTTGAACACGCCATAACGCAACGAGCCCGCACAGGGCGGGCTCGTCGTCAGCTCGATGGTTCAGCGGACCTTGGGGTCCAGCTCGCCGCTGGCATAGCGCTGGAACATGCCTTCCAGGGAGATCGGCTTGATCTTCGAGGCATTGCCGGCGGTGCCGAAGGCTTCGTAACGGGCGATGCAGATGTCACGCATGGCGCTGACAGTCTTGGCCAGATACTTGCGCGGGTCGAACTCGCTGGGGTTCTTCGCCATGAACTCACGGATTGCGCCGGTGGAGGCCAGACGCAGATCGGTGTCGATGTTGACCTTGCGTACACCGTACTTGATGCCCTCGACGATCTCCTCGACCGGAACGCCGTAGGTTTCCTTGATGTCACCACCGTACTCGTTGATGATTTTCAGCCACTCCTGCGGGACCGAGGAGGAGCCGTGCATCACCAGATGGGTGTCCGGGATGCGCTGGTGAATCTCCTTGATGCGCTGGATCGACAGGGTGTCGCCGGTTGGCGGCTTGGTGAACTTGTAGGCGCCGTGGCTGGTGCCGATGGCGATGGCCAGGGCATCGACCTTGGTCTTGGCAACGAAGTCCGCGGCCTCTTCCGGATCGGTCAGCAGCTGGCTGTGATCCAGGGTGCCTTCGGCGCCGACACCGTCTTCTTCACCGGCCATGCCGGTTTCCAGCGAGCCCAGGCAACCCAGCTCGCCTTCGACCGACACACCGCAGGCGTGGGCAAAGGCAACGGTCTGCTGAGTCACGCGGACGTTGTATTCATAGTCGGAGGGGGTCTTGCCGTCTTCTTTCAGCGAACCATCCATCATCACCGAGCTGAAGCCCAGCTGGATCGAGCGCTGGCAGATGTCCGGGCTGGTGCCGTGGTCCTGGTGCATGACCACCGGAATGTGCGGGAATTCTTCCACCGCCGCGAGGATCAGGTGGCGCAGGAACGGCGCGCCGGCGTATTTGCGAGCGCCGGCCGAAGCCTGGACGATCACCGGGGAGTCGGTCTTGTCGGCCGCTTCCATGATGGCTCGCATCTGCTCGAGGTTGTTTACGTTGAAGGCCGGCACGCCGTAGCCGAATTCGGCGGCGTGGTCGAGCATCTGGCGCATGCTGATGAGTGCCATGTTTTCCTTTCTCCCGGTTAGGGTCGATTAATCATGTAGAGCCTGCCCCAGGGGCCGGCGGTGTTCAAGCACCGCGCTGTGGCGCGGCATTGTAGTGGCGGACGAGCCAAAAGCCATCAGCTCGGACAAAAACGAGGGGCCCCGCGGGTCGAGCAGCCCGCTCAAAGATTGATCAATGAGGCGCTACAGCCATGGGCCAGCAGCTTGTCGTCGGCGATCCGGTAGACCAATGCCTCGTTCCCCTTGTCGTGGAAGGCCACTACGCCATCGCTATAGAAAGCACCGCGCGTCACCGGTTCCTTGCGGAGGGTATGAACCTGTTCGCTGTTGCCGATTTTCAAGTCGATCGTCTGATGGCCTTCATCGGCATAGCGCCAGGCGATGTCCTGTGGACTCTTGCAGTTCCAACGGATGAACGGGGCATCGGGGCCGGACTGCCAATGGCCGCAACCGCTCAACAGCAGCGCGGCAATCGGGATGAACAGGCCTTTCATCGCTTCTCCTTGCTCATGCGGGTGGGCTCAGGGGCACTCCCGAACGTCCGCGGCGGTTCCGGCGGTGGGATCACCGGTGCTTTGCATCTGTACACGCTGGTCGTTCTGCGCGGTCGGGCTCTGCACCGGCGGCGGATCGAATACCTCACAGGCCGAATCCGGACCGTTCCCGGCGCACCCGGCCAGGCCGAGGCAACAAACAGCGATAGCGGCGTAACGCATGGTGAGTCTCCATTCCTCGTCTGGACAGAACAGAGACAGCAGCGAGCCCGCAGGGTTGCCTTTCACCGTTGCGCCTGTTGCAGCGGGATCACGCGCGCCGATCAGCCTGCGCGCTGTTCCAGCACCTCGACCGCCGGCAGTACCTTGCCTTCGACGAACTCGAGGAAGGCGCCACCACCGGTGGAAATGTAGGAGATCTGCTCGCCAACGCCGTACTTGTCGATCGCCGCCAGGGTGTCGCCGCCACCGGCAATGGAGAACGCCGGGCTTTCGGCGATAGCCTGCGCCAGCACCTTGGTGCCATTGCCGAACTGGTCGAATTCGAACACGCCGACCGGGCCGTTCCACAGAATGGTCTTGGACGACTTCAGCAGCTCGGCGAAGTTGGCCGCGGTCTGCGGGCCGATATCCAGGATCATGTCGTCATCGGCCACGTCGCCCACCGCCTTGACGGTGGCTTCGGCATCTTCGGCGAAGGCCTTCGCGACCACCACATCCACCGGCAGCGGCACGCTGACCTTGGCCGCGATGGCCTTGGCGGTGTCGACCAGATCGGCTTCATACAGGGACTTGCCTACCGGGAAGCCGGCCGCCGCGAGAAAGGTATTGGCGATGCCACCCCCCACGATCAGCTGGTCGCAGACCTGGCTCAGGCTGTTGAGCACGTCCAGCTTGGTCGACACCTTGGAGCCGGCGACGATGGCCGCCATGGGCTTGGCCGGGCTCTTCAGCGCCTTGCCCAGCGCGTCGAGCTCAGCGGCCAGCAGCGGACCGGCGCAGGCGACCTTGGCAAACTTGGCGACCCCGTGGGTCGAGCCCTGGGCGCGGTGTGCGGTGCCGAAGGCGTCCATCACGAAGACGTCGCACAGCGCCGCGTACTGTTGCGCCAGCTCGTCGGTGTTCTTCTTTTCACCCTTGTTGAAGCGCACGTTCTCCAGCAGCACCAGCTCACCGGCCTGCACCTGAACGCCACCAAGGTAATCCTTGACCAGCGGCACCTCGCGATCGAGCGCCTTGCTCAGGTAGTCGGCGACCGGCTTGAGGCTGTCTTCCTCGCTGTAGACGCCCTCTTCCGGACGGCCCAGGTGCGAGCAGACCAGCACCGCTGCGCCCTTTTCCAGCGCCAGCTTGATGGTCGGCAAGGATGCCAGGATGCGCGCATCGCTTTTGACTGCGCCATCCTTGACCGGCACGTTGAGGTCCTCGCGGATCAGCACGCGCTTACCCTGGAGGTCGAGGTCGGTCATCTTCAAAACGGTCATGTGATCTTCCTTAAGTTCAAGAACGGCGATGTTGTCCAGCGTTGCCGATACCGCAGCAGCTTAGGTGCGATGGGCAACGCGCAAATAATGATCGGCCACGTCGAGCATGCGGTTGGCGAACCCCCACTCGTTGTCGAACCAGGCCAGCAGGTTCACCAGCCGCGGCCCGGAGGCGCGCGTCAGGCTGCCATCGACAATCGCCGAATGCGGGTCGTGGTTGAAATCGCAGCTGGCATGAGGCAGCTCGGTATACGCGAGCAGGCCTTTCAACGGCCCAACTTGCGCGGCTTCGCGCAGGATCCGGTTGATCGTCGACGCATCGGTATCGCGGGATGTCTGCACGGTAATGTCCAGGCAGGACACGTTGACCGTCGGCACCCGCACGGCTTTGGCCTGAATCCGTCCCGAGAGTTCCGGCAGCAGGCGTTCGATTCCTCGCGCCAGGCCAGTGGAGACCGGGATGACCGACTGGAACGCCGAGCGCGTCCGGCGCAGGTCGGCGTGATGGTAGGCGTCGATTACCGGCTGGTCGTTCATCGCCGAATGAATGGTGGTGATCGAGACGTAGTCGAGACCGATCGCATCGTTGAGCAGCTTGAGCAGCGGCACACCGCAGTTGGTGGTGCAAGAAGCATTGGAGACTAGCCGTTCGGCACCGGTCAGCTGGCCCTGGTTGATACCCATCACCACCGTGGCGTCGACGTCGGCAGCGCCGCTCATGGGCTGCGAAAGCAGCACCCGCGGCGCGCCGGCAGCGATGAAACGTTGCGCCTCGCCGCGGGTGTTGTAGGCGCCGGAGCACTCCAGCACCAGGTCGACGTCGAGGCCGCGCCAGTCCACCGCTTCCGGCGTCGGCTCGCGCAGCACCTTCACGCAATCGCCGTTCAGGTGCAGGCAGTCGCCGTCCGCGGTCACTTCGCCAGGGAAGCGGCCATGGGTCGAGTCGAAACGGGTGAGGTATTCCACGCTCGCCATATCGGCCAGATCATTGAGCGCGACAATCTGGAAATCAAAGGCCGCATTGCGCTCGTAGAAAGCGCGCAGCACGCAACGACCAATGCGGCCGTAACCGTTGAGGGCGATGCGGTAAGGGGGAGTTCGGGACATTCGCGGCTCGTCTTTATGCGAGCTGGAAGCTGGAAGCCGGAAGCCGGAAGTATTCGTGCCGCTGCTACTTCCAGCATCCAGCCGCGACCTCTCAGCTGCTGTGATCCCTCGAGCCTGAACCGGGCTGCTTTTACTTCAAGCTTCCAGCTTCAGGCTTCCAGCTTGCGTATTCAGTCTTCCAGCAGTTCCTCGGCTACCGCGAGGATGTTGTCGACCGTGAAGCCGAACTCCTCGAACAGCTGGCCAGCAGGAGCCGACTCGCCGTAGGTGGTCATGCCGATGACGCGACCGTCGAGTCCGACGTACTTGTACCAGTAGTCCGTGTGCGCGGCCTCGATGGCGATGCGTGCACCGACCTCGACCGGCAACACGTGCTGCTTCCAGGCGGCGTCCTGCGCATCGAACACGCTGGTGCAGGGCATCGATACCACGCGCACGTTACGGCCCTGCGCAGTCAGCTTGTCGTAGGCCTGCACGGCCAGTCCGACTTCCGAACCGGTGGCGATGAGGATCAGCTCCGGCTCGCCGACGCAGTTCTTGAGGATGTAGCCACCCTTGGCGATAGCGGCTTCCGTCTCGTTGTCGCGGATGTGGTACGGCAGGTTCTGGCGCGAGAAGATCAGCGCGCTGGGACCGTCCTTGCGCTCGACCGCATGCTTCCAGGCCACCGCGGATTCGACCGTGTCGGCCGGGCGCCAGGTGTCCAGGTTCGGCGTGGTACGCAGGCTGGTCAGCTGCTCGATCGGCTGGTGGGTCGGGCCGTCTTCGCCCAGGCCAATGGAGTCGTGGGTGAAGACGTAGAGCACGCGCTGCTTCATCAACGCGGACATGCGCACCGCGTTACGGGCGTATTCCATGAACATCAGGAAGGTCGCGCCGTAGGGAATCAGACCGCCGTGCAGGGCAACGCCGTTCATGATCGCGGCCATGCCGAACTCGCGCACGCCGTAGTACATGTAGTTGCCCGAGGCATCCTCGGCCACCACCGGCTTGCAGCCCTTCCACAGGGTCAGGTTGGAACCGGCCAGGTCCGCCGAGCCGCCGAGCAGTTCAGGCAGCAGCGGGCCGAAGGCGTTCAGGCAGTTCTGGCTGGCCTTGCGGCTGGCGATGGTCTCGCCCTTGGTGGCGACCTCACGAATGAACTCGCTGGCCTTCTCGGCGAAATCTTCCGGCAGTTCGCCGGCCATACGGCGCTTGAACTCGGACGCCAGGGCCGGAAACTCGGCCTCGTAGGCGGCGAAGCGCTTGTTCCATTCGTTTTCCGCGTCGGCGCCCTTCTGCTTGGCGTCCCACTCCGCGTAGATGTCATCCGGGATTTCGAACGGGCCGTGATTCCAGCCCAGCGCCTCGCGGGTCAGGGCGATCTCGGCGTCGCCCAGGGCGGCACCGTGGCACTCTTCCTTGCCCTGCTTGTTCGGCGAGCCGAAACCGATGATGGTCTTGCAGCAGATCAGCGTGGGCCGGTCGCTCTTGCGCGCCGTGTCGATGGCCATCTGGATTTCGTCGGCGTCATGGCCGTCGACGTTACGGATCACCTGCCAGCCGTAGGCCTCGAAACGACGCGGCGTGTCGTCGGTAAACCAGCCATGGACTTCGCCATCGATGGAGATGCCGTTGTCGTCGTAGAACGCGATCAGCTTGTTCAAGCCGAGGGTGCCGGCCAGCGAACACACCTCGTGGGAGATCCCTTCCATCAGGCAACCATCGCCCATGAAGACGTAGGTGTGGTGATCGACGACGTCATGGCCGGGGCGGTTGAACTGCGCGGCCATGACCTTTTCCGCCAGGGCGAAGCCAACGGCGTTGGCCAGCCCCTGCCCCAGTGGGCCGGTGGTGGTCTCGACGCCGGCGGTGTAGCCGAACTCCGGGTGGCCCGGGGTCTTGCTGTGCAGCTGGCGGAAGTTCTTCAGATCGTCGATGGACAGGTCATAGCCGGTCAGGTGCAGCAGCGAGTAGATCAGCATCGAGCCGTGACCGTTGGACAGCACGAAGCGGTCGCGGTCGGCCCACTGCGGGTTGGTCGGGCTGTGCTTGAGGTGGTCGCGCCAGAGCACTTCAGCGATGTCCGCCATGCCCATGGGGGCACCCGGGTGGCCGCTGTTGGCTTTCTGCACGGCATCCATGCTGAGGGCGCGGATGGCATTGGCTCGCTCACGACGGCTGGGCATCGCTGAATCTCCTGCGGGGTGTACTTGAGAAAAAGGCGGCCATTTTCCCCTACCCGAGGTGGCGGGGCAATGACTGAATCGGTCGCACCTCGCCCGAGCCGCGCTCAGTCGAGCAAGCGGACCCCGCGGCTGTCGGTATTCGGCAGATGCTGCAGCAGGTAGTCCTTCATCCGGGTCAGGGTCACCGGGGTTTCGCCGGTCGCGGGCCAGACCAGATAGTAACTGTCGCCGGAACGCACCGCCTGATCGAACGGCAGGGCCAGCGCGCCTTTTTGCAGTTCGGCCGCCACCAGTGCCAGGTCGCCGATCGACACGCCATGCCCCTGCGCCGCCGCCGAAATACCCAGCTCCAGGGTGTCGAACAGCTTGCCCTGCTGCCAGGCGACGACGTCGATCAGACCGACCCGCTGCAGCCAGCGGCGCCAGTCACGGCAGTCGCGTGACGGGTGGATCAGCTCGGCCTGGGCCAGCCGTTCGGCCGACCAGGTCGACCCGCCCTGCACGTCTGGAGAACACACGGGCACCAGCCACTCGTCGAACAGCTTGACGCGGTTCCAGTCAGCCGGAAACCCACCATGCCCGAGCAGGATGGCGCAATCGAACGGTTCGTTGTGGAAGTCCACCGCATCCAGATCCATCCAGGCACTGGTGAGCTGCACGCGGTGTTGCGGGTGGCTGAGATGGAAATCGTCGAGCGCCCCGAGCAACCAGCGCATGGTCAGCGTCGAGGGCGCCTTCAACCTGAGCGCATCGCGCTGGCGGTTGACCGCTACGCAGGCATTTTCGATGGTGCGAAAGCCGACCTTGAGCTCCTGCGCCAACAACCGCCCGGTGTCGGTCAACGCCAGCCGCGAACCGCGTCGCTCGAACAGCTGGCAGCCGAGGCTCTCTTCCAGGGTCTTCACATGCCGGCTGACCGCGCTCTGGGTGATGCACAGGCTTTCGGCTGCCTGGGTGAAAGAGCCGAAGCGTGCCGCCACCTCGAAGGCGCGCAGCGCGTAGAGCGGCGGGATTCGCAGCGTCATACGGTCAGCCGCCGGCATGAGTAAAACTCATGGGTGATGCTCGTTTTTTCCATTTTGCAACTCTCCACCCCCCACCAATACTCGCCGGCCATGGGGCCAGCATTGCAATGGCACCCGGACCAAACCAGAGGCCTTCGCCTTTGTATAACGCTAGGGAAGGATGACATGCCCAGTCTCGAGTTCGACCAACTTTTATCTGCCAGCATTCACCACGGGGGGCTTAGCTCGGCGCAAATCGCGCAAATCCTGGAGTTCAAGCTGTTCGGCAACGCCAAGGGCTTCCTGCTACTCGAGGACACCGACATCGGCGACATCCCGCCGACGCCGGCGTCGCGCACCGAGATACACAAGCCGGACGAGTGCAGCGAGCGCCTTCTGCTGCAGGCCACCGCACTGCTCGGCGAACCGATCGGCTATGTGCAGGAGTCGGCCGGCTGCATCGTCAACAACTTCTTCCCCCAGCAGACCCAGTCGCGCGCGGCCACCTCGGACAGCTTCGACACCGAACTCGACCTGCATACCGAGAACGCGTTCCACGCGATCCAGCCGGACTATCTGCTGCTGCTTTGCCTGCGCCAGGACCCGGCAGCCGAAGCCATCACCTACATCGCCTCGATCGAGCGCATTCTCGAGCGCCTGAGCTATGAACAGCAGGCGTTCCTGCTCAACGAGCCGTACAACTTTCTCTCCGACTACGGCCCGACCGAGAAGAACCAGCGCATCGACATCAACAAGCACCAGACCGTGCTCTACGGTGATCCCGATGCGCCCTTCTTCCGCTTCGACCCGCAGTTCATGGTCGCCTACAGCGACCGCGCCCAGCAAACGCTGGACACCCTGCGCAACATCGCCTGGGAGGTCGTCGAGCCCGTGCGGCTCGGCCCTGGCGACCTGCTGATCATCGACAACCGTCGTACCGCCCATGCACGCAGCCCCTTCACCGCCCGTTTCGACGGCAGCGATCGCTGGATGCAGCGCACCTTCGCCAGCTGCAGCCTGCCGCTGTACACCGAAAAACTGGGCAAACACTCGCGCATATTCGAACTGGTAACCGAACTATGAACGCCACCTACCTGGCCTTTGCGGCCGCCATCACGTTGTTGATTGCCTCACCCGGACCCGTGGTCGCGCTGGTCATCGCCGATGCGCGTCGCAGCTGGCCGGCCTGGACCATTCTGGGCGGCGTGCTGTCGGCCCAGATTCTGCTGATTGCCGCGCTGGTCCTGATCTATCTGGCGCTTGATCTGGAGCCGGTGATACTCGAATGGGGCCAGGTACTGGGCGGCTTGTACCTGATCTGGCTCGGCGCGGACGGGCTGTGCGGCGGCAACGAAGAGACGCCGCACCTGCCGCGCTCGCACGTTCATTACTTCTGGCGCGCCATGGCCGTGGGCCTGTCCAATCCCAAGGACATTCTGTTCTTCCTGGCGTTTCTCCCCGGCTTCATTCTGCCGGCGCAGCCCTTCGCGCCCCAGGCCGCGACCTTGATCGCCATCTGGGCGTTGGTCGATGTGTCCATTCTGATCACCTACAGTCTGGCGGCACGGCGCATGGCCAGCCACCCGCGGCTGCAGCAGTTGCTCGACCTTCTGCCGAGCTTCTTCCTCCTGGCCCTCGGCCTGGTGTCCTGCGGCATGGGGGTCAACAGCCTGGTGAATTGAGCGAACGCTTGTTCAATATCAAAACTTTTTGATACAGCCATTGCTGTACGAAAAACGACCGACTAGACTGCGCGGCCTATGAGCCTGCGCATTCCCCAGATCTCCTTCGACGACAGCGATCAGCTCGCCGCCCTGTGCAAGGCCGGCGGCGACTCGCTGCGTCTGAACGTGCTGCGGGCGCTGGCCAATGATTCGTTCGGCGTACTCGAGCTGGCGCAGATCTTCGCCACCGGTCAGTCGGGCATCAGCCATCACCTCAAGGTGCTGACCCAGGCCGGGCTGCTGGCGACTCGCCGGGAAGGCAACGCGATTTTCTATCGTCGCGCGCTGCCGCACGCTGACAGCCTCGGCGGCCGGCTGCACGCGGCCTTGCTCGAGGAAGTCGATCAGCTGAACCTGCCGCTCGATGTACAGGCGCGTATCGCCGCCGTGCATGCCCAGCGCAGCGCCGCCAGCGAAGATTTTTTCACGCGCATGGCCGGCAGCTTTCAGGCACGCCAGGACATGATCGCGGGATTGCCGCAGTACCGGGACAGCGTGGTGGCGTTGCTCGATGCGCTGGATTTCGCGCCGACCGCAACCGCACTCGAGGTCGGCCCCGGCGATGGCAGTTTTCTGCCCGAACTGGCCCATCGCTTCGCCAGGGTCACGGCGATTGACAACAGTCCGGCAATGCTAGAACTGACGCGAACCCGCTGCGAACAGCTCGGCCTGGACAACGTCGAAGTCCGTCTCGCCGACGCCCTGCAGGACGACTGTCCGGCGGCCGATTGCGTGGTACTGAACATGGTTTTGCATCACCTGGCGGCGCCGGGTGAAGCGCTCAAGCAGCTGGCACGACTGGTGAACGCAGGCGGCAGCCTGCTGATCACCGAGCTGTGCAGCCACAACCAGAGTTGGGCCAGGGAGGCCTGCGGCGATCTCTGGTTGGGCTTCGAACAGGACGATCTGGCCCGTTGGGCCGATGCCGCGGGGCTCACGCCCGGCGAGAGCCTCTACATTGGCTTGAAGAACGGTTTTCAGATCCAGGCCCGGTACTTTTCCCGGCCCACCGCTGACAGCCGACTCACCCACCGGTAATTAGGAACCGATAGATGAGCGAATACTCGATTTTCACCTCCGAGTCCGTGTCCGAAGGGCACCCGGACAAGATCGCCGACCAGATCTCCGATGCGGTGCTGGACGCCATCATCGCCGAGGACAAGCACGCCCGTGTGGCCTGTGAAACATTGGTCAAGACTGGCGTCGCCATCGTCGCCGGTGAAGTGACCACCAGCGCCTGGGTCGACCTCGAGCAGCTGGTGCGCGATGTCATCATCGACATCGGCTACAACAGCTCGGACGTCGGTTTCGATGGCGCCACCTGCGGCATCATCAACATCATCGGCAAGCAGTCGGTGGATATTGCCCAGGGCGTCGACCGCAGCAAGCCGGAAGACCAGGGCGCCGGCGACCAGGGCCTGATGTTCGGCTACGCCAGCAACGAAACCGACGTGCTGATGCCGGCGCCGATCCGCTTCTCCCACGCGCTGGTCGAGCGCCAGGCCGAAGCCCGCAAGAACGGCCTGCTGCCATGGCTGCGCCCGGACGCCAAGAGCCAGGTCACCTGCCGTTACGAAGGTGGCAAGGTGGTCGGTATCGACGCCATCGTGCTGTCCACCCAGCACAACCCGGAGGTCAAGCATTCCGACCTCAAGGAAGCGGTGATGGAGCTGATCGTCAAGCACGTGATCCCGGCCGAACTGCTGCACAAGGACACCCAGTTCCACATCAACCCGACTGGCCAGTTCATCATCGGCGGCCCGGTGGGTGACTGCGGTCTGACCGGACGCAAGATCATCGTCGACACCTACGGCGGCATGGCCCGTCACGGCGGCGGCGCCTTCTCCGGCAAGGACCCGTCCAAGGTCGACCGTTCGGCCGCCTACGCCGGTCGTTACGTGGCCAAGAACATCGTCGCCGCCGGCCTGGCCGATCGTTGCGAAATCCAGGTCTCCTACGCCATCGGCGTGGCGCAGCCGACCTCGATCTCGATCAACACCTTCGGCACCGGCAAGCTCAGCGACGAGAAGATCGTTGCCCTGGTCCGCGAGCACTTCGATCTGCGTCCCTACGCGATCACCACCATGCTCGACTTGCTGCACCCGATGTACAAGGCCACCGCGGCCTACGGCCACTTCGGTCGTGATCCCTATGAAATGACGGTCGGTGGCGACACCTTCACCGCCTTCACCTGGGAAAAGACCGACAAGGCCGACGCCCTGCGCGCCGCTGCCGGCCTGTAACAACCGCGGTTAAAAAAAGCCCCGCCAGCTAGCGCTGCGCGGGGCTTTTTTCTTGCAGCGGGCAGCAATGCCCCAGCTAGCGAACGGCGCGATCAGGCGCCGCCAACACCCCAGATGCTGCCGAGACTCTGCAGCAGCGGCCCACCGACGCCCTGATTGCCCAGGTACTGCAACAGGATCGGGGCGAACTGGCCGACCAGGCCTGCATCCATACCCAGCGCCGAAAACGCCTGTTGGACGTCGGGCAGGCTCTGCACGTTATCGACCGCCGAGGCGGCCTGCGGACTGACGGCGGTGTCCGACTTGCCGAGCAGCCCACTCAGCGCGCTCAGCTGCCCGAGTTGCTCCAGCCCGCTGTCGCCGGTGAGCTTGTCGAGACCGGGAACGGATTTGGCGAGCTGCGCGTAGTCGGCGCTGGGTAGCTGCTGCTTGGCCAGCTGCAGCAAAGCGCCGCTGCCACCGACGGCCTGGGCCGGCGTGACACCCAACTCATCGAGCTGACCGACCAGCCCCAATGCCTGCGCCTGGGCATTGCTTTGTGGGGTGCCGCTGCCGGTCATCCCTGACACCGCCTTGGCGGCCTCACCGAGATTGAAAGCACTGGCAGAACCCGCCGCTGCGCCGAGAAGAACCACAACCGCAAAAGATGAAACCCGTTTCATGCTGGCCTCGAAAGATGCCGCGCGATGCGACATGCAGCGCGCAAAGAAGAGCCGTCCGGCCTCAGTTTTTCAGGCGATAGCCTGTCTTGAAGATCCACGCGATCAAACCGAGACACAGCGCCAGAAAGCCGAACGTCATCGCCAGGCTGATGCCGACGTTGACGTCCGACACGCCATAGAAGCTCCAGCGGAATCCGCTGATCAGGTAGACCACCGGATTGAACAGTGTGACCTGCTGCCAGAACGGCGGCAGCATTTCGATGGAGTAGAAGCTACCGCCGAGAAAGGCCAGCGGCATAACGATGAGCGACGGCACGATCTGCAGCTTCTCCCAGCCATCGGCCCAGATGCCGATGATGAAGCCGAACAGGCAGAAGGTCACCGCGGTAAGCACCAGGAACAGCGCCATCATCAGCGGATGCTGAATCTCATAGTCGACGAACAATCGCGCCGTCAGCAGGATCACCACGCCGAGCACCAGTGACTTGGTGGCCGCGGCGCCGACATACCCGATGACGATTTCCAGATAGGACACCGGCGCCGACAGCACTTCGTAGATGGTTCCGGAATAGCGCGGCATGTAGATGCCGAACGAGGCGTTGGAAATGCTCTCGGTGAGCAGCGCCATCATAACGAGGCCGGGAATGATGAAGGCACCATAGGGGATGCCGTGCATCGCCTCCATACGCGCCCCGATGGCCGCACCGAAGACCACGAAGTACAGCGAGGTGGAAATGACCGGGGTGGCGATGCTCTGCAGCAGCGTGCGCCAGGTGCGCGCCAGCTCGAACAGGTAGATTGCGCGGACTGCATAGAAATTCATGTGCGGCTGCCTTTTACCAGACTGACGAAAATCTCCTCCAGCGAACTCTGGCTCGACTGCAGGTCCTTGAAGTCGATGCCATGCGCCGCCAGGCGCTTGAGCAGGTCGGCGATACCGGTGTCCTGGTGCTGCGCGTCGAAGGTGAACACCAGCTGATTGCCGCCATCGACCAACTCCAGTGGGTAACTGGCCAGCTCCACCGGAATGGCCTGCAGCGGGCGCTGCAGATGCAGGGTCAGCTGTTTCTTGCCGAGCTTGCGCATCAGCGCCAGCTTGTCTTCCACCAGAATGATCTCGCCCTTGCTGATCACGCCGATGCGATCGGCCATTTCCTCGGCCTCCTCGATGTAGTGCGTCGTCAGGATGATGGTCACGCCGCGCTCGCGCAGGCCACGTACCATTTCCCACATATCCCGGCGCAGCTCGACGTCGACACCGGCGGTGGGCTCGTCGAGAAACAGGATGCTCGGCTCGTGGGACAACGCCTTGGCGATCATCACGCGGCGCTTCATGCCACCGGAGAGCTCGATGATCCGTGCGTTCTTCTTGTCCCATAGCGACAGATCACGCAGCAGTTTTTCCAGGTAGGCATCATCTGGCGCCTTGCCGAACAGCCCGCGGGAAAAGCGCACCGTGGCCCAGACGCTCTCGAAGCCTTCGTTGACCAGTTCCTGCGGCACCAGGCCGATTTTCGACCGAGCCTGGCGGTAGTCGCCAATGATGTCGTAGCCATCGACCAGCACCCGTCCGCCCCCCGGATTGACGATGCCGCAGACGATACTGATCAGCGTGGTCTTGCCCGCGCCGTTGGGGCCGAGCAAGGCGAAGATTTCGCCTTTGCGGATCTGCAGATCAATCTTTTTCAGCGCCGGATGGCCGGACGCGTAGGTCTTGCTCAGCTGTTCGATGGAGATCACGGGCTGCACTGATGAATCACTCCGCAAGGTTTGGCCGACGATTGTACGACGCAGGTGGTTAGCTCACTAATCGATGACATTGATAACGATCATGCCCCTGGCCGCAGCGTCGGCGCATGCTTGAAGCCTTGTAAACCGTCACGGAAATAGCGCGCCGTCATGCAACGGATCAGACTGGCCTTCGTCACCTTGTTCATCGGTTTGAGCGGTCTCTGGCTGACCGCCGCGAGCCTCGCCGCCGGCGACTACTCCCGATTCTGGCCGCTGCGTGCGGACATGGTTCAGTTCAGCGGCCTGCTCGCCATCGGCGCAATGAGTGCAGCCATCTACCTCGCCATTCGCCCACGCCTGCTGGAACGCCTGTTCGACGGGCTGGACAAGACCTATCGGCTGCACAAATGGCTGGGCATCGCGGCGCTGTTGATCTCGGTGACGCACTGGGGTTGGGCACAGGTGCCCAAGTGGCTGGTCGATCTGGGTTGGCTGCCGCCTCCTGCCCGGCACGGCGCGGGGCGGGTCCAGCGCGGCGTGCTCGGCTGGCTGGACGCGCAGCGCGGCTTCGCCGAAGCGATCGGTGAGTGGGCGTTCTATCTGGCGGCGATACTGATCACGCTGGCGCTGCTCAAGCGAATCCCCTATGGCTGGTTTCACAAGATCCATCGCTGGCTGTCGGTCGTCTACCTGGTGCTGGTGGTGCACAGCGTTCTACTGCTACCGCCGGCTTATTGGCCCTCGCTGCTGGGCGTGGCCATCGCCGTCCTGCTGGTAACCGGCAGCTACGCCGCCTGCGTCTCGCTGTGGCGGCGAGTCGGCCGCCGGCACCAGGTGGTCGGGCACATAAGCGACCTGACCTATCACCAGGATAACCGGGTGTTGCAGGTGACCATCGCGCTGGAGGGCTCCTGGCCGGGCCATCAACCGGGCCAGTTCTCCTTCGTCACCTTCGACCCCAAGGAAGGGTCCCATCCGTTCAGCCTGTCCAGCGCCTGGCAAGACGACGGTCTGCTGTCGTTCTCGATCAAGGGGCTCGGCGACTACACCCGCAGCTTGCCGACGAGGTTGCGCAACGGCGATGCCGTCACGGTAGAAGGCCCCTATGGCTGCTTCGACTTCGCCGGCCACAAGCCAGGGCAGATCTGGATCGCCGGCGGCATCGGGATCGCCCCGTTTCTTGCCCGCCTCGAGGCGCTTGCCGCCGACGGCAGAGGCAGCGGCATCGATCTGTTCTATTGCACCAGCGCGCCGGACCAGCGCTTCATTGCGCGTATTCGACAGCTGGCCGACAGCGCACGGATCTCGTTCCACCTGCTGGTCGCCAGTGAGCACGGCCGGCTGACCGCCGAACACCTGCGCCAGCAGATACCCGACTGGCAGCAGCGCGACGTCTGGTTTTGCGGGCCCGCGCGCTTCGGCCATCAGTTGCAGCGCGACCTCGAGGGGTACGGCCTGCCAGCCGCTGACTTTCATCAGGAAGTGTTCAACATGCGTTAGCGCACGGTTACGCAGCGGCTCGCTTGGCAGAATGCAGCGCCCACCGAGCAAGGATGCTCCGATGCGCCCGATCCTCACGCTATTGCTGTGTCTCACCCCTGCCCTGGCCTCGGCACAGTGCCCAAACTGGTCGGCCGAACGCGCCGCATCGGAAAGCCGTGCACTGCAGCGGCAAGTGGCCGAATGGGACGACGCCTACCATCGCCAGGGCATTGCTCGGGTCGATGATGAAATCTACGACCAGGCCGTCAGCCGCCTGCAGCAGTGGAAGACCTGCTTCGCGTCCGCCAGCGTCTCGGTAAACCCGTTGGCGACCGCGGCGGGTGACGTCCCCCACCCCATCGTTCAGACCGGACTGGCGAAACTCGCCGATCGCGCAGCCGTGGCCGCCTGGATGGCCGGTCGCTCCGACCTGTGGGTACAGCCAAAGGTCGACGGGGTGGCCGTGACGCTGCATTACCGCAACGGCTCCTTGGTTCAGGCCGTCAGCCGCGGCGATGGCAGTCGCGGCCAGGACTGGACAGACCGGGCTCGTCAGCTACCGGCGATCCCGGCCCGCCTGGCCACCGCCGACGACATCGTCCTGCAGGGTGAGCTGTACTGGCGACTCGACCGGCACGTGCAGGCGACGGCCGGCAGCGTCGGCGCCCGCGGTCAGGTCGCGGGAGCGATGGCACGCCAAGTACTCGAGCCGTCCACTGCCGGGCAGATTGGCTTGTTCGTCTGGGACTGGCCCAACGGCCCCCCCGGCATGCAGGCGCGGCTGGACGGGCTAGCGGCGATGGGCTTTACGCAAAGCGCCGCGCTGACCATGCCCATCGACAGCATCAGCCGTGCCGAACACTGGCGCGAACACTGGTTCCGCCATGCCCTGCCGTTCGCCAGCGATGGCATCGTGTTGCGCCAAGGCGACCGACCGGATGGCACGACCTGGCAAGCCCAGCCACCTCGCTGGGCCGCCGCCTGGAAATACCCGCTACGCACGGCCGTGACCCAGGTACGCCAAGTGCGCTTCAACATCGGTCGCACCGGCAAGATCACGCCCGTGCTGGAGCTCGAGCCGCTACAGCTCGATGACCGGCGTATCCGCCGCGTCAGCCTGGGCTCTCTGGCGCGCTGGCAGGCTGCGGATGTTCGCCCCGATGACCAGGTCGCGATCACCCTGGCCGGGCTGACCATCCCTCGCTTCGACGGTGTGGTCTGGCGCGCCCAGCATCGCCAGCCAGTCGAAGCCCCAGTCGCCGAGGCCTATCACCCGCTCAGCTGCTGGCAGACCAGCGCAGGCTGCGAGCAGCAGTTCATGGCGCGCCTGGTCTGGCTCAGTGGCACCAACGGCCTGAACCTGCCCCAGCTCGGCCCAGGGGCCTGGCAGACCTTGGTGGACGCGGGGCTCGTCACAGGATTACTCGATTGGTTGTCACTCGATCAGCGTCAGCTCGAGGCCGTGCCCGGCATTGGCCCAGCCAGCGCCAGAGGCCTGGTCGCCAGTTTTGAGCTGGCCCGAGCGCGCCCGTTCGCGACCTGGCTGCAGGCATTGGGCATGCCGCCCAGTGGCGACACCGCCCTCCCTGCCGATTGGGACAGCCTCAGCGCCACCAGCCTGGCGCAGTGGCAAGCCAGACCCGGCGTTGGGGCGACGCGGGCAAGACAATTGCAGGCGTTCTTCAACACAGCGGACGTCCAAGGGGTGCGGCGGCAGCTCCACACCGCGGGGATAGCGGGCTTCTGAGGGCACTTCGCCGTATGAACCCAGTCATACGACATCGAGAATAAGAAAAAGGATTAAGGCATGGCCGACCGGCGAATCCTCTTCATGCTGCTGTTCTGCTTTTGCGCTACACAGGCGGTCCTGGCGGCGCCTGAAGCCGACGACGACTGCCGCGAGACCCGCGAGCACATCAGTCAGCAGATCAAGCAGGCGCGCCTGAGCGGCGACACCAGCCAGCGCGCGGCATTGGAAGTACGCATGCAGGGACTGGCCGAACGTTGCCGTGGCGTCGTTGCACTGCAGCCCAACCACGATGAAATCAAGCGCGCGGAGCAGCTGGTGACCACCCGCGAAGCACAGCTGCGCGGCGCGCTGAGCACCGGCGATCCGCAGGTCGTCGAGGTCAGCAAACGGCGCCTGGACCAAGCGCGCCGCGAGTTAGAACAGGCCAAGCGATGACGGCCTGCGCGCCGCCAGCCGGTCAGAAGTTGCGGAACTGCTTGTGACAGGTCTCGCAGGTGTCTTCCACGCGCTGGAAGGCGGGCGCGACGCTTTCAGCGGTCACCGGCCCCTGGGTTGTCGCCGTCACCAGCTCCGCGGTGCGCGCCTGGAGTTCACGAGCCAATTCATTGAAACGCTCCTGCTGCTGCCAGACGTCGTCTCGGGCCTCGCTCTGCTCTTCCTTGACGGGTGGGTAATACTGCCACGGCTGACGCGACAGCTCGTCCAGCTTTGCAGCACCCGATACAAAGCCCTTGGCGTCGAACGCCAACCGGCCACGCAGCATGCCACCGAGGTCTTCCTTGGTATCGAGCATCTGTTGATAGATCGCCTTGCGCTTGCCCAGCGGCGAATTGGGATCGATGCGGTTGCAACCGACCAAGGCAAGGACGGCGACAAGCGACACACACACCGGCATCAGTTTCATGGCTCAACCACTCGGACTTTCGAAGGCCGGCGATTATCTACCCATGCGACAAAATCACCAAACGCACCGGGCCTACTGCGACCATTCACCACCCGCGCTCTCGCAGTCGATCTTCGCCTGGGCACGGTCGGTCGCCTCGTAGTGGTAGGTGACGATCCGGGCCTCCTTCGGCACCGTGGTCGGCAGCGTGCCGTTGTCGGCCTGGGTGCCGGTGGCGCGCTCGTTGGCAAGGGTTTCCGGCGTCAGCGCTGCAGTACAGACGCCAAAGTGTCCGGCCGGACAGCTGTCGCGAATTTCCCGCTGGGAATTCTTGATCGCCTCGTTGTCCTGGCACACCCAGTCGATGGAGTTGTCCTTCAGCCCTCGATACTCGAAGCACTTTTCCGTCACCACCGGGGGCGGCACGGCGCCGGACGTCTGCGCGGTGACATAGCAGGAGTTGGCGGCAGCCGGCAGGCTGAACGCGGTGATCAAGGCAAACGGAACGGAACGAAACAAGAGGTTCATCGGGGTGCTCCTGTGGTTTCGCCCGGCGAGAGTCACCAGAGCTCCTTTTTTGACCGCCCTGCCGCGAACGCGTTCGAGGCAATTGCCATTCAGGATGCAACAATCAGGGCGCCCGGCGCGCCCCGCCTATGGTAGCCCCTGCATGCCTGCCTTGGCTCGCCCAGGCCAGCGCCGTCATCCGGCACGGTGCCCGGCACCCATCGCGCCCATACCCAGTCCATTGCCTAACCTACCTGCCAAAAGGTATCCGAGGACCTCATGCTCGAACTGTCGGCCATTTTCATCAGCCTCACGGCCCTGCTCGCCTATCTCAACTACCGCTTCATCGGTCTGCCCCCGACCATCGGCGTCATGGCGACGGCACTGGTGTTTTCGGTGTTGCTGCATGCATTGGCGTTGCTGGGCCTGCCGTCGATCGAGGAACAGATTGAAAGCCTGGTCGGACGCATCGACTTCAACCATGTGCTGATGGACGGCATGTTGTCCTTTCTGCTGTTTGCCGGTGCCCTGCACATCAACCTGGCCGACCTGCGAGCCCGGCGCTGGGCAATCGGCCTGCTGGCAACGGCCGGCGTGCTGTTTTCCACCGCTGTGATCGGTTACGGCAGCTGGCTCATCCTCGACCTGTTCGAGTTGCAGCCGCCGCTGATCTACTGCCTGCTGTTCGGCGCACTGATCTCGCCGACAGACCCGATCGCCGTGCTGGGCATCATGCGCTCGGCGGGTGCACCGAAGGCGCTGGAGACCACCATCGTCGGCGAGTCACTGTTCAATGACGGGGTTGCGGTGGTGGTGTTCACCGTTCTGCTGGGCGTGCTCGCGCGCGGTGAAGCGCCAGGTGCCGGCGAAGCCGTGTGGCTGTTCGTCGAGGAAGCCGGCGGCGGCATCCTGCTCGGCGGCCTGCTCGGCGCGCTCACCTTCGCCTTGCTGAAAAGCATCGATCAATACCAGGTCGAGGTGCTGCTGACGCTGGCCCTGGTCCTCGGCGGCTATACCCTGGCGACGCACCTGCATGTCTCCGGCCCGATCGCCATGGTGGTGGCCGGCCTGATCATCGGCAATCAGGGGCGGCGCCACGCGATGTCGGAGCACACGCGGGAAAACCTGGATAACTTCTGGGAGCTGCTCGACGAAATCCTCAACGCCGTGCTGTTCGTCCTGATCGGCATGGAGCTGGTGCTGCTGCCCTTCAGCGCGCAGTACCTGCTCATCGCGTTGTGCGTGGCGCTGTTGATCCTGGGCACCCGCCTGATCGCGGTCGGCCCGCCTGCCCTGCTGCTGCGCAAGCTCGGCCGCGCCCTGCCGAACGGAACGGTGCGCATCCTCACCTGGGGCGGCCTGCGCGGCGGCATCTCGGTGGCCCTGGTGCTGGCGCTGCCGGCCAGCGACGAACGCAACCTGCTGCTCAACATCACTTATCTGGTGGTGCTGTTCTCCATCCTCGTCCAGGGCCTGACCATTGGCCGCCTGGTCCGGCGAATCTGCACGCGCCCTGGCGACGCGCACTAACTGCGCAAGCCGCCGCTGTCACCACCTACGCGGTGATCGCCCCCCGGCCCCGAAAACACAGGCCCACCGCAGCGCCGAGGCAATCGTGCCGAGCTGCGGTCGGCCTGCATCGCTCCTTGCCGCCGACGCGGTTGCGCCGACGGGCCCGAGGCGGGCTTGGGATCTAGCGCGGTCGCGGCTATAATCGCCGGGTTTCACACCGCCGACGCTGTTCGGCCGTGCCCGCCACCTGTCCGAGGGGCGCTGCAGCAGATCGAAAGCTGTTCTGGATCGGCAAGCCACCGCGCTTCCCTGCTTCACCGCAGCAGATCCAAACCAGCTTCTACCTGTCAGGCTCGGATGGGGCGTTAACCAAACGCATCAACGGCGCCCATTCGCATACTACGAATGGAGACTCTTCAATGAGCGCTGTCATGACGCCTGCCGGTTTCAATGATTTCAAGGTCGCCGACATATCCCTGGCTGCCTGGGGCCGCCGCGAGATCATCATTGCCGAATCGGAAATGCCCGCACTGATGGGCCTGCGCCGCAAGTACGCCGGCGAGCAGCCGCTGAAAGGCGCGAAGATCCTCGGCTGCATCCACATGACCATCCAGACCGCCGTACTGATCGAGACGCTGACCGCGCTCGGCGCCGAAGTCCGTTGGTCCAGCTGCAACATCTTCTCGACCCAGGACCAGGCCGCCGCCGCCATTGCCGCCGCCGGCATCCCGGTATTCGCCTGGAAGGGCGAGACCGAAGAAGAGTACGAGTGGTGCATCGAGCAGACCATCCTCAAGGACGGCCAGCCGTGGGACGCCAACATGATCCTCGACGACGGTGGTGACCTGACCCAGATCCTGCACGACAAGTACCCGCAGGTCCTGGAGCGCGTCCATGGCGTCACCGAAGAGACCACCACCGGCGTGCATCGCCTGCAGGACATGCTGAAGAAAGGCACCCTGAAGATTCCGGCGATCAACGTCAACGACTCGGTCACCAAGAGCAAGAACGACAACAAATACGGCTGCCGTCACAGCCTCAACGACGCCATCAAGCGCGCCACCGACCACCTGCTGTCGGGCAAGCAGGCGCTGGTCATCGGCTACGGCGACGTAGGCAAGGGTTCGGCCCAGTCGCTGCGCCAGGAAGGCATGATCGTCAAGGTCTCGGAAGTCGACCCGATCTGCGCCATGCAGGCCTGCATGGACGGTTTCGAGCTGGTCTCGCCCTACAAGAACGGCCTCAACGACGGCACCGATGCCAGCATCGACACCGCCCTGCTGGGCAAGATCGATCTGATCGTCACCACCACCGGTAACGCCAACGTCTGTGACGCCGGCATGCTCAAGGCGCTGAAGAAGCGCGCCGTGGTGTGCAACATCGGTCACTTCGACAACGAGATCGACACCGCCTTCATGCGCAAGAACTGGGCGTGGGAAGAGGTCAAGCCGCAGGTGCACAAGATCCATCGCACTGGCGCTGGCAGCTTCGATGCGCAGAACGACGACTACCTGATCCTGCTGGCCGAGGGCCGTCTGGTGAACCTGGGCAACGCCACCGGTCACCCGAGCCGAATCATGGATGGTTCCTTCGCCAATCAGGTGCTGGCACAGATCCACCTGTTCAACGAAAAGTTCGCCGACCTGCCGGTTGTCGAGAAGAGCAAGAACGTCACTGTCATGGTGCTGCCGAAGAAGCTCGACGAGGAAGTAGCCGCCGAGATGGTCAAGGGCTTCGGTGGTGTCATCACCCGTCTGACCCCAAGCCAGGCCGAGTACATCGGCGTTGAAGTCGAAGGCCCGTTCAAGCCCGATAGCTACCGCTACTAATCGAGGCACGGCCGCACCCCTTCTCCTCGAGCCCGCCTCGCAGGAGGCGGTGCGGCCGATCGCTCAAAGGAACTGTCATGTCACAAACACGTAGCCATAACTTCAGCTTCGAGTTTTTCCCGACCAAGACCGACGCCGGGCACGAAAAACTGTTGGCCACGGCCAGGCGCCTGGCCGAATACAAGCCGGACTTCTTTTCTTGCACCTACGGGGCTGGCGGCTCGACGCGCGACCGCACCCTGAACACCGTGCTGCAGCTCGACGGCGAAGTGAAGGTGCCCACCGCACCGCACCTCTCCTGTGTGGGCGACAGCAAGCAGGAGCTGCGCGAGCTGCTGAATCGGTACAAGAACGCAGGCATCAAGCGCATTGTTGCGCTGCGCGGCGACCTGCCGTCGGGCATGGGCATGGCCAGCGGCGAGCTGCGTTATGCCAACGAACTGGTCGAGTTCATTCGCGCCGAAACGGGCGACCACTTTCACATCGAGATTGCCGCCTATCCGGAGATGCATCCGCAGGCACGCAATTTCGAAGCGGACCTCGCCAATTTCGTGCGCAAAGCCAAAGCTGGCGCCGACAGCGCCATCACCCAGTACTTCTTCAACGCCGACTGCTACTTCTATTTCGTCGAGCGTGTGCGCAAGCTGGGCGTGGAGACGCCGATCGTCCCAGGCATCATGCCAATCACCAACTACAGCAAGCTGGCACGATTTTCCGACGCCTGCGGCGCCGAGATCCCGCGCTGGGTACGCAAGCAACTGGAGGCTTACGGCGACGACGCCGAGAGCATCCAGTCCTTCGGCGAACAGGTGATCAGCGAGATGTGCGAGAAGCTGCTGGCCGGTGGCGCACCGGGCCTGCACTTCTACACCCTGAACCAGGCGGAACCCTGCCTGGCCATCTGGGACAATCTCAAGCTGGCCCGCTGATCGTTGCACCAGCTCCCTGCGAACAGGGAGCTGGTCAATGAACCTGCGAACTGCCACACTGTCCTAGCAATGCGGCGTTAACAGGCTCTGTTATACTCCGCACTTCCGCCAGGCTTACGCCCGGATGTCAGCATCTTTCAATGCGGCAGGACCGGACGGGATCGCACGCCAGTCGCGATTCGAGCCAGGCATGACCATCCCAGGGCATCGCCCTACACAAGACAGGATTACTCATGTCCTTTGCTTCCCTCGGTCTCTCCGAGGCTTTGGCCGGTGCCGTCGAGGCTGCCGGTTATACCCAGCCTACACCGGTGCAACAGCGGGCCATTCCCGCCGTGTTGCAAGGACGCGACCTGATGGTCGCCGCACAGACGGGAACCGGCAAGACCGGTGGCTTTGCCCTCCCCGTGCTGGAAATTCTGTTCCCGGGCGGACATCCCGACCGTGAACACCGCCATGGCCCGCGACAGCCGCGGGTGCTGGTACTGACACCGACGCGTGAACTCGCCGCTCAGGTCCATGACAGCTTCAAGGTCTATGCTCGCGACCTGCCGTTCAAGAGCGCCTGCATTTTCGGCGGTGTCGGCATGAACCCGCAGATTCAGGCCATCTCGAAGGGCCTCGACGTGCTCGTCGCCTGCCCGGGCCGCCTGCTCGACCTGGCCAACCAGAAGGCCGTCGACCTGTCGCATGTGGAAATCCTGGTCCTCGACGAGGCCGACCGCATGCTCGACATGGGCTTCATCCACGACGTCAAGAAGGTCCTCGCCAAGCTGCCAGCCAAGCGCCAGAACCTGCTGTTTTCGGCCACCTTCTCCAAGGACATCACCGATCTTGCCAGCAAGCTGCTGCACGAGCCGGAGCGCATCGAAGTCACGCCACCGAACACCACGGTCGAGCGCATCGAACAGCGTGTGTTCCGCCTGCCAGCCAGCCACAAGCGCGCCTTGCTGGCGCACCTGATCACCCAGGGTGCCTGGGAGCAGGTGCTGGTCTTCACCCGCACCAAGCATGGCGCCAACCGTCTCGCCGAGTACCTCGACAAGCATGGCCTGCCGGCCGTGGCGATTCATGGCAACAAGAGCCAGAACGCCCGCACCAAAGCGCTGGCGGACTTCAAGGCCAACGCCGTTCGCATCCTCGTGGCGACCGACATCGCGGCGCGCGGCCTGGACATCGATCAGCTACCGCACGTGGTCAACTTCGAGCTGCCCAACGTCGAAGAAGACTACGTTCACCGCATCGGCCGGACCGGCCGCGCCGGCCGTAGCGGCGAGGCGATCTCGCTGGTCGCGCCTGACGAAGAGAAGCTGCTCAAGGGCATCGAGCGGATGACCAAGCAACGCATTCCCGACGGTGATCCGATGGGCTTCGATGCCAGCGCCGTCGAAGCGGAAAAACCCGAAGTACGCGAGCCTCGCCAACCGCGTCCGCCACGCAACGGCGAGCGCAAACCTCGCGCAGCCAAGGCCGAGAGCCCCAGCGGTGAGCCGAAAGAGCGCAACCGCCGCGGTCGGAACAAGTCGCGCAATGCCAGCGCCAGCGCCTCGTCGACTGGCGCGGCGGCAGCTCCCGTCAGCCGCCCGCCACGCTTGCCCAGTGATCGCGACCCGGAAGTGTTTCTCGATGACGAGCTGGACAATTTCGGCAATCGCGTCGATTACGTCAGTCCGTATCAGAACAAGCCGGGACGTGGCCGTCGCCCAGGCACGCCCGCTCAGCCTGGTTCGGGCCAGCCGCGCGCCGCAGCAGGGCCGCGTGCCGCCGGCAGCTCGACAGGTGGTGCCGGTCAGGGCAAGGGCAAGCGCCAGGGCCAGGGCCAATCGCGCGGCGGCCAGCCACGACGCAAGAACGAAGGCCGGCGCATCGACAACGAGCGCGGCGGACGCCTGGACGAGGTCGCAGCCAAGCCCAAGGAGAAGCAGCCGTTGATCATTCACAAGGAGTCGAAGCTCGACCGACTGCCCAGTGCGGAGCAGCTGGATCAGCTACCGACCCGCCCCCGCGGCGAAAAGCCGGCGCTGCTGACGCGCAACCGCTGAAACGAAAAACGCCGCCCTTCGGGGCGGCGTTTTCTTTCGTGCCTGTCCTGTTGAGCCGGACCGCCCCACCGAGCGGCGCGCCCGCGATGAAGCCGTCAGCCCTCGTCGGACGTCGGCTGCGCGTCCCAGCCACCGCCCAACGCCTTGAACAGATTGACCTCGCTGATCATCTGCGCCAGGCGATCGGTGATGTACTGCTGCTGCACATCGAACAGCTGGCGTTGCGCGTCCAGCAGCGTCAGGTAGCTGTCCACACCGGTTCGGTAGCGTCGCTCCGCCAGGCGGAAGTAGTCTTCGCTGGTATCGAGCAGGTCACGCTGCGCCTGCACCTGGCGCGTATAGGTCGCCTGCGCAGCCAGGCCATCGGCCACCTCGCGGAAGGCGGTCTGGATGGCCGTCTCGTATTGCGCTACCTGAATGTTGCGGCTGATCTCGGCGTAATCGAGATTGGCGCGCAACTGGCCAGCATTGAAGATGGGCACACTGATGCTCGGCGAGAAAGTCCAGTAGCTCGATCCTCCGTCAAACAGGCCGGACAGTTCGCTGCTGGCCGTACCGGCAGCGCCCGTCAGACTGATACGCGGGAAGAACGCGGCGCGCGCCGCACCGATGTTGGCATTGGCCGCCTTCAGCTGATACTCCGCCTGGATGATGTCAGGACGCTTGCGCAACAAATCGGATGGCAGGCCAATGGGCAACGGCGCCAACTGCTCGCGCTCCAGCTCCTGGCCGGCCGACAGATCACCCGGGATGTTCTGCCCAAGCAACAGCGTCAGCGCATTGCGATCCTGCGCCACCTGGCGGGTGTACTGCTCGATACGGACCCGCGCCGTGTCCACGGCGCTGCGTGCCTGGCTCAGATCGAGCGCCGAGGCAACGCCCACATCGAAACTGTGCTGAGTCAGACCGAGGCTTTGCTCGTAGGTCTTCAAGGTGTCGCGACTGACCTGCAGCAGGGCCTGATCCGCCTGTAACGTCAACCAGGCGTTGGCAACGCTGGCGATCAGGCTGATCTGCGCGCTGCGCTGGGCCGCCGCGGTGGCGAAATACTCCTGCAGAGCCTGCTCACGCAAGCTGCCGAGGCGACCGAACAGGTCCAGCTCCCACGACACGCCGAGCGTCGCGCTGTATTGGCTGCTGATGGCACTCTGTCCGGTCTGGTTGAGATCACCGGGTGTGCGTGTGCGACTGCCAGCACCGTCCGCACTCACTGCGGGCAACAGGTCGGCTCGCTGGACGCGGTACAGCGCACGATAGGCATCGACGTTAAGCGCCGCGACACGCAGGTCGCGGTTGTTCTCCAATGCCACACCGATCAGCTGCCGCAGCGCCGGGTCGCGGAAAAACGTTTCCCAGTCCAGCGCCTGCTGTTCCTGAGCCGCACCGACAACACCCTTGTAGGCCTCGCCTTCCGGCCAACTGGCCGCCGTAGGGGCGTCAGGACGCTGATACTCAGGAATCAGAGAGCAGCCGCTCAGCGCCCCCATCAGCGCCAGAGCGATTACCGACTTGTTCATTACACCTCTCCCTTCGGTTGCTTAGCGCCTTTCTTCTTCCAACGCCCACTGAGCGAAGACACCAGGACGTAGAACAGCGGTACCCAGAATATGGCCAGCAACAGGGCGCTGAACATGCCGCCGATCACGCCGGTACCGATCGCATGCTTGCTGCCCGCCCCCGCGCCGCTGGAGACAGCCAGCGGAAGCACGCCGAGCATGAACGCCAGCGACGTCATCACGATGGGACGCAGACGGATGCGGCAGGCTTCGATAGCCGCGTCGAACAAGGTCATGCCCTGCTCATGCAGGGTCTTGGCGAACTCCACGATCAGAATCGCATTACGCGCCGACAAGCCAATGGTGGTCAGCAGCCCCACCTGGAAGAAGACGTCGTTGGACAACCCACGCCCCATGGTGAAGGCCAGCGCGCCGACGATGCCCAGCGGCACGACCAGCATGACCGAGAACGGAATCGCCCAGCTCTCGTACAGCGCTGCGAGCGCCAGGAACACGACCAGCAGCGACAGCGCATACAAAGCGGGCGCCTGCGAACCGGAGAGGCGCTCCTCATAGGACTGGCCAGTCCAGGAGTAGCCGATACCGGCCGGCAACTGCTCGGCAATCCGCTCGACCGCAGCCATGGCTTCGCCCGAGCTGTAACCGGGTGCGGCCGAGCCGAGGATCTCCATGGCCGGCACGCCATTGAAACGCGTCAGCTTGGGCGGCCCGTAGACCCACTCGCCACTGGCGAACGCGGTGAACGGCACCATCTCGCCGGCATCGTTGCGCACGTACCACTTGCCGAGGTCCTCGGGGTTCATCCGCGAGGTGGGCTCGCCCTGCATGTAGACGCGTTTGACGCGCCCGCGGTCGATGAAGTCGTTGACGTAGCTCGACCCCCAGGCGATCGACAGCGAGTCGTTGATCGCAGCGAGCGAAACCCCATGCGCACGCGCCTTTTCGTCGTCGATGATCAGGTGGTACTGCGGCTCGTCCCGCAGGCCGTTGAAGCGCACCCCGGCGAGCGTCGGATCCTGCCCCGCCAGCTCCATGAACTTGTCACGCGCCTGGGTCAGGGCCTCGTGACCGAGCCCGGCCTGATCCTGCAGGTAGACGTCGAAACCGGTGGCGTTGCCCAACTCCATCACCGCAGGCGGTGCGAAGGCGAACACCATGGCATCGCGCAGGCTAAAGAAATAGCCCTGGGCACGTTGGGCCAGGTCAAACACGCCCTGCCCGGACTCGGTGCGCTCTTCCCAGGGCTTGAGCATGATGAAGGCCATGCCCGAACTCTGGCCACGGCCGGCGAAGTTGAAGCCGGTGATGGTGAACACCGAGCGGACCGTCTCGCTCTCCTCGTTCAGCAGATAGTCGCGCATCTGTTCGACCACTTCCTGGGTGCGGTTGGCGGTCGAACCGGCCGGCGTCTGCACCTGGGCGAACAGCACGCCCTGATCCTCCTCGGGCAGGAAGGCGGTGGGAATGCGGGTAAACATCCAGATCATCACGCCGACGATCAGCAGATACATCAGCAGGTAGGGCACCTTACGCCGCAGCACAGCCGCCACGCCACGCTCGTAGCCACGGGTGCCGCGATCGAAGGTGCGGTTGAACCAGCCGAAGAAACCACGCTTGCCCTCATGATCGCCGTCATGTGGCTTGAGGATGGTCGCACACAGCGCCGGCGTGAAGATCAGCGCAACCAGTACCGACAGCACCATGGCCGAGACGATGGTGATGGAGAACTGGCGGTAGATGACACCCGTCGAGCCACCGAAGAAGGCCATCGGCAGCAATACGGCCGACAGCACCACGCCGATACCCACCAGCGCACTCTGGATCTGCCCCATGGACTTGCGCGTCGCCTCTCGGGCCGAGAGCCCTTCCTCGCGCATCACCCGTTCGACGTTCTCCACCACGACGATGGCATCGTCCACCAGCAGACCGATCGCCAGGATCATGGCGAACATGGTCAGGGTATTGATGCTGTATCCGAACGTCAGCAGGATGGCGAATGTGCCGAGGATCACCACCGGTACGGCCAGCGTCGGGATCAGGGTCGCCCGCAGGTTCTGCAGGAACAGGAACATCACCAGGAAGACCAGCACGAAGGCCTCGAGCAGCGTGTGTACCACGCCTTCGATCGAGGCCGAGATCACCGGCGTGGTGTCGTAGGGGTAGACCACCTCGACGCCTGGCGGGAAGAAGGGCTCCAGCTCGGAAATGGTCTTGCGCACCGCATTGGCGGTATCCAGCGCGTTGCCGCCCGCGGCCAGGCGAATGCCCAGACCCGCCGCCGGACGACCATTGTATTCGGCACGGATCGCATAGTTCTCTGCGCCGAGTTCGACCTTGGCGACATCGCCCAGACGCACCTGGGAGCCGTCGGCGTTGACCTTCAGCAGGATCTTACGGAACTGTTCGGGGGTTTCCAGGCGCGTCTTGCCGATGATGGTGGCGTTGAGCTGCTGGGTTTTCACGGCAGGCAGGCCACCAAGCTGACCGGATGACACCTGGACGTTCTGCTCCTGTATCGCCGAGCGCACATCCGGAGCGGTCAACTGGTACTGCTGCAGCTTGGCCGGATCGAGCCAGATCCGCATGGCGTACTGCGCACCGAACACCTGGAAGTCGCCGACACCTTCGGTACGGGAGATCGGGTCCTGGATATTGGCCACGATGTAGTTGGCCAGGTCGTAGTTGCTCTGCTGGCCGTCCTTGGAGACCAACGCGACCACCATGAGGAAGTTGCGGGCCGACTTGGATACGCGAATACCCTGTTGCTGGACCTGCTGCGGCAGTAGCGGGGTCGCCAGCTGCAGCTTGTTCTGCACCTGTACCTGAGCGATATCGGGATTGGTCCCCTGCTCGAAGGTCACGTTGATGGTCATGCTGCCGTCGGAGTTGCTCTCCGAGAAGATATAGCGCAGCCCGTCGAGACCATTGAGCTGCTGCTCGATGACCTGGACGACGGTGTCCTGAACGGTCCGCGCCGAAGCGCCCGGATAGCTGACCGAGATCGACACGTTGGGCGGCGCGATGCTCGGGTACTGGTTGACCGGCAGGTTGAGAATCGCCAGCGTGCCGGCAAGCATCAGCACCAGGGCGATGACCCAGGCGAAGATCGGTCGATCGATGAAGAACTTGGACATATCGGGTTATTCCCCTTGGCCGGCAGCAGGTGCTGCGCCTGCCTGCCCGTTGGGCTGTCCACCCGCCTGCCCGGCCTGCTGCACGTTGCCGGCCGGCCGCGGATCGACCTCGACACCGGGGCGGATGAACTGCAGACCCTCGGTGATGACGCGGTCGCCGGCCTGCAAGCCGTCGCTGACCAGCCAGCGGTTGCCCACCGCGCGCTCCGTCTTGATCTGGCGCAGCTCGACCTTGTTGTCCGGACCGACCACCATCGCGGTCGGCTCACCGCGAGCGTTACGGGTGACGCCCTGCTGCGGCACCAGCAGCGCCTGTTCGCGCACCCCGGCCAGCAGCCGTGCGTGGACGAACATGCCCGGCAACAGGTTCTTGTCGGGGTTGGGGAACACGGCGCGCAAGGTGACCGAACCGGTGCCTTCGTCCACGGCCACCTCCGAGACTTCCAGCGTGCCGTCGTGCGGATATTCAGTCCCGTTCGACAGAATCAGGCGAGCCTTGGCTGCGCTGTCACTGGCCTGCTGAAGCCGGCCGCTTTCCAGGTCTGCGCGCAAGGCGATGAGGTCCTGCACCGGCTGGGTGACATCCACATAGATCGGATCGAGCTGCTGGATGGTTGCCAGCTGCTGGGCTTGCCCATTGCTGACCAGGGCACCTTCGGTCACGGCGGAGCGGCCGATACGACCAGAGATGGGCGCAAGCACCTTGGTGTAACGAAGGTCGATCTTGGCCCGCTCGAGTTCGGCCTGCGCCTGCAGCGACGCCGCACGGGCCTCGTCGTAGGCCTGCTGGCTCACGGCCTGTTCCTTGACCAGCAGGCCATAGCGATCGGACAGCGACTTGGCCGAAGCCAACCGCGCCTCGGCGCTTTTCAGCGTGGCCTCATAAACGGATGAATCGATCTGATACAGCTGCTGCCCCTGCTTCACCTCACTGCCTTCGGTGAATAGGCGCTTCTGAATGATCCCGCTGACCTGCGGCCGCACCTCGGCCACCCGATAGGCGGTGGTACGACCCGGCAGTTCGGTTGTCTGCGCGAATGGCTCAGCCTCGAGGGTCACGATACCCACCTGCGGCTTTGGCTGCGGCTCACCCCCACCGGCCTGCTCCGCCTGGTCATCGCGGCAGCCGCCCAGCAGCACCGCAGCGGCAAGAAGGGGGATCAGAGCAGCACTGGCTTGCTTGATTGACATCGAACGCAACCTCATTGAACAGACAGCCCAGAGCGCGATGGCTCGGACAGACTCGAATGGCAGAATGTGGGGAATATACTTACATTCACGAATGTCTGTAAACAGCTGATCGCGTCTATGACGCGCCATCACAGCGATCATCAGCGTGTCCATGCACGAGCGAGAAGCGCGTCTCGTCGCTACAGAAAGCAGAACGCCGGCTGACGCCGGCGCTGGGGACACTGCTTCGGCTTACTGGCGAACGCCTTCCACCGAGATGATCAGGTCGACCGTCTGGGACGCCGGGCCGAGATCCATCTTGATATCGAAATCTTTCAGTTTCAGCGTCGTGGTGCCCTCGAAGCCGGCGCGATAACCGCCCCAGGGATCCTTGCCCTCGCCGATGAACTTGCCGGCAATCACCACCGGCTTGGTGACACCGTTGAGCGTCAGGTTGCCGGTGATATCGGCAGTGCCTTCACCGGTCGACTTGACCGAGGTGGACTCGAACGTGGCGGTCGGGTGTGCGGAGACGTTAAGGAAGTCATCGCTGCGCAAGTGCTTGTCGCGCTCGGCGTGGTTGGTGTCGACGCTGGCGGTCTGCAACGTCACCTTGACCTTGCTCGCCTCTGGCTGGTCGGCATCGAAGCTGAAGTTGCCGTCGAATTCCTTGAAGCTGCCCCAGACCCAGCTATAGCCCAGATGGCTGATCTTGAAGTTGACGAAGGCATGCTGCCCTTGGGTATCGATCGCATAGTCGGCAGCCAGTACCTGGCCGGTGAGCAGGGACGAACCCAGGGCCAATGCAGCGATGGTTTTCTTCAACATAACGGTTCCTTGAGTGATTGATGAGATCAGGCTTCGGCACGACCGAGCATTCGTTTGAGCGTCGCATCGCGGTCGATGAAGTGGTGCTTCAGCGCCGCCAATGCATGCACGCCGGAAAAAATCAGCAGGCCCCAGGCGAGGTATTGGTGAACCAGGCCGGCCACGTCTTCCTGTTTGGGTATGGAAGTAATCGTTGCGGGCACCTCGAACCAGCCAAACACGCTGATGCCACGCCCATCGGCGGTGGAGATCAGATAACCGGAGATCATCGCCGCGAAGAGCCCGATGTAGAGGAGGCCGTGGCCCGCCTTGGTGCCCGCGCGGGTCAAGCGACCATGATGCGCCAGGGGTTTCGGACCGGGGCTGAGAAACCGCCAGACGACCCTGAACGTCATCAACGCCAGAAGCAGCAGGCCGATGCTCTTGTGGATCTCCGGGGCGGTACGGTACCAGCTGCTGTAGTAGGTCAGCCCCACCATCCAGTAACCCAGCGCGAACAGCCCGACCACGCCGATCGCCACGAGCCAGTGCATCACAATACTGACCAAGCCATAGTTACTGGTTGAGTTTCGCCACTGCATGAACGCGTCCCGTGAATTGAATGAGCACAAGCCTAACGGCTAACAGATCGGAATGAATCTCGTTTTTTTGTTTCAATTTATCGACTAGGTAGATAGATGCGCACCTGGCTGAGCGCCACAAGCGACTTCTGCTAGGCTGCGACGATTTTACCGAGCAAAGGAGCGATCATGAGCCTGAACGACAGCTGGATGCAGCGCGACCTCTCCGTACTCTGGCACCCCTGCACCCAGATGAAGGATCACGAGCAGTTGCCCTTGATTCCGATACGGCGAGGAGAAGGCGTCTGGCTGGAGGATTTCGACGGCAAGCGCTATCTCGATGCGGTCAGCTCCTGGTGGGTCAACGTCTTCGGCCACGCCAATCCATACATTAATCAGCGCATCAAGGACCAGCTCGATCAACTCGAGCATGTGATGCTGGCCGGTTTCAGCCATCAGCCGGTGGTGGAGCTGTCCGAGCGACTGGTCCGGATTACCCCGAAGGGCCTCGATCGGGTGTTCTTCACTGATAACGGCTCGGCGGGCATCGAAGTCGCGCTGAAGATGAGCTTTCATTACTGGCGTAACTGCGGCCGCCCGGCGAAGCAGCGTTTCGTCACCCTGACCAACAGTTACCACGGCGAGACCGTGGCAGCCATGTCGGTCGGCGATGTTGCCCTGTTTACCGACACCTACAAGCCGTTGTTGCTCGATACCTTCAAGGTTCCCAGCCCCGATTGTTATCTGCGCCCCGACGGGGTGAGCTGGGAGGAACACTCACGCCAGATGTTCGCGCACATGGAGCAGACCTTGGCCGAGCACCACGATCAGATCGCTGCCGTAATCGTCGAGCCGCTCATTCAGGGCGCGGGCGGCATGCGCATGTATCACCCGGTGTATCTCAAGCTGCTGCGCGAGGCCTGCGATCGCTACGATGTGCACCTGATCCACGACGAGATTGCTGTCGGTTTTGGCCGCACCGGCACCCTGTTCGCCTGCGAACAGGCCGGCATCACGCCCGATTTCCTGTGTTTGTCCAAAGCGCTCACTGGCGGTTATCTGCCAATGGCCGCCGTGCTGACCACCGACCGGATGTATCAGGCGTTCTATGACGACTACGCGACCTTGCGCGCCTTCCTCCACTCGCATACCTACACCGGCAATCCGCTGGCTTGCGCCGCGGCGCTGGCAACGCTGGACCTCTTCGAGCGGGACAACGTGATCGAGGCCAACAAAGCCCTGGCAGCTCGCATGGCCAGCGCCACCGTACACCTGGCCGATCATCCCCATGTCGCCGAGGTACGCCAGACGGGTATGGCCGTCGCGATCGAGATGGTACAGGACAAGGCCAGCAAGACCGCCTATCCCTGGCAGGAGCGTCGCGGACTGAAGGTCTATCAGCACGCGCTGCAACGTGGCGCCCTGTTACGTCCGCTGGGCAGCGTGGTGTATTTTCTGCCGCCATACACCATCACCGAGGAGCAGATCGACTTCCTGGCGGAGGTCGCCAGCGAAGGCATCGATATAGCGACCCGTGCAGCCGTAAGCGTCGCCATCGCAGCGGACGCGCCCGACGAGTTTCGCGATCCGGGTTGATGTCCCTGAACGGCCGCAGGCTTCAGGCCTTGCGGCTTAGGCGATAGACTGCCACTCCTTCTTTCGACCGTAGCCTGTCCGATGCGTATATCCCGATTCTTCATCGACGCGCCACTCGCGCTTGGCCTGCAAGACCTGCCTGAGGCCGCTGCACACTACATCGGCCGGGTGCTAAGACTGACGACTGGCGCGGCGGTGCAACTGTTCGACGGCAGTGGCCACGAGTACCGGGGCGAGCTGGTCGAGGTCGGCAAGAAGCGCGTCACGGTCGATCTGCGCGACACGCTGCCCGGTCTGCCCGAGTCGAACCTGCGCATCCATCTGGGTCAGGGCCTGTCGCGGGGCGAGCGGATGGACTGGGCGATCCAGAAAGCCACCGAATTGGGCGCCGCAGAGATCACCCCCATCATCAGCGAGCGCTGCGAAGTACGCCTGAACGAAGAACGCGCGGACAAACGCCTGGCTCATTGGCGCCAGATCGCCATCAGCGCCTGTGAGCAGTGCGGCCGCTCGGTCATCCCGGTCATTCATTCGCCGATGCCGTTAAGCGAATGGCTGGCGGTGGACGCGGCGCTCAAGCTGGTGTTGCATCCGCTGGCCGAGCCGTTGACCTCGCATCAACCGCCCGCCACCTTGGCCATCCTGATCGGCCCCGAGGGCGGCTTGAGCGATGGTGAAGTGGCCCAGGCCCGTGAAGCAGGTTTCCATTCCGCCCGCCTCGGCCCTCGCGTCTTGCGCACCGAGACGGCGCCGGTGGTGGCGCTGAGCGTGGCGCAGCAGTTATGGGGCGATTTCCCACCCGAGCCCTGAGCATGCCGACACGCCACGGCCGGTCACCGAGCGCGGGTCGCGGTCAGATCAGCCCGGCGTCCGCCAGCTTCTGCTCCAGCGCCACGAGATCCGGGATACGCGCCAGGGCGTCACCGAAGTTGACCGCATCCAGCTCCAGCGGCGCCAAGGCGACATCCGAGCGCGCCAAGCTGGGATCGACCTTGACCGAACGCGGGATGCCCTGCACCAGCAGGGCAATGAATTTCACGTGGTCGCGGCCACCCAGCGCGTTGAGCACGGCCACCCGCGCCTGCGGCCCGATTTCGGGTTGCCCGCCGGACGCCGCCTCGAACGACAGCAACGGCAATCGCAGATCACGCCACGGGACCTGCCCGAGAAACCAGGAAGGAGCGCCTTCGGTGGCGTGCGGCGCGCGATAAGGGATCAATTCGGCGACAGCCACGTTGGGCAGCAGCAGCGTGCGATCGGCCAGCGGCACCAGCAAGCCGGTAATGCTGGCGACGGTGTCCTGGGTGGTAACGGATTGACTCATGGATTTTCCAAATGCAAAGCCGCAACGGGCGGGTTGGTCTGCTGGGCCAGGTGAGAAACCAGCGCCTGGGCCAGTTCGCGCGGATCGCCGCTGAACGAGCTGTAGCCGCCCTCGCGCAGGCTGTCGGGCATGCTCGAGCAGACGCAGGAGTCGGCGCGCTGGGTCCAGACTCGGCCGCCCTGGCGCAACACGTACGCTGCCGCCGCGTTGCCATCGCTGCCCATGCCACTGAATGCGATAACGCCGCAACGGCTGCCGAACTGCTGGGCCAGGTTAAGCATCATCTGATCGATGGAAGGGCTGTAGGGCTCTGGCCAGCTACGCCCGCTGAACAGCATGGCGCCGTCCTTGCCGAAGCTCATTTCCTGGCCGACCGGCGCAATCACCACCTCGCCGCAACGAATCGGATCGTGCTCACGACTCTGGTTGACGCGCCACTGGCTATGGCGTCCTACGGCTTGCGACAGCGCCGATTCGAAGCTGGCCTCGATGTGCTGGGCGTAGACGAAGCCAATCGGCAAGCCCTCGGGCAATGCGTCGAGAAACGCCTTCACCGCCTCGGGACCGCCCAGCGATGCCGCCAGCAACCAGACTTCGGCCGCCGGCTCGCCTGCGACCGACTCAGCGGCCAGTAACGCGCCGGGCAGCTCTATCGGCTTCGGCCGCTCTGCCTCCGCGCGCAGCCCCTCAAGACGCGGGCCCACGACCCGGGACGGATCCCCCACCAGGCGTTTCAACTTACCGAACAAGCGCCGCTCCCAACGCGGATAGTGCTCGGAATGACGCTCGGGCGCGTGTCCTTCACCGAACAGAACCGGGCAGCTGTCCCGCTCGAGCAATGCGTTGACCAGCGGAGACTCTTCTGTCTGGGCCAGGTCGACCAACCAAAGATCGGCCTCCACCGCCAGCAGATCCGCCTCCTGCAACCGAGCCGGATCGCTATTGAGGACCACCTTGTAGCCGTTGCCGCTCAACGCCTGCTGCAGCACGTGCCGCTGCAATGAGGTGTCAGCGATCACGCCAATGCGTGCAGTCGGCAGTTCAGTCATGACGCTTGACCAATTGCTGGATCGTCTCGAGCAACAGCGATTCCTGGTACGGCTTGCCGAGGTATTCGTTGACGCCGATACCCATGGCGCGGTCCCTGTGCTTTTCCCCGGTTCGCGAGGTGATCATGATGATGGGCAGGTCCTTCAGATGCTCATCGTGACGTACCAGCGTGGCCACTTCGAAACCGTCCATGCGCGGCATCTCGATGTCGAGCAGCATGATGTCCGGTTTGCGCTCCTGCAGTTGGGTGATCGCGTCGACCCCATCCTTGGCCGTCAGCACGTTCATGCCGTTGCGCTCGAGCAGGCGGCTGGTGACCTTGCGTACGGTCACCGAGTCGTCCACCACCATGACCAGGGTTGGACGATCGACCTCGACCTCGACCGACTCATCGTCGCCGAACAGACGCAACGGCTGCTGCTGCGTGAGCAGATGTGCATGAAGCACACGGATGGTCGCGAGCAGGTCGAGAATCACCACCACCCGACCGTCGCCGAGAATAGTTGCGCCGGAAATGCCCGGCACCGTGGCGAACTGTGGCCCCAGGCTTTTCACCACGATCTCGCGGGAGCCGGCCAGGCTATCGACCTGCACCGCCACGCTGTGCTCGTTCGAGCGCACCAGGATCACCGGCAGGGGCAGGCTCTGGCCGACCAGCTTGGGCCGCTGGCCATTGTTCAGCAGCTCACCGAGATAGCGCAGCTCATAGGTTTGCCCCGCGTACTCGAAGCGCGACGCGCCTGGCTGGTAATAGGCTTCGAGCTCGTAGGGCGAGACCCGCACGATACCCTCGATGGTATTGAGCGGAATCGCATACAGATCTTCACCGGAATAGACCATCAGGGCCCGGTTGACCGACACGGTGAACGGCAGGCGGATCAGGAAGCGCGTACCGCTACCGAGTGTCGACTCGATACTCATCGAGCCACCGAGCTGCTTGACCTCCGAATGCACCACATCCATGCCCACACCGCGTCCGGAGATCTGCGTGACCTTTTCGGCGGTGGAGAAACCCGCCTCGAGAATGAACTGCAGCACCTCATGATCCGACAGGTCATTGCCAGGGGTCATCAGGCCACGCTCGATCGCCTTGCGGCGAACGGCTTCCAGATTGATACCAGCGCCGTCATCGCTCAGCGACAAGACGATGTCGCCGCCCTCACGGCCCAGTTCCAGGCGAATGTTGCCCTGCTCCGGCTTGCCTGCCGCCACGCGCTTGGTCGTGGGTTCGATGCCGTGGTCCACGGCGTTGCGGAGCATGTGCTCCAACGGCGCGACGATGCGCTCAAGCACGCTGCGGTCCATTTCCCCAGTCGCGTTGCCCACATGGAATTCGACCTGCTTGCCAAGCTCGCTGGCGACCTGGCGCACGATCCGCCGCAGACGCGGCACGAGCCGGTCGAACGGCACCATGCGAGTGCGCATGAGTCCTTCCTGCAGCTCGGTATTGACCCGCGCCTGCTGCAACAACAGGGTTTCGGCGTCACGGTTACGCGCAGCCAGGGTTTCCTTCAGATCCAGCAGGTCGGATGCGGACTCGAACAGCGCTCGGGAGAGCTGCTGGAGCTGAGAATGACGGTCCATTTCCAGAGGGTCGAAATCATCGTAGCCAGCACGCTCGGCCTCGGCCTGGTAGCGGCTGAGGATCTGCGCCTGCGTTTCGGTATCCAGCCGTCGCAGCTGGTCGCGCACACGCTCGATGGTCGCTTCCATTTCGCCCAGGGTGAAGGCGACGTCGCTGACCTGCTGCTCGACTCGACCCCGGAAGATCGACGTTTCGCCCGCCAGGTTGACCAGGCCCTCGAGCAGATCGGCAGGTACCTTCACCAGCTCCTGCGGTGCTCGGCGGGAGGCGGCATCCAGTGCCGCTTGTTCGGCCCGACGGATGAATGGCAGCACCTTGGCCGACGCCGTAACCTCCTGCGTTGGCGCGCTGACCGCCAGGATCGGCGTGTCGAGAACGATCACAGAGGTATCGGGACGAGGCGCCTGAGCGTTTTCCGACGGCAGCTCGGGCGCCGCGATGTCCGCGTCGCTGGCCAACCGTGAGCGCATCGCTTCCACTTCCTTGAGCAGCCCATCGTAGCCGCCCTGCACATCCAGGAAGAGGCTGTCCATCCAGGGGCCGCCCTGCAGTTGCGCTTCGCTTAGGCGTTGCTCCAGATCGTGCGCCATATCGCCCAGGTCCCCCTGGCCGGCCAGGCGTGCCCCGCCCTTGAGCGTATGCAGCACGCGCATCATGTCGGTGACCGGCGCGGTGCTATCACGCGAGGCCTCCCACCGTCCGAGCGCCGATTCCATCTCCTCGAGCAGGTCATCGGCCTCCTCGATGAAAATGTCGAGGATCTCCGCCTCGGCCGAATCCGGCGCGGCGGTCAGCGCCACGCTGCTGGGAATGCTCAGTTGCTCGTCCGGATTGGCCCTGAATTGACCGATGGTTTCGATCAGATCCTGCCCGCTGGGCAGTTCTCGATACGCACGCACGGCGTCGAGCATGGCCGCCAGCCGGTCATGGCAACTCTGCAGCAAGACGAACAACGTCGGACTTGCCCGGTAATTGCCAGCGCACAGCCCTTCGTAGAGGTATTCAAGCTCATGCGCCAGATCGCCAATCTCGCGGATGTCCGCCATCCGCGCGCCGCCTTTGAGCGTATGCAGATCCCGCTGTAACGCTTCGATTTCAAAACTGTTGTCGACATCGTCCATCCAGCGCTGTAACGAGGCGGCGGCGCGCTCGATGATGTCGAAGCCTTCTTCGAGGAAGATTTCCACCAGTTCGGGATCACGACTGTTCCAGGGGGTGTCGTCAGGCTCTGGCTCCGACTCTGCCTCCAACTCCGGCTCCAACTCCAACTCCAACTCCGGCTCCGGCTCCGGCTCCGGCTCCGGCTGGGCAATAGGCTGCGCGAGGTCGGTATCCACTGGCTCGTCCAGCTCAGATGCTGGCTGCGCTGGCGCTTCTTCGAGCGCGTCCTCCAGGTCGTACGCTTCAAGCTCTACCGGCTCGGACTCGACCGGCTCTTCCTGGACGTCTGAAGAGGGGATATCCGGGTCACCGGCCTCATCGATCGCACCGGACAGGAGCGGCGGCTCATCATTCAGCTTCAGAGACTCCAAGGGCTCGGGAGTCTCGTCGAGCGTCGCCTCGACAATACCTTCAGGCGCATCCGCATCAGCCGGCTGATCGGCATCACAACCCAAGCTCGGCGTGATGCCCTGGCGATAGGCCCGAATCTGCTCGATCAACGTCGCCGCAGCATCCATCGGCTTATTCGCCTGGAGCTGCTCGAGCTGCACCGCTAGTTGATCGTGGCTGCGCTGGAGCAAGCTGGCGAGGTCGTCCGTGTGAACATAGCGACCATCGGACAACCCCTCGTAGAGCGTTTCGAGCTCATGCGCAAGATCGCCGATCGGGCGGACTTCCGCCATCCGCGCGCCACCCTTGAGCGTGTGCAGATCACGCAGCAGCGCCGAAAGCGCCAGCTGGTTGGCCGGATCGCCAAGCCAGCGCTCCAGCGCGCCGCCGGCGCTTTCAAGCAAGTCGACGGCCTCGTCGAGAAAGATATCGACCATCTCCTCGTCGAGCGCGCTGTGCGCCACGTGAGGTTCCGCAGGCCAGGCTTCGGCTTCGGCTTCGGCTTCGGCTACAGGCTCGGCGACGTCATCGATCGAAGCGGTGTCGTCATGGCCATCAAGCGGCAACGCTTCGCCTGGCAGCTCATAGGTCTGTGGATCGATCGCCTCGCCCAGCAACGCCTCGAGGCGAGCCACCAACTCGGGCTGACCGGTAACCTGCAAGCCGGCCGCAACCTGATCCATCATGCCGACAAGGGCCTCATGGCCCTGTTCGACACCGTCGAAGAAGCGCTCACTGACCGCCAGGCGCCCGTCCTGCACCACCGCGTAAAGATCGAGCAGAACCTGACACAGGGCATCGATCTGCGGCAGATCAGCCATCTGTGCCCCGAGGCCAAGCGTCGTCAGTTCTTCCAGCAACGCAGTCAGCTCTTGGCGCTCGGCCGGATGCTCGCGCCAGCTATGCAGCAAGTCCTCGGCATCCAGCAGGATATTCATGCCTTCCGAGAGAAACAGCGCAATCATCCCCGGATCGCGCGGCTCGCCCTTTTCGCCGCCGGCCCGCTCGCCGGCGTCAGCCAGCCGAGCCTGGTGCAGGGCGTGAACCCGGGCGATGAACGCTTCAGCGCCTTCGATCGGCGCCAACGGATCATGCTCAAGATTCTCGAGTCCACGGCGCAGCAATTGCTCGGCGGCCTGAATCAGCTCGGCCTCGGCCAGATCCATCGAAATCAGGTTGGCCTTGAACTCCTTGACCATCTTTTCCAGTGGCGTGGCGATCTCAGCGACCGGCAGGATGCCGGCCATGTGCGCGCTGCCTTTGAGGGTATGCAGCGCCCGTTGCAAGGCGTCGGTCACCGGCTGGGGAAGGCGTTGCGCGCAATCGGCCAGATAGTCGACCAGGGTGGTGAGATGGGCCTCGGCCTCGTTGCGGAAAATCTCCAGCAACTGCGGATCCAGGGCATCCTCGACCGCCGGCGCCACACTCGGCTCATCAAGCGAGACACCGCCAGACGGGCCCGGATCGGTCGGCAATCCTTTCGCCAGGGCATGCGCGTCGGCGGCGAGCCGGTCGACGTCATCGCGCTGGCGCTGCGACTTGGCGGCGAACTCCTCGACCAGCGCGGGCATAAGAGCAACCACATCGGTGACCAGGTTGCGCACCGGCTGGCTTGCCTCGATGCTACGGTCGAGCACGCGGTTGAGCAGGTTTTCGACCGACCAGGCCAGTTCGCCGATGATCAACGCGCGCACCATGCGCCCGCTGCCCTTGAGGGTATGGAATGCCCGCCGCACCTCGCCGAGCGCTTCCTTGTCGGCGGTATCGGCGCACCAACGTGGCAAGTACTCGCCGATCGTTTCGAGCACCTCGGCGGCTTCCTCGATGAACACCTCGAGCAGGTCGTCATCAACCGGCTCTTCGCCTTCGGGCGGCGGCAGCAAACTCGGCGGGACGTCCTGCGCCGGCGGGTTGATCGAACTGACCGGCGCGGCCATCACGTCTTCCATGGTCATCGCTGGTTCGGCGGCGACCGACTGCTCCATCCGCTCAGGCAATACCACCTCGGGCATGTCGAGTTCGGCCATTTCGGCTTCGCTCCACTCCAAGGTGAAGCCGTGCGGCTCGTCGGCAGGCGACTCGTCGACGTCGATACCGAGTGCGGAATCATCGGCCCCCGGAGCGGCATCCTGTTCGGACAGCGGTTCAAGTCCGAGCCAATCTTCCGGCTCGACTGCTGCGTCAGATCCAGCGCTATCACTGGCAGGGGTCGCGTCATCGATCCACTCAAGCGCAATATCCGATTCACCCGGGTTCGACTCGTCGAACCCGAACGCGTCGGCCTCGAGCGCCTCGACATCCTCAGGTGGCTGCTCAGGTATGGCTTCCGGAGCCGGTTCCGGCAGAAGGACTTCGATCTCGTCCAACGGATCGTGCCACTCAAGGCTTGCCTCGGCAGCGACCGGATCGGGCACAGCCGCGGCCGGCTCACGAAGCGGGTAACCCAAGGCCTGCAAACTTTCTTCGGCAACGTCGAGAATCAGATCGCCTTGTGAGCCGCAGTCCTCGCTGAGGCGCTCGAGGTAGTACTCGACGCTGGTGATCGCATCGGCGAGTGTATCCAGGCTCTGCCAGTCCGGTATCGCCTGCTGAGCAAGCAACTGCTCCTGGATGTAGCGGTTGCAGGCGTCCAGCAACGCAGCCGCGCGCGCCAGTGGAACCATGGCCAGGCCACCGCGCGATTGGGTCAGCAACTCGGGCACGCGAGCCAGGTGCTGATGGTTCCACTGCGAGGCGATGAACTCGATGATCGCGTCCTTGGCTTGCTCCAGACCGGTCCTTGCCTCGCGAATCACCAAGCGGTGAATCTGCGCCACGTCTGTGGTGGGCAAGTGACTTTCTTCGCCTCGCTCGTCCGACGTACCGCCGACCATGCCGGCCAGCGTCGCCTCGACATACAACAATGCCCCTGCAACGTCCATCAACGCCGCGTCGTCAGGTTGCCGCTGCCCTTGAGCCAGCGCTTCGATCACGCCGATCTGATCGAGGACGATCCGACGTGGCTGACCGAACCCCAGCACAGCGAGCGTATCGGCGATCTGCTTGAGTGGAGCCTGCAACGCGCCGAGCTCGGCCAGCCCGAGACGATCGCTACGCACGAACAGGTCCAGGCTATCCTTGACGCGAACCAGTTCCTCGCACAGCGCGGCGACGACCGAACGCATCGCCCCACGGTCCGGCCCCGCCAGCTGGGCGCGCTCTTCGTCCACCAGAGTGCTGTCGGGCAGCGCATCATCGAGGCTGTATTCAGCCTTCAGTGCCTGGATGCGAGGAGAGTCGGTAGGTGCCTTGGCGATGTAGAAGAGCAGGTTCTTGATCAGCTCGTCAGGTGCCGGTTGGTTGATGCCGTCGGCGCCTTGGGCAACGAGACGCTTGAGTTCCTTGTCGACCTGGCGCAGCAGGTTTCGAACCGTGGTGCCATTGGCGACCGCACCGCTGGCGAGCCCCTCGACCACGCCCGATGCGATCTGCCACAACGCGCCCAACGGAGCTTCTTTGCAGAGCATTTCCAGGCGCGCGAACACCCGCGCCATATAGCCCAGGTTGGTGGGCAGGTCCTGATTACGAATGACGCCGACCAATGCAACCTGCAGCATTTGCCGCAATTTGCGCAGCAGGCCCGGCAGCTCTTCGGTCCGCCGTTGAGCCAGAAACTCATGGGAAAGCGCTGGCGCACGCGCCGACATATCGGGTGAGAACAGGCTGGTTTCCGACAGCAATTTCTCGCCCCGCGCGGCGCGCAGATCGTTGAGCAGGGGCAGTACGACCATGGGCAGATCGCGGCGTGCACTCTGGATGCGATCCAGGTACACCGGCATCTGCAGGATCGCCTGCATGAGCACTTCGAGCGCTTCGGTCTGGCTGGCAACGTCACCATCCATCAAGGCACGGGCAAGTTGCTCCATCTCCTCAGCGAGCAGTGCAGCGCCGTAGAACTCGACCATCTGCAGGGTGCCGTGCACCTGATGCACATAGGTCAGGCAGAAGCGCATCCGCGTCGAGTCTTGCGGGTTTTCGACGAACGCTTCCAAGGCCTGCCGCGCCTGTTTCAGCGTTTCGGCTATTTCGCCTTTCACCCACTCCAGGGCGACATAATCGTGCCGATCACCCATAGCGACTCCGCTCATAAACTTTTCCGGATAAAGGCCAAAACCTGACTATCAGCCACGGGCACCAGCTCCGGGTGCTGCCAGCCGACCACCTCGCCCACGCCGATCACCAGCAAGCCCCCAGGCACCATGCGCTCGACCAGGCGATTGAGGATTTCGCGGCGGCGCCAGCGACGGAAATAGATCAACAGGTTCTGACAAAAAATGACGTCCATATCGGACATTGGTGCGCTCGCCAGCTCCAATACGTTGAGTTTGGCAAAGCAAACGCGTGACGCCAGGCTCGGTATAACTTGGAATCGCTCGTCCGCACGCTGCTGGAAATACCGTTTGCGCAGTTCAGGATCCAACTGCTCGAGCCGTCGGTGGGTGTACAGGCCCTCGCGTGAACGCGCCAAAGCATTGAGGCTGATATCGGTACCGATCACGCCATAAGTCGCCTCGGCCTGCCCATGGCCCAGCGCCTCGGCTGCACAGATCGCGAGCGAATAGGTTTCCTCGCCGCTGGCGCATCCGACACTCCATAACGACCAGGGCTGCGCCGCGCTATCACGCGACTCGTGGCGCTGCCGCATATAGTTACAGAGCAGGGCGAACGAGGGCGGGTGGCGGAAGAAGCGCGTCTCCTGGACCGTCAGGCGATCCATCAGAGTCGACCATTCCACCGCGCCCCTGGGACCGTCGGTCACCTGGCGATAGTAGCTGGCGTAATCAGTCACTCCGATTTCGCGCATGCGGCTGCTCAGGTTCGCCTGAAGGAACGTCCTACGCTGCTCGGTGACCACCAGGCCCGAGCGCTCTTCGAGCAAGGCCTGCCAGTCATGAAACTCCGCTGACGACATATCGGCCAAGGGTCTCAATGACCAGTCAACACTTGGCTGCATGCCTTGCCCCTTACCCGTGAACGTCCACGGCAGCCGTTACTGGCTGCCGTGCTCCCATCAAGCCTGGTCCTGCGTTGCCGGCAACGTGAAGCCGGATACCGAGTGGCGCATCTCGTTGGCCATCTTCGCGAGGTTACCGATGCTCTTCGCAGTGGCGGTGGTACCTGACGACGTCTGCGAGGTGATTTCCTGAATGACGTTCATGGTGTTGGAGATATGGCCAGCCGACGAAGCCTGCTGCCGTGCGGCGTTGGAGATGTTCTGGATGAGTGCCGCAAGGCTCTTCGATACCTTCTCGATCTCTTCCAGGGCAACACCCGCGTCCTGGGCCAGGCGGGCACCGCGAACCACCTCGGAGGTGGTCTGCTCCATCGAGATAACCGCTTCGTTGGTGTCCGTCTGAATCGTCTTGACCAGCGCTTCGATCTGCTTGGTCGCCGCGGAGGAGCGCTCGGCGAGTCGCTGTACTTCGTCCGCAACCACGGCGAAGCCCCGGCCCGCATCGCCCGCCATCGAAGCCTGAATGGCCGCGTTCAATGCCAGAATGTTGGTCTGGTCGGCAATGTCGTTGATCAGGCTAACGATGTCACCGATCTCCTGGGACGATTCACCGAGACGCTTGATGCGCTTGGAGGTGTCCTGGATCTGTTCACGGATGTTGTCCATGCCGGTGATGGTGTTGTGCACCACTTCGTTGCCCTTGTTGGCGATCGCTACCGAACGCTCGGCTACCGCGGAGGATTCGGCGGCGTTAGCCGATACCTGGTCAATCGATACGGCCATTTCGTTGATCGCCGCGGATGCCCCGGCGATTTCCTGCGCCTGGTGCTCGGAAGCCTCGGCCAGATGCATCGCGGTCGCCTGGGTTTCCTGCGCGGCGCCGGATACCTGTACGGCCGTCTGATTGATGGTTTCGACCAGATCACGCAGCTGGTCGATGGAGTAGTTGATCGAATCGGCGATCGCGCCGGTGAAGTCTTCGGTAACGGTTGCCGCCACGGTCAGGTCACCGTCCGCCAGGTCACCGATTTCGTCGAGCAGGCGCAGAATCGCCGTCTGGTTACGCTCGTTCTTCTCGGCCGTCTCGCTCAAGCGACGACGGGTCTCCTGGACCATGACCAGACCGATCAACAGGATCGAGGCCAGCGCCAGCGCACCGAGCACATAGCCGGCCAACGTGTTGGCGTATCGGGCATCGGCACGCCCCTGAAGGCCTTGGGTCAGCGCCGACGTCTTGTCGAGCAGGGTCTGCGAGACCTCGAAGATACTGTTCGACGATTCGCGAACCTGGAACAGTTCGGGAGAGGTTTCAAGGATCTCGTCCACCGAGCCCGACACGAACTGGAACAGCTCGGAAATCGCAGCCAGGCGATCCAGCGCTTCGGCATCATTGACGCGGGTGATGCCCATGGCTTCGTTGCCTTCGAGCATCGCGTTGAGTACGCGACCGAACAAACTCGCGTCACGGCCGAACATGTCGGCCGCCTGTACCGAGTCCTGGTCGCCGGAAAGCACTTTGTTCACCGAACCCAGAATCCGTTCGGCGAGCAGCGATTGCCGCTGAGCCACGGATACCTGGGCGGCCGGCGCGCCACTTTCCAGCAGGATATCCACCACTTCCTCGTATTCGACCTGCAGTTGAGGAATGGTCTCGGCGAGGGTTGCCGCAACCTGATGCAGCGACAGCACGGTCTGCTTGCTAGCAAGGATGGCGTCGGTGTTCTGCCGCAGCGTGTCCCAGTCCTGTTGCACTGCCGCGACCTCGGCCTGCAACGATTGCGGAACCGCTGGCAAGCCGATGCGATCATCGCCTTCGGATAGATAACCCCAACGCTCGCTGAAGTCGTTGCGTGCTTCTTTCAACGAATCGAACGCTTCCGCGGTACCGGCGGCCGCCTCTACAGCGTTCTTTGCGATGCGCTGAGACAGAACTCGCAGCTCACCTGCGTGTCCGATGTATTCATTGTCATAGTCGGCTTGGGTATTGATGTACGCGAAGTTCACGAACAACAACACCATCGACACGATCAGAAGGATAAACAGCCCGGCGATCAACGTATTGCTACGGACCCCTGCAAGCAGTGCATTCGCGTTCATTTTTTTCATTTTTTCCGGCCCCCGCCTGGACCACCCTTACGTTTCCTTCCAAGAACCAAAAGGCCGGCATCAGCCAGCCCCGCCTAAATCAATACGCCACGTCCAGAAATGTCTGATGCGCGGCCAGCGCGTGAGGGCTGAACACCAGCCAGGGTTGCTCGCGCTGGAAGACGCCATGAATGAAGGGTTGAATCGACGCCTCGACCGGCGGCAGCTGCTCGGAGAAAGCATCCACCGGGAAGTGCTGCATGCCGAAGACCTCGTCGACCGTCAAACCAGCGAACACATCCTGATGATCGACCACCAGCACCCGCCGCTGCTTGCGCAGCGGAGACAGCTCGAGGCCGAAATAGCCGCACAGATCCATGACCGGCAACAACCTGCCACGCACGTTGGCTACACCCTTGACCCAGGTTTTCACGCCGGGCAACAAGGTGTAACGCGGTTCGTGGAGAATCTCACCAACCTCCCCCATTGGAGCGACAAACAATCGCCCCCCCATACGAAAACCAATCCCCGCCCAGGTTTGGACGGCCTCCTGTTGCGAAGGCAGTCCGGCAGCCAACGCCCGGCAGCGGCTATCGATCTCCAGGAGTCGCTGAAACGGCGTAGGCGAATCCGACATGTCGCAACATCCCTTGTCCGAATTACGAAACCGCCTTATCAGCCGGCAAGCACGGCGTTCAGGGTCTTCAGCAGCGTCGCTTCATCGACCGGCTTGGTCAGGTAATCCTTGGCGCCCTGGCGCTTGCCCCAGACCTTATCGGTTTCCTGGTCCTTGGTGGTCACAATGATTACCGGAATGTGACTGGTTTCAGCATCTTTGGTCAGCTGACGAGTGGCCTGAAAGCCATTCAGGCCGGGCATGACGATATCCATCAAGACGGCATCCGGTTTTTCCTGCCGAGCAAGCGCTACGCCGTCGGCACCGTTTTCCGCTTTCAGAACGACATGGCCATGCTTTTCGAGCATGGCAGTCAGCTTGTACATTTCGGTCGGCGAGTCATCAACAATCAGAACGCGAGCCATGTTTTCTCCGTGGGAAAGGCTTCAGCGGCACACAGGGCCGAACTTCAGGATACTTGCTCTACCGGTGCGAAATCAGGCACATGGGCCTTGATAGCACCGAGCAACTCTTCTTTGCTGAAAGGCTTGGTGAGGTACTGATCAGACCCCACGATTCGCCCCTTGGCCTTGTCGAACAGGCCATCCTTGGAAGACAGCATGATGACCGGAGTGGATTTGAACGAGCTGTTGTTCTTGATCAACGCGCAGGTCTGATAACCATCCAGCCGGGGCATCATGATATCGACGAAAATGATGCGCGGGTGACTATCGGCAATCTTGGCGAGCGCATCGAAGCCATCCACCGCCGTGATGACATCACAACCTACTTTTTTCAGTAGCGTTTCGGCCGTGCGACGAATCGTCTTCGAATCGTCGATCACCATGACCTTCAAGCCCTCGGAGTGCTGTTCCATTTCGCCCTACCATCGCCTCGGTGAGTCGTAGTTTATCGTTATGTCAGTGCGCCAGAGGCCCTGCCATCGATGGGCTGCACCCAATCGCCGGACCTTTTTAGCACACTCCTCAAAAGCAAGCCATCTACCGCCGGAGCAGGGGGATTTTCCTTGACCCAACGCACAACCGCCGCCAATCTGCGTCGACATTTCAAGGCCCTGGCAGCTCCGCTCTGCCTTTCGTTGGAGATCATCACATGACCGTTCGCGTCGGGATCATCATGGATCCAATCGCGCAGATCGCCTTCAAGAAGGACAGCTCGCTGGCCATGCTGCTGGCAGCCCAAGCCCGCAGCTGGACGATCTACTACATGGAGCAGCGCGACCTTTATCAGCTTGGCGGCGAGGCGCGCGCCCGCATGCGCCCGCTTACGGTCTTCAACGACCCCGAGCATTGGTACGAGACTGGGGAAGAAGCCGACAAGCCGCTGGCCGAACTCGACGTCATCCTGATGCGCAAGGACCCGCCCTTCAACAGCGAGTACGTGTACGCCACCTATCTGCTGGAGCTCGCCGAACAGGCCGGTACGCTAGTGGTCAATCGTCCGCAGAGCCTGCGTGACTGCAACGAGAAGTTCTTCGCAACGCAGTTTCCGCAGTGCACACCGCCGACCCTTGTCAGCCGACGGTCCGACATTCTGCGGGAGTTCGCCCGCGAGCAGCGTGACATCATTCTCAAACCATTGGATGAGATGGGTGGCGCTTCCATATTCCGTCACCGCGAAGGCGACCCGAACCTGTCGGTGATCCTCGAAGTGCTGACCGAGCATGGCAGCCGCCAGATCATGGCGCAGCGCTACATTCCTGCCATCAAGGACGGCGACAAGCGCATCCTGATGATCGACGGCGAGCCAGTGCCCTATTGCCTGGCGCGTATTCCGGCAGCAGGGGAAACCCGCGGCAATCTCGCCGCCGGTGGTCGCGGTGTCGCACAGCCGCTTTCCGACCGCGACCGGGAAATCGCCGCCATCGTCGGACCGGCGTTGCGCGAGCGCGGGCTGCTCTTCGTTGGCCTGGACGTGATCGGTGACTTCCTCACCGAGATCAACATCACCAGCCCGACCTGCATTCGCGAGATCGACAATGCGTTCGACACCCGGATCGGCGAGCGCTTGATGGACGCCATCGCCGACAAGCTGGCAAGCCGCTCCCGCGCCTGACAGCTCTGCGCGGCTGGCCTCTCGGCCGGCCGCGGCCACGGCTGAAGGTGTGCGGTCCGGTAGCCGACTCGTCACCCAGCGCCTCTTTTATCCGCTCATCAAAGCTGCCGCCTGGTTCATAGACTTTTGCAGTCACGCTGGGCAGACTGCGCGCACTTCGAGCTGACTGAAATGCGATGAACGCTGCAACACGCCGACCCATTCCTGCCCATACCGATGTCCGTCCGGCGGATCGTCTCGGCTTTACGCTGTTCCTCGCCGCCGTCTTGCATGCCGCATTGATCCTGGGGCTCGGCTTCAGCCTTTCCACGCCCAAGCAGACCAGCAAGACGCTGGAAATCACCCTGTCCACCTTCAAAAGCGAAGACAAGCCGAAGGAAGCCGACTTCCTCGCCCAGGACAACCAGCAAGGCAGCGGCACGCTGGAACACAAGGCGTCGCCGAAAACCACCGAGCAAGCGCCTTTCCAGGATACCCAGGTGCGCAAGGTCACGCCTGCGTCGGCGCCGCCTCCGAGCCGCCGCAACGAGACACAGAAGACAGCCGTCGCCACCCGCGCACCGCAGCCGGAGAAAACGGCGGAGAAGGCTACGGACAACCCGCCCAAACCGCAGGCACCGCCCGCTCCGGTCTATGACAGCTCGCAGCTCAGCTCGGAAATCGCGAGCCTGGAGGCCGAGTTGGCGCAGCAGGTCGAGCAGTATGCCAAACGACCGCGTGTCAGCCGTCAGAACAGCGCGGCGACGATGCGCGATATCAGCGCCTGGTATCGCGACGAGTGGCGCAAGAAGGTCGAGCGCATCGGCAACCTCAACTACCCCGACGAAGCTCGCCGTCAACGCATCTACGGCAGCCTGCGCATGCTTGTGATCGTCGATCGCAACGGCGCGGTCCAGGAGCTTCGCGTCCTGGAGTCTTCCGGGCAAGCCGTGCTCGACGAGGCAGCCATGCGTATCGTTCGACTCGCCGCACCCTTCGCCCCGTTTTCCGGCGAACTGGCGCAGAAGTTCGACCAGGTCGAAATCATCAGAACCTGGCGCTTCGAGCGGGGTGACCGGCTGTCGAGCCGCTGATCCGACGATCATTGCCCAGCGCACCCGTTGCGCAACCAGCCCGCGCAGGCGGCTTCACGGCCCCGCCTGCAACGCTTAAGCTAGCGTCCATGAACGCAACCTCGCCCAGCTACCTCAAGCACCACTTTCTGATGGCCATGCCGCACATGGCTGACCCGAACTTTGCCCAGACGCTGATCTACCTGATCGAGCACAACCGGGAGGGGGCGATGGGGCTGATCGTCAACCGCCCGAGCGGGCTGAATCTGGCAGACGTGCTCGAACAGCTGCGACCGGACGAGCCCGGCAGCCCGGCGAACCAGCAGGTGACAATCTTCTCCGGCGGGCCGGTTCAAACGGACCGGGGCTTCGTGCTGCACCCGGCCGACGCGCAGTTCCAGGCCACCCTCGGCCTCGGCGAGCTGGGCGTCACCACCTCCCAGGACGTGCTGTTCGCCATCGCCGACGGCCGGGGACCGAAGCAATACTTCATCGCGCTCGGCTACGCGGGCTGGCAACCAGGGCAGCTGGAGGCGGAGCTGATCGACAACGCCTGGCTGAGTTGCCCTGCGCAACCGCATATCCTGTTCGATCTTCCGCCCGAGCAGCGCCTGACCGCCGCAGCCGCGTCATTGGGGGTCGACCTCGACCTGCTGAGCACTCAGGTCGGCCACGCATGAGCGCGCTGCGCCTATTGCTGGGATTCGACTATGGCACCAAGCAGATCGGCGTCGCGGTCGGCCAGGCCATCACCGGTCAAGCACGCGAACTTTGTGTACTCAAGGCGCAGAACGGCGTGCCCGACTGGTCGCACATCGAGGCCCTGTTGCGCGAATGGCAACCGGACGCCCTGGTGGTCGGCCTGCCACTGAACATGGACGGCAGCCCCAGCGAGATGAGCGCCCGAGCGGAGAAGTTCGCGCGCAGGCTCAACGGCCGCTTCAACCTGCCTGTATTCACCCACGACGAGCGTTTGACCACTTACGAAGCCAAAGGCGAGCGACTACGCGGCGGGCAACAGGGCGGCTACCGCGAGCGGCCAGTCGACGCGCTCGCCGCGGCACTGTTGCTCGAAGGCTGGCTGGCCGCACAACCGCGCGCCTGACGCGCCTCAAGGAGAGACACGATGACCCTGCCCAACCCCGATCGACTGCTGCCGGAAATGGTCGCCGCACTCGATCAGCACCTGAGCAGCCACGGCATCTCGGAACCCCGCTTCATCGGAATCCATACCGGCGGCGTCTGGGTCGCCCAGGCATTGCTGGACTTGCGTGGCCGCGAGGAAGCCCTCGGCGTGCTGGATGTATCGTTTTACCGCGACGACTTCACCCAGAATGGCCTGCATCCACAGGTCCGCCCCTCGGCGCTGCCATTCGAAATCGACGGTCAGCATCTGGTGCTGATCGATGACGTGTTGATGAGCGGGCGTACCGTACGTGCCGCACTCAATGAGCTGTTCGATTATGGCCGTCCAGCCAGTGTCAGCCTGGTCTGCCTGCTGGACCTCAACGCCCGCGAGCTGCCCATTCGTCCGGACGTGGTGGGTGCCACGCTGTCGCTGCCACCCGACCAGCGCGTCAAACTGCTCGGCCCCGCGCCGCTCGCGCTCGAATACCAGACCTACGCTTCCGCCAATTGAGACTCCTGCGATGACGCCTACCGACGCCAAGCGCCCGCTTCAGCTGAACGACCACGGCCAGCTGCGCCATTTCCTGTCCCTGGATGGCCTTCCGCGCGCCCTGCTCACCGAAATTCTCGATACCGCCGACTCGTTTTTGGAAGTTGGCGCCAGGGCTGTGAAGAAGGTCCCGCTGTTGCGCGGCAAGACGGTGTGCAACGTCTTCTTCGAAAACTCGACGCGCACCCGCACGACCTTCGAGCTGGCCGCCAAGCGGCTGTCGGCGGACGTGATTACGCTGAACGTCTCGACCTCGTCCACCAGCAAAGGCGAAACCCTTACCGACACGCTGCGCAACCTCGAGGCGATGGCCGCCGACATGTTCGTTGTGCGTCACGCCGATTCCGGGGCCGCACATTTCATCGCCGAGCAGGTTTGCCCTGACGTGGCCGTCATCAACGGCGGGGACGGGCGCCATGCACACCCGACCCAAGGCATGCTCGACATGCTCACCATCCGCCGCCACAAGGGCGACTTCGAAAAACTTTCGGTCGCGATCGTCGGCGACATCCTGCATTCGCGGGTGGCCCGTTCCAACATGCTCGCCCTGCGCACCCTCGGTTGCCCGGACATCCGTGTCATCGGCCCGAAGACTCTGCTACCGATTGGCCTCGAGCAGTACGGCGTCAGGGTCTATCACGACATGAACGAAGGACTGCGCGATGTCGACGTGGTGATCATGCTGCGCCTGCAGCGTGAACGGATGCAGGGCGGACTGCTGCCCAGCGAGGGTGAGTTCTACCGCCTCTACGGCCTGACCACGCAGCGCATGGCGCTGGCCAAACCGGACGCCATCGTCATGCACCCGGGACCCATCAACCGTGGCGTCGAAATCGAGTCGGCCGTGGCGGACGGCAGCCAATCGGTCATTCTCAATCAGGTTACCTATGGCATCGCGGTTCGCATGGCGGTGCTTTCCATGGCCATGAGCGGGCAAACAGCCCAACGGCAGATCGACAGTGAACAGGCGCTCGAGGAGCAGAACTGATGCCAACCGAAATTCTCGACGCTCGCCTGATCGATCCGGCCAGCGGCCGTGATGAAGTCACCAACCTCTACTGCCAGGACGGCAAGATCGTCGGCATCGGACAGCCGCCCGCAGGCTTCGCCGCGGCGCACACGCTCAACGCACAAGGACTGGTTGCAGCACCAGGCCTGGTCGATCTGTCCGTCGCGCTGCGCGAACCGGGCTATAGCCGCAAAGGCAACATTGCCAGCGAGACGCTGGCCGCCACCGCCGGCGGCATCACCAGCCTGTGCTGTCCGCCCGATACCAAACCGGTGCTGGACACTGCCGCGGTCGCCGAGCTGATTCTCGACCGCGCCCGCGAATCCGGGCATGCCAAGGTTTTCCCGATCGGCGCCCTGAGCCGCAACCTGGCGGGCGACCAGCTCGCCGAGCTGGTCGCGCTGCGCGATGCCGGCTGCGTCGCCTTCGGCAACGGCCTGACCGACTTCACCAACCATCGAAACCTGAGCCGGGCGCTGGAATATGCCGCGACCTTCGATCTGACGGTGGTCATCCATTCCCAGGATGCCGACCTGGCTGCCGGCGGGCTGGCTCACGAAGGGCCTGCGGCCGCCTTTCTCGGCCTGGCAGGGATCCCCGAAACGGCTGAAACCGTTGCGCTGGCGCGCAACCTGCTACTGGTCGAGCAAACCGGCGTACGCGCCCACTTCAGTCAGCTGACCACGGCCCGTGGCGCCCGGATGATCGCCGAAGCCCAGTCGCGCGGGCTGCCGGTCACCGCCGATGTGGCCATGTATCAGCTGATCCTGACCGATGAAGCCTTGCACGGCTTCTCCAGCCTCTACCACGTGCAGCCGCCGCTGCGCAGCGCAGCCGACCGTGAGGGCCTGCGTGAGGCGGTCAAAGCCGGCACCATCTCGGCCATTTCCAGCCACCACCAACCCCACGAAGCAGACGCCAAACAGGCGCCATTCGGCGAGACCGAGCCAGGTATCAGCAGTGCGGAAATCTTGCTGCCGCTGGCGCTCACGCTGGTGGAAGACGGTTTGCTCGACCTGCCCACCCTGCTGGCTCGCCTGAGCAGCGGCCCGGCCGCGGCACTGCAACTTCCGGCGGGTCAGCTGGCTGTCGGCGCGGCCGCCGACCTGGTCTTGTTCGATCCGAACAGCTCGACGCTGGCCGGAGAGGTCTGGCATTCCAAGGGGCGCAACTGCCCTTTCATGGGGCACTGCCTACCTGGAGCGGTGCGCTATACCCTGGTCGATGGCAGAGTCGCTTTCCAGGGCTGAAGCCGCGGCGAACGGTCCGGGCCAACCGGACCGTTACCAGCGCTTTTCCATGTTGCGCATCGATACCTGGCTGTTCAGCGTCCAGAAATCATAGAGCACGCCGACAAAGAACAGCCCGCCGGTGCACAGATAGATCAGACCGGTAATCCATTTGCCCTGGTACATCCGGTGCACGCCGAATACGCCAAGAAAGGTCAGCAGGATCCAGGCCACGGTGTAATCGATCGGACCCGGCTGGAAACGCATGTCCGCCTCCCGGTCCATCGACGGAATCAGAAACAGGTCGATGATCCAGCCGACGAAGAACAAACCGAACGTGAAGAACCAGAGGGTGCCGGTGATCGGCTTGCCGTAGTAGAAACGGTGAGAACCGAGAAATCCGAAAATCCACAGGAGATAGCCGATCAAAGTGCTGTGGGTGTTCTGCCGCATCTGAGCCTCACTGATTGATTGGGTGTCGTCGCTGAGCTTATCCGATTCGCAACCGCTGGCACGTCTGCCGAGCGGGCATCGGTTCACCAGCGCGCCGTGATACTGTATATGCAAACAGTATCACGGTAGCCGCCATGCAGTTGATCGAGAAACTCAGCGTCCTCGCCGACGCCGCCAAATATGACGTGTCATGCGCCAGCAGCGGCGCCCCCAAGCGCAGCTCTAAAGGCAAGAGCGGGCTGGGTGCGACCAACGGCATGGGCATCTGCCACAGCTTCACGCCGGATGGACGCTGCGTGGCGCTGCTCAAGGTGCTGCTGACCAACTTCTGCCTGTACGACTGCCAGTATTGCGTCAATCGCCGCTCCAGCGATGTTCCACGAGCACGCTTTACGCCCGAGGAAGTGGTGGCGCTGACGCTCGATTTCTATCGGCGCAACTGCATCAGCGGGTTGTTTCTCAGCTCCGGCATCATTCGGTCGGCCGACTACACCATGGAGCAGCTCAACCGTGTCGCCAAGCTGCTGCGCGAGGAGCATGAGTTTCGCGGTTACATCCACCTGAAAACCATACCCGACGCCGACCCGCTGCTGATCGCCGAGGCCGGCCGCTACGCCGACCGCCTCAGCGTCAATATCGAGCTGCCCACCGAGTCCAGCCTGATTCGCCTGGCGCCGGAGAAGCAGGTCGTCACCATCAAGCAAGCCATGCACTCGATTCATCAAGGAGAGGCCGAAGCCCAGGCCGAGCGGCGCGCGCCGCGCTTTGCACCGGCCGGGCAAAGCACACAGATGATCGTCGGCGCCGATGCCACGGACGACAGCACCATCCTCCATACGGCCCAGTCGCTGTATGCCGACTACCGCCTGCGCCGGGTCTATTACTCGGCCTTCAGCCCCATCCCGCACAGCCCCAAGACCGTGCCTTTCGAGGCGCCCCCGCTGCTGCGCGAACATCGCCTGTACCAGGCCGACTTCCTGATGCGCGGTTACGGCTTCGGCGCCAACGAACTGCTGGCCGGCCCCGGCAACCTGCCGTTGGATATCGACCCCAAGCTGGCCTGGGCACTGTCCCACCGAGAACACTTCCCCGTCGACCTGAACAAGGCCGAACCCGCCTTGATCGCGCGGATTCCCGGTATCGGCCTGCTGAGCGCCAAGCGCCTGGTCGCACTGCGCCGACAGAAACGTATTCGTTTCGAAGACCTGACGCGTCTGCGCTGCTCGCTGGAAAAGGCCAAGCCCTTCGTCATCACCCAGGATTACCGGCCGAGGCTGGCCTACCAGGCCTCCGCTGTTCTGCGGCAGCAGCTCAGCGAAGGCCCCGCGCAGCTAGGGTTGTGGTAATGCGTCAGGTACGCTTCGACGAGTGCTTCGAGGGCTGGCGTGATGCGGCACGTGAGCTGCTGCGCGAGGGCGTCGCGCCGCATCAGGTGGAGTGGCTCGGAGCCGATGAACCTGGCGGTTTGTTCGATGGACTCGACACAGCCGCTGCCGGCGAACCAATGCCTACCGTGCGGATTTCACGTGAGCTGATCGGCGAACTCGAATGTGCAGCACGGTTTCGCACGCCGGATCGCTGGAGCTTGCTGTACCGCATTCTCTGGCGCGTCGTCAGAGGTGACCGCACGGCGCGGTTGGTCGGTGATGTCGATGGCAGCGAGCTGCACGCGCGGATCAAGGCGGTGCGTCGAGAAGCGCACCATATGCACGCCTTCCTGCGCTTCAGCCCGACGAGCGCGGCCGATGCGCCTGACTATGTGGCCTGGTTCGAACCCGCGCACGACATCCTGCCCAGCGCCGCCCCGCACTTCGCCGACCGGATGGGGCTGCACACCTGGCTGATCGCGACGCCGGATGACGCCGTGCTATGGAATGGGGTCCAGCTGCTCCACTTCTGCCCCTGCCCGCCTGCCTGGCGACAGCTGGCGCAGACCTCGCAGGATCCCGGAACGGAGCTGTGGAAGACCTACTATGAAAGCACTTTCAACCCGGCGCGGCTGAACCGCCAGGTGATGCAGAGTCACCTGCCGCTGCGCTTCTGGAAAAATCTGCCGGAAGGGCCGCTGATCCCGCAATTGATGAGCCGCGCCCGGGCCGGCGCACAACGCGACGGCCAGGCCGAACGGGTTGCCAATCGGCCGGGCAAGCGAATCGGACCGCCCAGCCAGCCCTGATCAGCGGAAACTGCGCCCCGGATCGTCATCGCTGACTTCGAGCGTCAGCCCCTGGGAGACGGACGTCAGGTGTTCACTATCGGTTTCCGAGCCCAATTTGATCATCAGGCGCAGGTCGTTGGACGAGTCGGCATGCAGCAGGGCGTCTTCGTAAGTGATTTCGCCCTGCACGTAGAGGTTGTACAGCGCCTGGTCGAACGTCTGCATGCCCAGATCGGTGGAGCGCTTCATCAATGACTTGAGCTCGTGCACCTCGCCCTTGCGGATCAGGTCGGCTGCCAGCGGCGTGTTGATCAGGACTTCGATGACCGCGCGGCGGCCCTTGCCGTCCGGCGTCGGGATTAGCTGCTGGGCGACGATGGCCTTCAGGTTCAGCGACAGGTCCATCCAGACCTGCTGCTGACGGTCGGCTGGAAAGAAGTTGATGATCCGGTCCAGCGCCTGGTTGGCGTTATTGGCGTGCAGCGTCGCGAGGCACAGGTGCCCGGTTTCGGCGAAGGCGACGGCATAGTCCATGGTTTCGCGGGTCCGCACCTCGCCGATGAGGATGACGTCGGGCGCCTGACGCAGGGTGTTCTTCAGGGCGACGTCGAAGGATTCGGTGTCGATGCCGACCTCGCGCTGGGTGACGATGCAGCTCTGATGCTGATGAATGAACTCGATCGGGTCTTCGATGGAGATGATGTGCCCGCTGGAATTCTTGTTGCGATAGCCGATCATCGCAGCCAGCGACGTGGACTTGCCGGTGCCAGTCGCGCCGACGAACAGCACCAGACCACGCTTGGTCATGGCCAGCTTCTTCAGCACGTCGGGCAGCTTCAGGTCTTCGAGCGTCGGGATATTGGTTTCGATACGACGCAGCACCATGCCGGCGAGGTTGCGCTGATAGAACGCACTGACGCGAAAGCGACCGATGCCACGCGCGCTGATGGCGAAGTTGCACTCGTGGTTCTCGGCAAAGTCCCGACGTTGCTGCTCGTTCATCACCGAATGCACGGTTTCACGGGTCATTTCCGGTGACATCGGCGTCTTGTTCACCGGCATGATCTTGCCGTTGACCTTCATCGAAGGCGGCACGCCGGCGGTGATGAACAGATCGGAGCCGCCCTTCTCGACCATCAGACGCAACAGTTTCTCGAATTCCATCGTCTTTCTCGGAGGCGGGCACGCCGCCATTTAAGCGAAGCGGAAGCCAGGCGATAACGCCGGCCCTGTCGGGTTAGAAATTTTCCGGCTGCTTGGCCTTTTCCTTGGCGCTGTCGCGGGAAATCAGCCCCTTGGCCAGCAGCCCCTTGAGGCAGGCGTCCAGGGTTTGCATACCCAGCGATCCACCGGTCTGAATCGATGAGTACATCTGCGCGACCTTGTCCTCGCGGATCAGGTTACGGATCGCCGGGGTGCCGATCATGATTTCGTGGGCGGCAACCCGGCCGCCGCCGACCTTCTTCAGCAGGGTCTGGGAGATCACCGCCTGCAGGGATTCGGAGAGCATCGAGCGCACCATCGACTTTTCCTCCGCCGGGAACACGTCGACCACCCGGTCGATCGTCTTGGCCGCCGAGGTGGTGTGCAGGGTGCCGAACACCAGGTGGCCGGTTTCCGCCGCGGTCAGCGCCAGGCGAATGGTTTCCAGGTCGCGCATCTCGCCCACGAGGATGATGTCCGGGTCCTCACGCAGCGCCGAGCGCAGCGCCTCGGAGAAGCCAAGGGTGTCACGGTGCACTTCACGCTGGTTGACCAGACACTTCTTCGATTCGTGAACGAATTCGATCGGATCCTCGATGGTGAGGATGTGGTGATATTTGGTGTTGTTCAGATAGTCGAGCATCGCCGCCAAGGTGGTGGACTTGCCCGAACCGGTCGGACCGGTGACCAGCACCAGGCCACGCGGCACGTCGGTGATCTTGCGGAACACCTCGCCCATGCCGAGATCTTCCATCGTCAGCACCTTGGACGGAATGGTCCGGAAGACTGCGCCGGCACCACGGTTCTGGTTGAACGCGTTGACCCGGAAACGGGCCACGCCGGGCACCTCGAAGGAGAAGTCAGTCTCGAGAAATTCCTCGAAATCCTTGCGCTGCTTGTCGTTCATGATGTCGTAGATCAGCGCGTGCACCTGCTTGTGGTCCATCGCGGGGAGGTTGATCCGACGCACGTCGCCATCGACGCGGATCATCGGCGGCAAGCCGGAAGACAGGTGCAAATCCGACGCACCCTGCTTGGCACTGAAGGCCAGCAGCTCTGTGATATCCATGGGACTCCCCAATTACAAGCAAGCAGGTAGAATGCCGCGCAGACCCTAAGGTGGCAGGCGCAGGTAATGTCCACGATAGCGAACAATATTGCAAAGGTCGCAGCGCGCATCCGTGAGGCGGCGCAAGCTGCGGCGCGCAATCCCGACGAGGTGCACCTGCTGGCGGTGAGCAAGACGCAGCCGGCCGACGCCATCCGCCGGGCCAGCGAAGCCGGCCTGCACGATTTCGGAGAGAACTACCTGCAGGAAGCGCTGGAAAAACAGGCGGCCCTGAGCGATCTACCCTTGACCTGGCATTTCATCGGCCCCATCCAGTCGAACAAGACCAAGTCGATCGCCGAACACTTCGACTGGGTCCACTCGGTGGACCGCCTGAAGATTGCCCAACGCCTTTCCGATCAGCGCCCCGAATCACTGCCACCGTTGAACATCTGCCTGCAAGTCAACGTCAGCGGCGAAGCCAGCAAGTCCGGCTGCGAGCCGCAGGAGGTGCCGCAATTGGCGCACGCCATCGCCGCCCTGCCCCGTTTGCGTCTGCGCGGGCTGATGGCGATTCCCGAACCAACTGACGATCCGGCCGAACAGCGCGCTGCGTTCGCCCGCTTGCGCCAGCTGCAAACCGAACTCCAGCTGGGTCTGGACACGCTCTCGATAGGCATGAGCCAAGACCTGGAAGCGGCTATCGCCGAAGGCGCCACCTGGGTCCGAGTCGGCACCGCCCTGTTCGGCGCCCGGGCCTACGGCCGCCCATCTGCATGAATAAAGGAAATTTCGCATGAGCACTCCCCGTATCGCCTTCATCGGCGGTGGCAACATGGCCGCCAGCCTGATCGGCGGGCTACGCGCCCAGGGCATTCCTGCCTCCGCCATCTGCGCCAGCGACCCTGGTGCGGACAGACGCACCGAGCTGCACGATGTTCATGGTATCGAGGCCTTCGCTGACAACGCCCAGGCCATCGCCGGGGCCGATGTGGTGGTGCTGGCGGTCAAACCACAGGTCATGCAGGCCGTTTGTCGCGACCTGGCCGCGCACCTGCAGGCGCATCAACTGCTCGTGTCGATCGCCGCCGGCATCACCTGCGCCAGCCTGCAGCAATGGCTGGGCGCCGATACGCCACGGGCGATCGTGCGCTGCATGCCGAATACCCCTGCGCTGCTGCGCCAGGGCGTCAGTGGCCTGTTCGCCAACCCGACGGTCAGTGACGAACAGAAAGGCCAGGCCGAACAACTACTGTCGGCCGTCGGCCTGGCGATCTGGCTTGACAGCGAAGACCTGATCGATGCCGTGACCGCAGTGTCCGGCAGCGGTCCGGCCTATTTCTTCCTGCTGATCGAAGCCATGACGGCCGCCGGCGAACAGCTTGGCCTGCCGCGTCATACCGCAGCGGAGCTGACCCTGCACACCGCCCTGGGTGCGGCGCGGATGGCCTGTGAAAGCGACGTTGACGCTGCCGAACTGCGGCGCCGGGTCACCTCACCGAACGGAACCACCGAAGCGGCGATCAAAGTCTTTCAAGCGGGCGGCTTCGAGGCGCTGGTGCAACAGGCGATGGACGCCGCCGCGCGCCGCTCGGCCGAACTCGCCGAGCAACTGGGCAAGTAGGGTCTGTTGGCCTCTGGTCGCGGCCGCGCCGGAGCCCGCTTGGGGCGAAGCCAGGCAGCGTCCGTGGCGAACGGGCTTGCCGCCTCACCAGCTACGGGCATCGCATGATGCACAGCAGTGGGTCACGGCAAACGAGTGACGAACAAGGCCACACCGTGCGAACGGTCTACAGCGCAGTCGAGCCAGGCGGCATTGCGCGACTGCCAAGGCACAACCATTACCGGCGTCCCGCGCCGTGGCCGCGCCCCTTTGGCGCAGCAGTGCGGCTCGCGACGACACATCAATAGATTCTAAGGAGCCTTCATGTCGCAACTCTCGCAAGCCCTGATCCTGATCATTCAGACGCTCGGCAGCCTTTACCTGCTGATCGTTCTCCTGCGCTTCATCCTGCAGTTGGTTCGGGCTGACTTCTACAATCCGCTGAGCCAGTTCATCGTGCGCGCTACGCACCCCTTGTTGCGCCCGTTGCGCCGGGTGATCCCCAGCATCGGTGGGCTGGATCTGTCGTCACTGCTGTTGGCGATCATCGTTCAGCTGCTATTGATGGCAGCCGTGCTGATGATTGCCTACGGCACCATCGGCAATCCTCTGCAGCTGCTGGTCTGGGCGATCATCGGCGTCACCGGGCTGTTCCTCAACATCTTCTTCTACGCCCTGATCATCAGCGTGATCCTGTCCTGGGTCGCGCCCGGCAGCCACAACCCTGGCGCGCAACTGGTCAGCCAGATTTGCGAACCGGCACTCGCGCCCTTCCGTCGCCTGCTGCCCAACATGGGTGGGCTGGACATTTCGCCGATCTTCGCCTTCCTCGCGATCAAGCTTCTGGACATGCTCGTGATCAACAACCTGGCGATGATGACGTACATGCCCAACATTCTTCGCTCACTGATTTGAGGCATCGGCCAGCTGTGCGCTTTGGGCACTGGTTCACATCCGCTCGATTGACCGGCACCGGGCGACTGGGATAATCGCCTGATTCGCCTATCAGGACACCCCAGGATCATGGAACGACTCGACCGGCAAGTGGATGCCTACGTCACCTGGAAGCGTGACCTGGTCCGTGAGATCACGCGCTACCGCAGCTGGTTGAGCCACAACCGCCTCAGCTCCGAGGCGGTAGAGGCCAGACTGGACCGAGCGCTCAAACTGCTGCGCACCGATCACATCACCCTCGCCTTCGTCGGCGAATTCTCCCGGGGCAAGACCGAGCTGATCAACGCCCTGTTCTTCTCGGGCTACGGCCAGCGCATCCTGCCGTCCCGGGCAGGGCGCACCACCATGTGTCCGACCGAGCTGTTCTTCGACCCCCGGGCCGCGCGCAGCTATATCCGCCTGCTGCCCATCGAGTCGCGCCTGGAAGACACCAGCATCGCCCAGCTCAAGCGCAATCCGAGCCTCTGGCTGACGCTGCCGCTGGACACCGCGGACCCCGAGGGCATGGTGGAAGCCTTCACTCAAGTCGCCGCGGTCAAGTCGCTGCCGGTGGAGCAAGCGATCCAGCTCGGCTTCCACCCCGACACACTGGAACACGCGCAGACACCCGGCGAGGTTCTGGTGCCGGCGTGGCGGCACGCCATGGTCAACTTCGATCATCCGCTGCTACGCCAGGGCCTGCGTATCCTCGACACGCCAGGCCTCAACGCGTTGGGTAGCGAGCCGGAGCTGACCCTGTCGATGCTGCCCAACGCCCAGGCGGTGATCTTTCTGCTGTCCGCCGATGCCGGCGCGACCGCCAGCGACATGGACATCTGGGAGCAGCACATCCGACAGCTGGACGACGGCGACCGCCAGCGTCTGTTCGCCGTGCTGAACAAGATCGACGTGCTCTGGGACGATGTGGCCGGCGATGCCTTCGTCGATGAGGCGATTCAGCGGATGCAGGCCACCACGGCCCAACAGCTGGGCATCGCCGAGGAAGACGTCCTGCCGCTGTCGGCCAAGCAGGCCCTGCTGGCCAAGATCCGCGACGATCAGCCACTGTTGCAACGCAGCCGACTGCTGGCGCTGGAGCACCTGCTGTGCGAGCGTATTCTCGCGCAGAAGGAGCAGCTGCTCGAGCAACAGGTCGTGCGCCAGGTGCTGGCCCTGTTGCACAACAGCCAGCACATCCTGACGCAGCGGCTGGCCAAGGTACGCGCGCAAAGCGAACTGCTCGAAGGCCGCCGGCAGGACAGTGGCCAGCTGCTGCTGGAGCTGACTGCGCGTACGCGTCACGATCACAACCAACATCACAAGCGCCTGTTGCAGCTCAAGACCAACCAGCGTCTGTTGCAGCGCCAAGGCGAGCTGTTACGCGGCACCGTGCGCGCCGAGCGCCTGGAAGAACATCTGACGCGCCTGCGCCGCAGCCTGACCGGCAGCCTGACCACGCTGGGCATCAACCTGAGCATCCTGCACTTCTTCCGCTCGGTGGAGCAGGACCTCGGCGCCCTCGAACACGAAGCGGCATTGGCGAACAAGATGGTCTCGGCCATCTACCGTCGGCACAACGACGAGAACCCGCTGCATGGCATCGACGCCCCACTGTTCCGTCTCGCCGCCTATCAGCACCAGCTCAAGGACCTGCAGGCCAAGGCCGATCAGTTCCGTCTGCAGCTCAAGACGCTGCTCACCGAACAGCGCACGCTGACCCGGCGCTTCTTCGCCACGCTGGTGCAGGAGGTCATCGCCATGCACCAACGCCTGCGCCAGGATGCCGAGCAATGGGCCGGCGAAGCGCTGCTGCCGCTGATGCAGCACTCGCTGGAACACAAGCAACAGCTCGAAGCCCACATGCTGCAACTCAAGAGCATGGCCCAGGATAGCCAGCAGAACAGCCAGCGCGGCCGCCTGCTGGCGCGTTATGGGCAGGAGCTGGAGCAACAGCTGGCACAAGCCGGGGAAATGCTCCGCGTGCTGCGACGTCCGGCACCGCTACGCCGCCAGGGCAAGGTGGTCAGCCTGACCAGCGCCAGCCTGGGCTGACCGGCGCGTTGCGATTGAGGATGAATTGAAGCGCGCTAACCTTTAGACTTTGCCGCCTTCTTCCAGTACGAGCCAGGGTCGATGCCCACTGCTATTCCAGCCGATTCCGTTGGTCTGGTGAGTCCGAAGGTCGAGCATTTCGCCGAGCCGCTGGCACTCGCCTGCGGCCGCACGCTCCACGACTACCAGTTGATCTACGAGACCTACGGCGAGCTGAACGCCGCGCGCAGCAACGCCGTGCTGATCTGCCATGCGTTATCCGGCCATCACCATGCCGCCGGCTACCATGACATGGACGAGCGCAAGCCGGGCTGGTGGGACAGCTGCATCGGGCCGGGCAAGGCCATCGACACCAACCGCTTCTTCGTCGTCAGCCTGAACAACCTTGGCGGCTGCAACGGCTCGACCGGACCCAGCAGCATCAATCCGCAGACCGGCAACCCCTACGGTGCCGATTTTCCGGTCGTCACGGTGGAGGACTGGGTCAACAGCCAGGCGCGACTGGCCGATGTGCTCGGCATCGAGCAATGGGCGGCGGTAGTCGGCGGCAGCCTCGGCGGCATGCAGGCGCTGCAATGGACGATGAGCTACCCCGAGCGCGTGCGTCACTGCGTGGCGATCGCCTCGGCACCGAAGCTGTCGGCGCAGAACATTGCGTTCAACGAGGTGGCGCGTCAGGCGATCCTTTCCGACCCGGAGTTCCACGGTGGGCATTTCCTCGAGCGGAACGTGATTCCCAAGCGGGGATTGATGCTGGCGCGCATGGTCGGCCACATCACCTACCTGTCCGATGACGCCATGGGCACCAAGTTCGGCCGAGGTCTCAAGAGCGAGAAGCTCAACTACGACTTCAACAGCGTCGAGTTCCAGGTCGAGAGCTACCTGCGCTACCAGGGCGAGGAGTTCTCCGGCCGCTTCGATGCCAACACCTACCTGCTGATGACCAAGGCGCTGGACTATTTCGACCCGGCCGCAGCGTTCGACGATGACCTGGCGCAAGCCTTGTCCACGGCCAAGGCTGAGTTCTGCGTCATTTCCTTCACCACCGACTGGCGCTTCTCGCCAGAGCGCTCGCGCGAAATCGTCGATGCGCTGATGGCCGCACGCAAGAACGTCTGCTACCTGGAAGTCGACGCACCGCAAGGCCATGACGCCTTCCTCATCCCCATTCCCCGTTATCTGCAAGCGTTTCGCGGCTACATGAACCGCATCGCTTTATAAGGAATTCACATGCGCGCCGATCTGGACATCATCCAAGACTGGATACCGGCGGGTAGCCGTGTGCTCGACCTCGGCTGCGGCAACGGGGAATTGCTGGCCTGGCTGCGCGACCACAAGCAGGTCAGCGGTTACGGCCTGGAAATCGACCCCGACAACATCGCCGCCTGTATCGACAAGGGCGTCAACGTCATCGAGCAGGACCTGGACAAGGGCCTGGGCAATTTCGCCAGTGACAGCTTCGACATGGTCGTCATGACCCAGGCGTTACAGGCGGTGCACTACCCGGACGAGTTGCTCAAGGAAATGCTTCGCGTCGGCCGCGAATGCATCATCACCTTCCCCAACTTCGGTCACTGGCGCTGCCGCTGGTACCTGGCCAGCAAAGGCCGCATGCCGGTCTCGGAGTTCCTGCCCTACACTTGGTACAACACGCCGAACATCCATTTCTGCACCTTCGAGGATTTCGAGCGGCTCTGTCGCGAACTCGGTGCCCGGGTGATCGAGCGACTGGCGGTCGACCGCCATCACAAGCACGGCGTCGCGAGCCGCCTGTGGCCGAACCTGATCGGAGAAATCGGCATCTATCGCGTCGCCGGTCCCGCTCGCTGAGCGCCTCACCGCTGGAGGAAACCATGAGATCTAGCCTGATATGCCTGCTCGCCCTGCTACTGGCGCTGCCCGCCATGGCCGAGCGCAAACACAGCGTGGGCGAGCACGACGTCCACTACATCGCCTTCAATTCGAGCTTCCTGCAGCCGGACATCGCCGCCGCGGCGGGCCTGGTGCGCAGCAAGACCCAGGGCGTGGTCAACGTTTCGGTGCTCAAGTCCGGCAAACCGGTCGCCGCACAGGTCAGCGGTTCGGTCAAGAACCTGCTCGGGCAGGACTACCCGCTGACCTTCAAGCAGCTCAAGGAAGGTGACGAGGCCATCTATTACCTCGCCCAATTTCCCTTCGAGTCGCGCGAGGTCCTGCGCTTCAATCTGAACGTCAAGCCTAGCGGCGCTGCACCGATCAATTTCGACTTCACTCAGGAATTCTTTCCGGACGAATGATGCCTTTCAACGAACTGGTGCTGGCCAGCCACAACGCCGGCAAACTCAAGGAACTGCAAGCCATGCTGGGCCACGCGATTCGCGTGCGCTCGGTGGGCGAATTCAGCGACGTGGAGCCCGAGGAAACCGGGTTGTCGTTCGTCGAGAACGCGATCCTCAAGGCGCGCAATGCGGCCAGGGTGTCTGGCCTGCCCGCGCTGGCCGACGACTCGGGATTGGCGGTCGATCATCTCGGCGGCGCGCCGGGCATCTACTCGGCCCGCTATGCCGATGGCCAAGGCGATGCCGCCAACAATGCCAAGCTGCTGGATGCGCTTCGGCAGGTACCCGATGCCGAACGGGGTGCGCAGTTCGTCTGCGCGCTGGCGCTGGTGCGCCATGCCGACGATCCGCTGCCGATACTCTGCGAGGGGCTCTGGCATGGCCGCATCCTGCACGCCCCACAGGGCGAGCACGGCTTTGGCTATGACCCGCTGTTCTGGGTGCCCGAGCGCAACTGCTCGAGCGCCGAGCTGGCCCCACAGGACAAGAACCAGATCAGTCACCGCGCCCGTGCCATGGCCCTGCTCAAGCAGCGCCTGGGTATCGCATGAGCGAAGCCGGAAGCCAGAAGCTGAACGCTGGAAGCGAAAAGCACACGGACAGCCTCCATCTCCCGGCTGCCAGCTTCCAGCTGCCGCCGCTGGCGGCCTACGTCCATATTCCCTGGTGCGTGCGTAAGTGTCCCTATTGCGACTTCAATTCTCACGCCGCCGGCCCCACTCTGCCTGAAGACGCCTATGTCGCGGCAGTGCTCGCTGATCTGGACGCCGAGCTGGAGCAGGCGCACGGACGCAGACTCAGCTCGATCTTCTTCGGTGGCGGTACCCCGAGCCTGTTTTCCGCCCAGGCGTTGGGCCGGATTCTCGAGGGGCTGGAACAACGGGTCGGTTTCGCCGCCGACATCGAGATCACCCTGGAAGCCAACCCGGGCACCTTCGAACAGGCGAAATTCCGTGACTACCGAAGCCTGGGGATCAATCGGTTGTCGATCGGCGTGCAGAGCTTCCAGGCGGCCAAGCTGAAGGCGCTGGGACGTATCCACGACGGCGACGAAGCGGTGCGCGCCGCTGATATGGCGCGTGCGGCGGGTTTCGACAACTTCAACCTGGACCTGATGCACGGCTTGCCCGACCAGAGCCTGGACGATGCGCTGGGCGATCTGCGCATCGCCATCGCCCAGCAACCGACGCACCTGTCCTGGTACCAGCTGACGGTCGAGCCCAACACCGAGTTCTGGAGCAAGCCGCCCGTGCTCCCTGAAGACGAGACCCTGTGGGACATCCAGGAGGCGGGTCAGACGCTGCTCGCCGAGCACGGTTACCGCCAGTACGAAACCTCGGCCTATGCCCAGCCGGGGCATCAGGCGCGCCACAACCTCAACTACTGGACCTTTGGTGATTTCCTCGGCCTCGGTGCCGGCGCCCACGGCAAGGCGAGCAGCCCAGACGGGCAGATTCGCCGGACCTGGAAGACCCGCCTGCCCAAGGATTATCTGGACCCGGCCAAGCGTTTTCGCGCCGGCGAGAACGTTCTGCACGACGATGAACTGCCCTTCGAATTTCTGATGAATGTGCTGCGCCTCACCGACGGCGTGCCGGCAGCGTTGTTCACTGAACGCACCGGCCTTTCGACGACGCTGCTCGCCCAAGGCCGCCACGAAGCCGAAGCGCGTGGACTGCTGGAGCGCGATCCGCAGCGCCTGGTCGCCACGGCCAAGGGCCAGCTATTTCTCAACGACCTGCTACAGCTTTTCCTGCCCTAAGGACCCCGCATGGATCTTGTACTCGACCTCATCGCCACCCTGTCGCGCTGGAGCCGGCATCATCTGTTCGACATCTCACTGGCGGTCATGGCGACCCTGTTCGTGCTGTTCGGGCCGGCACTCAATGCCTGGGTGCAGAAGAACATCGGCGGCCTCAATTTCGTCCTGCGTACGCTCGCCTTCGTGGTGTTCTGCGCCGTGGTCTACGGCCTGGGCATCATCTACCTGAGCCCCTGGCTGGCCAAGGGCCTGGCCCAGTTCAACAACTACACCCTCGCCCCGGTGCTATTGCTCCTGCTGTTCATCATTGGCGTGGTGGCCGACCGCAACTGAGCGGCATCACTCTTCGCGCAGAAACCGATCGAGATCCACCGGCTCCCCGGGCGTACCGTGCAGCTGGTGGCGCAGGTCCTCGAACAGCGGATCGTAGTCGGCATGGAGCCCGAACAGCACATCGGCATGCAGGTTCACGCCTCGCTTGCGCAAACACTGATGGATGCGCTGCAGGAAATTGAACGCCACGTCCCGGTGCATCGAGAAATGCTCGTCGATCGGCGTTTCATCGACCTGCCCGTGCAGATGGAAGCAGGCCCACTCCGGTCTGTTTTCCGGTCCCTCGACGTGGTAATCGAGCACCAGGTGGTACCCGGGGAGCACTGGCGATGCCAGTCGACTGATCTCCGCGTGACCCGGTCTGAACATATAGCCCCCCTTGTCGAGTGGTGTTCCAAATAGCGCTTGCGGGCGGGACTCGCCGCGATCGGTGGCGCTGCGGGCTGCCTAGCCCGGCCCTCGAACGGCCGGGGCGGATGCCTCAGCTGCCGCGTCGCGGCGAGGCCGAGGCGAAGTCCCGCGGCCCGAGTGCCGAGCGTAGCTTGTAGCGATCGCCGGGATGAATCAGCCGCGCGTAGCTGACCAGGTGATCCTCGGACCAGGTCCGGCGGATCATGCTCAGACACGGCGTCGCCGGGTCCATGGCCAGCCATTCGGCGGTCTGACGATCGACCAGCACGGCTTCGACCACGTGTTCGACGTCGGAGATCGGGCAGGCCGCAACCAGCACCTCGTTGGGCGTGTGCCGGGCGAAATCGGTCTTGAGGTAATCGGGTACCCAGCGCGGGTTGACGTAGCGATCCTCCAGCTGGATCGGCAGGCCGTTCTCGCGGTGCACCAGAATGCTGTGGAAGGTCGGCGTGCCGACCCGCACGCCGAGCCGCAGGGCGACCTCGTCGTCCGCCTCGATCGCCTCGCAGCGCAGTATCAGGTTGCTGTACTCGTTGCCGCGCCCCCTGACCTCGGCCGCGATGTTCAGCACCTCATGCAGCGAAGACTCGGCCTTGCGATCGGTGACGAAGGTGCCGAGTCCGGCCTGGCGGATCAGGTAGCCCTTCTGCACCAGGTCGCGGATAGCCTTGTTGGCGGTCATCCGGCTGACGCCGAAATCCCGCGCCAGCTGCTCCTCCGCTGGGATCTGGTGATTGACCGGAAAGTCGCCGGCGTTGATGCGCTCGAGCAGGTACTGCTCGATGACCCGGTAGCGCGGTGTGTTGCTGGCCACTCAGGCCCCCTTAAAGTCGACGCGATGCGCGGATGATAACGTTCACCGTGACCGAGGTGCAGGGACCCGAGCGCGCCCGGACGATCAGAGCACCATGGCCGCCAGCCAACCGGCCGCGATCAGCGGCAGGTTGAAGTGCAGGAAGGTCGGTACCACGGTGTCCCAGATGTGGTCATGCTGGCCGTCGGCATTGAGCCCCGCAGTGGGCCCGAGGGTCGAATCCGATGCGGGCGAACCGGCGTCGCCGAGCGCCGCGGCAGTTCCGACCAACGCAATGATCGCCAGCGGCGAGAAGCCGAAGCCCAGCCCCAGGGGCACATAGATCGAGGCGATGATCGGCACCGTGGAAAACGACGAGCCGATGCCGATGGTAATCAACAGCCCCACCAGCAGCATGATCAGCGCCGCCATGCCGCGATTGTTGCCGATCAGCTCTGCCGAACTGCTGACCAGGCTGGGGATCTCTCCGGTGGCCTTCATCACCGCCGCGAAACCGGCCGCGGCAATCATGATGAACCCCACCAGCGCCATCAGGCGCATGCCCTGGGTGAACACGTCGTCCTGTTCATCCCAGCGGATCACCCCGCTGATGGAAATCACCGCGAAGCCGACCAGGCCGCCGAACACCATCGAACCGCTCCACAGCTGCACACCCAGCGCCAGCAGCAGGGCGAGGGCGATCAGTCCGAGCTGGCGCAAGCTCAAGGGCCTGGCGCTGCTGCTCAGGTGCTCGCCGGCGACCGGCAGTTCCTGATAGACCCGCTTGCGGCGGTAGCTGAACGCGGCGATCGCCAGCCCGAAGACCATGCCCAGCGCCGGGATTGCCATCGCCTGGGGCGCCATCTCGCGGCTGACCGTCAACCCTTGGACGGCGCCGGCCTGGTTGACGTTGCCGATGAGGATATCGTTGAGGAAGATGGTGCCAAAGCCGATCGGCAATGCCATGTAGGTCACGGTAATGGCGAAGGTGATCGCACAGGCGGTCAGGCGTCGGTCCAGTTGCAGGCGATTCATCACGTGCAACAGGGGCGGCACCAGGATCGGGATAAAGGCGATATGCACCGGAATCACGGTTTCGGCGGCGAACCCGGCCAGCACCAGGCTGGCCAGCATGATCCACTTGACCAGCGCCAGCTCACCGGACTTGTGGCGGCTGTGCCCTAGGTGCTCGACGACCCGGGCCGACAATCGCTGGGCGATACCGGTACGCGACAGGGCCACGGCGAACGCGCCCAGGGTCGCGTACGCCAGAGCCACCGAGGCGCCTCCGCCGAGGCCCTCGTTGAAGGCCTCGATGATCGCCTCGATAGGCATCCCCGCGGTCAGCCCGCCGATTACCGCGGAGATCACCAGGGCGAAGACCACCGAGACCCGCATCATCGACAGCGTGACCATGGCCAATACGGCCAGAACAATTGAATTCATGAGAGTTCCTTTCGGTTTTTATTGTTGTTTTGCGGCAAAAGGTCCCCTTGGCCTGCACCGCGTACAGGCCAGGAAGACGTCACAGCGTCACTGGTTCAGCGAAGGCAACAGCCCGTTGGGCATCAAGGGGTTGAGTACGCGCTCGGCGAGCAAAGCATCGGCCGCGGCGATGTCCGGCGCGAAGAAGCGGTCTTCCACGTAGTAGGGCACCTTGGCCCGCAGCACCTGGCGCGCCCGCTCGAGCAACGGCGAGCTTTTCAGGCCCTCACGGAAATCCAGCCCCTGACAGGCACCCAGCCACTCGATGGCCAGCACGCCTCGGGTGTTGGCGGCCATCTCCCACAGCCGCTTGCCGGCAGCCGGGGCCATGGAGACGTGGTCTTCCTGGTTCGCCGAGGTCGGCAGGCTGTCGACGCTGTGCGGGTGCGCCAGAGCCTTGTTCTCGCTGGCCAGGGCCGCGGCGGTGACCTGGGCGATCATGAATCCGGAGTTGACCCCGCCATTGGCCACCAGGAACGGCGGCAGCTGCGACATGTGCTTGTCCATCATCAGCGAAGTACGCCGCTCGCTCAGCGCGCCGATTTCGGCGATCGCCAGGGCGATGTTGTCGGCGGCCATGGCCACCGGTTCCGCATGGAAGTTGCCCCCGGAGATCACATCGCCTTCGGCGGCGAACACCAGCGGATTGTCGGAGACCGCATTGGCTTCCACCGCCAGCACCTCGGCGGCCTGGCGCAACTGCGTCAGGCAGGCGCCCATGACCTGCGGCTGGCAGCGCAGCGAGTACGGGTCCTGCACCTTGTCGCAGGCCTCGTGGGAGTGGCCGACTTCGCTGCTGTCGCCGAGCAGGTGGCGGAACGCGCTCGCCGCATCGATCTGCCCACGCTGACCGCGCGCGGCATGAATGCGGGCATCGAACGGAGCCCGCGAGCCCAGCGCCGCCTCGACGGTCAGCCCGCCGCACACGGTGGCCGCGGCGAATAGGTCCTCGGCCTCGAACAGCCCCCGCAAGGCGTAGGCGGTGGAGACCTGGGTGCCGTTGAGCAAGGCCAGGCCTTCCTTGGCGGCCAGGGTCATGGGTTCGAGCCCGGCCACCGCCAGCGCCTCCCGGGCCGGTAGCCACTGACCCTGGTAACGCGCCCGACCTTCACCGAGCAGCACCAGCGACATATGCGCCAACGGCGCCAGGTCACCGGAAGCCCCGACCGACCCCTTCAACGGAATATGCGGGTAGACCTCGGCATTGATCATGGCGATCAGCGCCTCGATGACTTTTAGGCGAATGCCGGAGAACCCGCGCGCCAGGCTGTTGACCTTGAGCAGCATGATCAGCCGCACCATGGCGTCGTCCAGCGGCTCGCCAATCCCGGCGGCATGCGACAGCACCAGAGAGCGCTGCAGCTTTTCCAGGTCTTCGCTGGCGATGCGGGTCGAGGCCAGCAGGCCGAAACCGGTATTGATGCCATAAGCGGTGCGGCCTTCGCTGATGATCGCGTTGACGCAGGCAACGCTGGCCTCGACCGCGGCGTGGGCGCTGTCGTCCAGCCGCAGCTGGAGGGGTGCGTGGTAGGCCGCGCGCAGCTGGGCCAGGGTCAATTGGCCCGGAATCAGGTTGAACAGGCTCATGCGTCGGCTCCTTGGGTAGCGGCGACCATCGGCAAGTCGAGTCCTTGCTCGCCGGCGCACTGAATGGCGATGTCGTAACCCGCGTCGGCGTGACGCATCACCCCGGTCCCCGGATCGTTGCGCAGCACCCGTCCGAGACGGGCCCGGGCTTCTGGCGTACCGTCAGCGACGATGACTACCCCGGCGTGCTGCGAATAGCCCATGCCGACGCCGCCGCCGTGGTGCAACGAAACCCAGGTGGCGCCACCGGCGGTGTTGAGCAGGGCGTTGAGCAGCGGCCAATCGGAGACGGCGTCGGAGCCGTCCTGCATCGCCTCGGTCTCGCGGTTGGGGCTGGCCACGGAGCCGGAGTCCAAGTGGTCGCGACCGATCACGATCGGCGCCTTCAGCTCACCACTGGCGACCATGTCGTTGAAGGCCTGGGCCAGGCGCGCCCGATCCTTCAGGCCGACCCAGCAGATGCGTGCCGGCAAGCCCTGGAAGCTGATGCGCTCGCGGGCCATGTCCAGCCAGTTGTGCAGGTGCGCGTCGTCGGGGATCAGCTCCTTGACCTTGGCGTCGGTCTTGTAGATGTCCTCGGGATCGCCGGACAGCGCTACCCAGCGGAACGGGCCGATGCCCTGGCAGAACAGCGGGCGGATGTAGGCCGGCACGAAACCGGGGAAGTCGAACGCGTGGTCGACGCCCTCCTCCAGCGCCATCTGACGGATGTTGTTGCCGTAGTCGAAGGTCGGCACGCCCATCTTCTGGAAGTCCAGCATGGCCCGCACGTGCACCGCCATGGACTGACGCGCGGCCTTGACCACCGCCTCTTCTTCGGTCTTACCGCGGGCGACGTATTCGTCCCAGCTCCAGCCGATCGGCAGATAGCCGTGGCGCGGGTCGTGGGCGCTGGTCTGGTCGGTGACCATGTCCGGCCGCACGCCGCGACGTACCAGTTCCGGAAGGATCTCGGCGGCGTTGCCACACAGCGCGATGGAGATCGCCTTGCCTTCACCGGTGTACTTGTCGATACGCGCCAGGGCGTCGTCGAGGTCGTTGGCCTGCTCGTCGACGTAGCGGGTCTTCAGGCGGAAATCGATACGGCTCTGCTGGCACTCGATATTCAACGAGCAGGCCCCGGCCAGGGTAGCGGCCAGTGGCTGCGCGCCGCCCATGCCACCCAGGCCGGCGGTCAGTACCCAGCGGCCCTTGAGGTCGCCACCATAGTGCTGGCGGCCGGCCTCGACGAAGGTTTCATAGGTGCCCTGGACGATGCCCTGGCTGCCGATGTAGATCCAGCTGCCAGCGGTCATCTGCCCGTACATGGCCAGGCCCTTGCGATCCAGTTCGTTGAAGTGCTCCCAGTTCGCCCAATGCGGCACCAGATTGGAGTTGGCCAGCAGCACCCGCGGCGCATCCTTGTGGGTTTCGAAGACGCCGACAGGCTTGCCAGACTGGATCAGCAGGCTCTGGTTGTCTTCCAGGCGGGTCAGCACCTCGACGATCTTGTCGAAACACTCCCAGTTGCGTGCGGCACGGCCGATGCCGCCATACACGACCAGCTCCTTGGGGTTCTCGGCCACTTCCGGGTCGAGGTTATTCATCAGCAGGCGCAGCGGCGCTTCGGTGAGCCAGCTTTTGGCGGTCAGGGTGGTGCCGCGGGCGGCGCGGATTTCGGTGTCGCGGAAACGGGTCATTTCAGGGTCCTCTTTGACAAACTCGGAAGCGGCAGGCGTTACAGCCAGCCCAGGTAATGCGCCAGGTGGGCCAGCGGAATGCTGAAGGCCAGGCTCAACAGGGTGCGTTGCAGCCAGACCAGCAGGAGGTCGCGCAAACGCAGGGGGATTCGGGTGGCGAGCACACAGGGGATCGAGGCGGACAGGAACAGCACACTGCTCACCGAGACGATCGCGGTGACGAACTTGACCTGTGCCTCGGCGTCCCTCAGCAGCATCGCCGGCAGGAACATCTCGGCCAGACCCGAGGAGATCGCACCGGCCACCGCCATTGGCTGCTCGAGGCCGAACAGCCAGGTCAGCGGGTACAGCAGCAGGCCGATGGCATCGAACAGCGGGGTGTACTTGGCGGCCAGCAACCCGAGCAGGCCGACCGCGAGAATGCTCGGCAGGATCGCCGCGGTCATGCGCAGCCCGTCGATGAAGGTTTTCCGCAGTGCGCTGGGCAGCGACGGCGCGCAGGCGGCCTGTTCGAGCCCCGCGCGCCAGGCGCTGGCGATGCGGCTGTCGCCGGCCGGCAGGGGCGGCTCGGGGCGGCGCTCGGACGGCAGGCGCGACAGCGGATAAATGCGCGCGCTGACGGCGGTGACGCTGAAGGTCACCAGCATCGCGCTCCAGAAATACAGGTTCCAGATGTCCATCAGGCCGAGGGTCTTGGCGATGATCACCATGAACGGCACCGAGACGGTGGAGAATCCGGTGGCGATGATCGCCGCCTCGCGCACGCTGTAATGGCCCTGGCGGTACATGCGGTCGGTGATCAGCAGGCCCACCGAGTAGCTGCCGACGAACGAGGCCACGGCATCGATCGCGGACTTGCCCGGAGTGCGCCAGATCGGCCGCATCACCGGTTGCATCAGCACGCCGACCAGCTCCAGCAGCCCGAAGCCGATCAGGAACACCAGCGCCAGGGCGCCGAGCGGCACTATCAGCGCCAGGCTGAGCACCAGCTTGTCGAACAGAAACGGCAGCATGCCCGGCTGATACAAGGCCGCCGGCCCGACGCCAAACAGATAGCCCACGCCAATCAGCAGGCCGAACACCTTGAGCACGGCGAATACCGTGCGGGTCAGGTCGCCACGCCAGCTGCCGCTGAACCAGGGTTGCAGCGCACCGTAGAGCATGAACAGCAGTGCGATCGCGATGACCAGTGGCCGCGCGTGGGCGAGCAAGGCGCTGGCGCTGTGATCGAGCAGGATGGTCGAGCGACCGTCGATCTCGAACGGCACGAAAAACACCAGCAGCCCGATCAGGCTGTAACCGAGCAGACGCGCCAGGGCACGGCCCGGCGAGACATGGACGAGGGTGGTGGCCGGGTCAGACATGGTCGTCCTCCCGGCGGAGCGCTCGAACGCTGAAAAGCATCATCGGTGGTTCCTCTGTAATTGTTTTTGTCAGAGAAAGGGCTGCGCGGGCTCAGCCGGTCAGGGACAGCAGGTGAATCAAACGCGCCGCCAACCGCGCGGTGCGGCTGTCGATGTCGTGTTCGGGGTTGAGCTCGGCGAGGTCGGCCAGGCGCAGCTTGCCGCTGTCGCGGACGCGTTCGAGCAACGGCTCGAGCAGTGCCAAGGACACGCCGCGCGCAGCCGGTGCGCTGACGCCAGGGGCTTCGCAGGCGGGCAGCACGTCGATATCGATGGTCAGGTAGACGGCATCGCAGTCGGCGATGAAGCGATCCAGGTCGGTGCTGATGGCCGCCAGGCTGGCCTCGCGGATCTCACGGTCCTCGCGCACCAGCACATCCAATTCGGCGGCGCGCTTGTACAAGGCGCGGGTGTTGCTGGCACGGCTGACGCCGATGCAGGCGTACGCGAAGGGCCAGCCGCGTATGGCGCATTGCTCGGCGATCTGCGCGAACGGCGTGCCAGACGAATGCACCTGGGCCGGATCGCGGAGATCGAAATGCGCATCGAAGTTGATGATGCCTATGCGGGGAGGAACGGCCTGCGCGGATCGATCGCCGCCCAAATGCGCCGCCAGGCCCTGCCAGCTGCCGAACGCCACTTCATGCCCGCCGCCCAGTACGATCGGCAGATGCCCGGCCTCCAGCAATCGGCCGACACACTCGCCCAGACGCGCCTGGGCAGCCTCCAGGTCGCCATCGGCACAGACCACGTCACCGACATCGTAGGCCGGTCCGCTGCGATGCCAGGCCAGATTGGCCAGCGCCTTGCGCATCGCCAGCGGGCCATTCGCCGCGCCGACCCGGCCATGATTGCGCCGCACCCCCTCGTCACTGGCGAAGCCAAGCAAGGCCAGTCCCGGTGGGTTGCCCTCGACGAGCGGCTGGACGCGCTGGTGCCAGCGCGCGCTGTCTGCCTCGGGATCGACACGCCCCTGCCAGAGCGCCATGGAATGACGGTCAGCCCACATGGCGATCGGCCTCCTTGTCATAGCTGACGACACCGCCGACGATGCGCTGACGCAGTCGTCCCGGCTGTACCGCGTACGCCAGCTCGGCCGGCGTTCGGACATCCCACAAGCACAGATCGGCTGGCGCGCCGACGGCGATGCGGCCCAGTTCGGGTTTACCCAAAGCCTGCGCCGCGTGTGCGGTCATGCCGGCCAGCGCCTCGCGAGGGGTCAGACGGAACAGCGTGCAAGCCAGATTCAGGTTCAGGGTGGGGAAACAGATGGGCGCGGTGCCGGGGTTGGCATCGCCGGCCACCGCCATCGCCACACCGTACTGACGCAGCAACGCAATCGGCGGCAGCTGGGTTTCGCGCAACGTGTGATAAGCGCCCGGCAACAGGGTCGCGACCGTACCGGCAGCGGCCATGGCCTGCACCCCGGCCTCGTCGAGAAACTCGATATGGTCGGCCGATTGCCCCTGATAACGCGCCGTGAGGGCGCTGGCGCCCTGGTTGGACAACTGCTCGGCATGCGCCTTGACCGGCAGGCCGTGCCGTTGCGCCGCCTGAAAGACCCGCTCGCACTGGGCTGCGCTGAAGCCGATGTGCTCGCAGAACACGTCCACCGCATCGGCCAGGCCCTCGGCTGCGGCCGCCGGGATGATCTCGCCGCACACCAGGTCGATGTAACCGTCGCTGTCGTCGGCATATTCGGGTGGCAAGGCATGCGCCGCCAGCAAGGTCGTGGTGATTCGTACCGGCAGCAGCTCGCCGAGGCGGCGCGCCACCCGCAGCATTTTCAGCTCGTCGGCGGTCGTCAGGCCATAACCGGACTTGATCTCGACGGTGGTCACGCCATCGGCCAGCAGGGCCTGCAGCCGAGGCAGGCTCTCGTCCAGCAACTGCTCCTCGCTGGCGGCGCGAGTGGCGCGCACGGTACGGAGAATGCCACCGCCGGCCTTGGCGATTTCAGCGTAATCGACACCTTCCAGACGCTGCTCGAATTCATCGGCGCGGTTACCGGCATAGACCAGATGACTGTGGCAATCGATCAGACCGGGCGTCATCACACCCCCGCACCCGGCCTCGAAGGCACCGGCGACCTGCGCCTCGTCGAGTTCGGACATAGGCACCATAAGCGCGACGCGACCGGCCTCGACCAGCACCGCCATGGGTTGAGGCAGGGTCTGCCTACCGTCGAAGACGCTTACGGCACGCCATAGCAGGCGCTTATCGGGAGTGGAAGGCATCGGGACTGACCTCGGCTTGTCTTATTGTATATACAATAGAAAAGACACAGAGCGTGGTCAAGCACCTATAACCGCTATTTACCGGCGCGTAAGCCGCTTATTACCCAGGCAGCCACTACCCTAACGAGCGCCATTGTATATACATATAAGAACCGCCCGGTATGGTGCCGATGAGTCGGCCGATCCCGGCGCAGCGTGCGTTGCGCCAACCCGGCGCCTGCACTGCCCCTCGATGGGGCCGCACAGACGTCGAGGCGTCGCTCGCCGGGCAGTGGTTCTGGTACGACTGGATGAGGCCGCGCGGCTGGCGGCTGGCGGCAGAGCATCGGTATCGCTATTCGCCGCCGCCACAGGTGACGCATGCCGCGGACGATTACGACGTCCAGCATGCGCGCGCGAGCCGCGGTGGCGCTGCATCGGGATGCGTGCAAGGGTCCGTAGCGGGCTTGGCAGGGTGGGTAGCGTCGTGACACCCCGGTGGTGGCGCTGACCGCGACGGCACCGACGGGTCTGATCAGGAGGCGCTGGCCAGGCTGGCCAGGGCGGTGCCAGGCCGCGCAACGGCCTGGCGGGGCTCGAACGCTAGTTGGCGCCGCGACGCAGCGCTGCGGGCGAGAAGTCGCGTGGCCCCATCTGGGCGCTGAAGTCGTACATCGGCTCGTTATTGTCCAGGCCGTCGACGAAGTAGTTGCCATCCTTGAGGTGGTACAGCGTTTCCACGGTACTGCCGAACATCGGCACCTCGTAGTAGCTGATCGGATGACTCTCCTGCAAGCCGATCAGCTCGGCATCGCCATCGAACAGATCGACCGCCAGGATCTGCCAGCTGTCTTCGTCGATATAGAACCGGCGCATGGCATAGGGGTGGCTGAATCCCTTGCGCAGCGCCGCCTCGACGATCCACACCCGATGCTGCTCGTAGCGCAGCAGGTCGGGATTCAGGGTCCGTGCACCGACGATCGACTCATAGGGAATGCCCTGCTGATGGATCGCGTAGCTGTTGTAGGGCACAAGCATTTCCCGCTTGCCGATCAGCTTCCACTCGTAACGATCCGGCGCGCCGTTGAAGGAGTCGACCACGTCGGCGGTCGCCAGTCCGCTGGTGTCCGGTTGCAGCGAGTCGTAGGCCAGCGAAGGCAGACGGCGAACCCGGCGATCGCTCGGGCTGTAGCGCCAGGCCTTGCGGATCGCCAACACCTGATCCATGGGATCCTGTACCACCAGGGCGGTCCCGGAGAGCTTAGCCGGCGCGGTTACCCGGTATTTGTAGAACAGCAGCGTATTGTCCAGCTGCGCGGGGGTCATCCCCTCGCGGTTGTAGACGTAGTAGATGTGCCGGTCCCGCTTGATCAGGCTGGCCCTGCCGTTGATGACGACGGCCTGGTTGTTGACCATGTGGGTCTGCTCGCCCTTGTAATGCAGGATATGGTTCCAGATGACCTGCATACCGTCCTCGGGCAGCGGAAACGGGATACCGGCGACCGCCCCGGTGATGCCGTTGCCATTGGCGATCAGCTCGGCTGACTCCGCATTGGCACGCGTCTGGTCATAGATGCGCTGGGGTGCCGCGGCGCTGCGGCGTGTCGGGAATACGCGCAGGTAGAAGTCCGGATCACGCTCGACCAGAGCACGCAGCCCTTCCGGCAAGAGCGCCGCGTATTGCGCGACATTGGTGCTATCGACCCGGTAGAGAACCGGATCAGCTGCGAACGGATCGGGATGATGCATGCCCGGTTGGTAATTGGCCGGCGCTGTCACCCCACCGGTCCACGCCGGGATGCTGCCGCTGGCGTTGCCGGCCCGCTCGGCGCCCAGTGGCGTCAGATCCTGGCCCAGGCGTGCCGCCTGAGCCTCGTCTACCTTGGCCTGGACCTGGCTGGCACAGAGCGCCATTAGCAGAACTGCACATTTCCTATACATCGCTTTTGCTCCTTGCTGCGCAAAGGACGCGCGGCAGATAACGGCCTTTGCCGATAGGCAAGGCGCTCGTTGAGGCGTTGGGAGATCGTGCCGTCCTGGCATGCTCTTGTTTTATCTGGTCTTCCCTGAGGCCGCGGGTCGCGGCGCTGGCGGGTGCCACACGACAACCCTTTTTTCTATCAGTCGACGCGCTCGAACTTGAGATCCCAGACCCCATGGCCCAGGCGCTCGCCACGGCGCTCGAACTTGGTCGTCGGGCGCTCTTGTGGACGCTCGACGTATTGCCCATTGGCCGCCTGGTTGCGGTAGCCGGGCGCGGCGCTCATCACCTCGCGCATGTGTTCGGCATAGGCCTGCCAGTCGGTGGCCATATGCAATACCCCGCCGACCTTCAGCTTTTGCCGCACCAGTTCGGCGAATGCCGGCTGGACGATGCGCCGCTTGTGGTGGCGACTCTTGTGCCAGGGGTCGGGAAAGAACAGCAGGACCCGGTCCAGACTGGCATCGGGGACGCATTCACGCAGCACTTCCAGCGCATCGCAACTGTAAACCCGCACGTTCGTCAGGTTTTGTGACAGAAGTCCGTTTAGCAGCGCACCGACGCCGGGTGTATGCACCTCGACGCCGATGAAGTCCTGTTCAGGTGCGGCCGCCGCCATTTCCAGCGTGGAGTGGCCCATGCCGAAGCCGATTTCGAACGTGCGCGGTGCCGACCGGCCAAAGACCTGGTCGAAATCGCGCATGCCGTCGGCCAGTTCCAGGCCGAATCGCGGCCAACCCAGGCCCAGGCCGCGTTGCTGGCCTTCGGTCATGCGCCCGGCGCGCATGACAAAGCTTTTGATGGTGCGCATGCGCCGTTGGCCGTCAGCCGGAGAGAGGGTGTCGCTCATGAATAGACCTGTAGAAAAAAGGAACGGCCGCGCCCGGAACGAACGCGGCCGGAGACGGGATCACTCAGCGAATCAAGCCTTCGAGCGGCGAGGACGCGCTGGCGTAGAGTTTCTTCGGCATGCGTCCGGCCAGATAGGCCAGGCGCCCCGCATCGATCGCGTATTTCATGGCTTCGGCCATCAACACCGGATTCTGCGCATGGGCGATAGCGCTGTTCATCAGCACCGCCTCGCAACCCAGCTCCATGGCGATGGTCGCGTCGGAGGCGGTGCCTACGCCGGCGTCGACCAGTACCGGCACCTTCGCCTCTTCGAGAATGATGCGCAGGTTGTAGGGATTGCAGATACCCAGCCCGGTGCCGATCAGGCCGGCCAGCGGCATGACCGCGATGCAGCCGATTTCCGCCAGCTGCCGCGCAATGATCGGGTCGTCACTGGTGTAGACCATGACGTCGAAGCCGTCCTTGACCAGCACTTCGGCGGCCTTGAGGGTTTCGATGACGTTGGGGAACAGCGTCTTCTGGTCGGCCAGCACTTCCAGTTTGACCAGCTTGTGGCCGTCGAGCAGCTCGCGGGCCAGGCGGCAGGTGCGCACTGCCTCGTCGGCGTCGTAGCAACCGGCGGTGTTCGGCAGGATGGTGTAGCGCTCCGGCGAGATGACGTCGAGCAGGTTAGACTCGCCCGGGTTCTGGCCAATGTTGGTGCGGCGCACCGCGACAGTGACGATTTCGGCGCCGGACGCCTCGATGGCGGCGCGGGTCTCGTCGAGATCCTTGTATTTGCCGGTGCCTACCAGCAGACGCGACGTATAGGTGCGGCCGGCAAGCGTAAAGGGTTTGTCGTGCGGAACTGGGCTCATGCGACCATCCTGTTCATCTGTAATGAAGCGAAGAAGTACGTCGCTGCACGGGCGACGTCCGGAATTGCTATCGAGGCGGTAAGCCGATCAACCACCGCCAATCGCGTGCACGACTTCGACCTGATCGCCTTCGGCCAGGCGCGTCGTGCCATGTTGGCTGCGCGGTACGATGTCTCGATTGAGCTCGACCGCCAGCCGCCGCCCAGTCAGGTCCAGGCGTTGCAGCAGATCGGCCACCGACTGACCGTCAGGGAGCTCGTAGCGCTCGCCGTTCAACTGGATGTGCATAGTGATCGCCACCATTGACAAGGGGGCCCGCATTCTAGCCCGATCGCCCCGGCGCACCAAGGCGACGCGCGTTGCCATTCATCCATGCCGCCGTGGTGCGATCACTCACCCGCGAAGGTTCCAGGCCGCCAGCAGCAGGCAGAGCCATCCGGCCAGAAAGGCGGTGCCGCCGATAGGAGTGACGATGCCGAGGCGGGTAACGCCGGTCAGCGCCAACAGATAGAGGCTGCCGGAAAACAGCAGGACGCCCAGCGCGAAGAGCCCGCCAGCAGCGCTCAGCAGGCGGCCCGGCGCATGCAACGCCAGCAACGCGACGCCGAACAGCGCCAGCGCATGAATCAGCTGGTACTGCACGCCGGTCTGGAACACCGCGAGGTAGTCGGTGCTGAGACGACTTTTCAGACCATGTGCCGCAAAGGCGCCCAGCGCCACGCCGGTCAGGCCGAAGAAGGCAGCGAGCAGAAGGAATAGGCGAATCATTCAGGCGCTTCCAGTCAGGAGTGGACGACGCCGTTATAATGCCCGTTCACCCCGCCCCCGACCATGTCCATGCTCCGAGCCCTGTCGCGCCGCCTCATCAAACTGCTGCTCTGGTCGAGCGCCCTATCCGTGCTGCTGGTACTGGTGCTGCGCTGGGTTCCGCCGCCATTCACGGCGCTCATGATCGAGCGCAAGATCGAGTCCTGGAGCACCGGCGAGCCCATCGACCTGCAGCGCAACTGGCGGCCATGGAAGGTGCTGCCCGATGACCTGAAGATGGCCGTCATCGCGGCCGAAGACCAGAAGTTCGCCAATCACTGGGGGTTCGACATCGCCGCCATTCGCGCGGCATTCGCGCACAACGAGCGCGGCGGCTCGCTGCGTGGCGCCAGCACCCTCAGCCAGCAGGTCGCCAAGAACCTGTTCCTCTGGTCTGGCCGCAGCTGGGTGCGCAAGGGCTTCGAAGTCTGGTTCACCGCCTGGATCGAGCTGCTCTGGCCGAAACAGCGCATCCTCGAGGTCTATCTGAACAGCGTCGAATGGGGCAACGGCATCTTCGGCGCCGAGGCGGCGGCCCAACACCATTTCGGCAAAGGCGCGGCCTACCTGTCCACGGCCCAGGCCAGCCAGCTGGCCGCGGTGCTGCCCAACCCGCGCGAGTGGAGCGCAGGGCGCCCCGGACCGCACGTACGCCGACGTGCCAGCTGGATCCGCCAGCAGATGCGGCAGCTGGGCGGCAGCCACTACCTGAACCAGCTTCAACCGACCAAGGCCGATTGACTGACCGCTGATCCGGCGCTCGTCGGCAACCGGAACGGTCAGACGGAGCGTTATGGCAGAGCGCCATCGCAACGAGTAAGCTGCATGCGACAGGTCGCGAGATGCCGGCGACGCCCGATGGACGGGATGCCATCGAGACGGACGTGCAGTCATCCTCTCGCCGATTCGCCACCGAACGCATGGCAGCGCTAGCATGAGCGGAAACGCAATCCAGGCACCTTTGAGCAAGGTGCGGCAACTCTTTCACTGGCGTAACAGTGTCGCCTGGCTCGTGCTGGCATTCACCCTGCTCGTACAACTGGCCATTTTCCAGCACCTCACGCTCAAAGAAGAGCGCGCGGCGAACCAGCAGTTCGACTTCCTGGTCAAGACCACCACCGAAGCCATTGGCAAGCGGATGGTCGACCACGAGCAGATCCTGCTCGGCGCGGCCGGGCTGTTCGACGTTAACGCGGAGGTGTCCCGCTCCCAGTGGCGCGCCTACAACGAGCGTCTGCGGTTACGCGAGCATTACCCCGGCATCCAGGGTGTCGGCTTCGCGGAGGCCGTACGGCCAGCGGAGCGGACCGCGCACATCCAGCGGGTTCGCGCTGAGGGCTTCGCCGACTACGACGTGCACCCTCACCGCGAAGACGCCCGACTGTACACCCCTATCGTCTACCTCGAGCCATTTCGCGGCCGCAACCTGGCAGCGTTCGGCTATGACATGTTCGCCGAGCCGGTGCGCCGCCATGCGATGCTGCAGGCCGCCCGATCCGGGCAAACGCACATCACCGGCAAGGTCACGCTGCGCCAGGAGACCCACGGCGAAACGCAGGCCGGCATTCTCATGTACGTGCCACTGTATCGCCCTGACCAACCCTCGGGCACAGCCGAACAGCGCCTGCAGGCGCTCCGGGGGTTCGTCTACAGTCCTTACCGGATGGACGACCTGATGCACGGTATCCTCGGCGCCGCCGATCCCAACCTCAGCCTGCACATCTATGCCGGTGAAACGGAGGATCCCGACGATCTGATCTTCGTCAGCCGCCAGCAGCCACGCGCCGAGCCGGCACAGTACAGCCAGGTGGTACAGCTCGACCTCTACGGGCAGACCTGGACCTTGCGCCTGGAGAGCCTGCCGGAGTTCGAGGCGTTCTTTCAGGCCAGCAACTGGCTGGTCATCGGACTTGGTGCCGGCCTGAGCGTGCTGCTGTTCGTCCTGACCGCCTCCCTGTCGCTCAGGCGCAGCCGCGCCGAGGCACTGGCGCAGCAGATGACCGAGCGCATCCGCGAAAACAAACGCGCTTTGCAACTCAGCGAAGAGCGCCTCAGCCTCGCCCTCAAGGGCAGCAACGACGGCCTATGGGACCTGCATCTGGACGCCGGCAGCTTCTATGCATCGCCGCGAGCCTGGCACATGCTCGGCTATCGCCCCGGTGAGCTGCAGTCGGATCTGAAGCTCTGGGAGCGCCTGCTGGTCCCCGAGGACCTGGCGTCGGCCAAGGCACAGCTGGCGCAAACCATGCTCTCGGCGGTCGACCATTTCACCACCGAGTTGCGCTTCCTGCACAAGAGCGGGAAAGTGATTCCGGTACTCATCCGGGGCTACATCCAGCGCGACCGAGACGGCCAGCCCCTGCGCATCAGCGGCACCAGCATGGACCTCACCGAGCACAAGCGCATCGAGCAGATGAAGGACCAGTTCGTCTCGACCGTCAGCCATGAGTTGCGCACGCCGCTGACCTCCATCAGTGGCGCCCTGGGCCTGGTAACCGGCGGTGCGCTGGGCGATGTGCCGCCCGCGATGCAGCAGATGCTGGATATCGCCCATCGCAACAGCCTGCGCCTGGGCTATCTGATCAACGACCTGCTGGACATGGAAAAAATCGCAGCCGGGAAGATGGCCTTCGACATGCGCGAACATGCGCTGCGCCGGCTTCTGGACGAGGCACTGGCCAGCAATCAGGCCTTCGCCGCGCACTTCAACGTGAGCTGTGTGCTGCGCGATCCGGCAAATGTGAACGTCTGGGTCGATGGCCTGCGCCTGCAACAGGTGCTGACCAATTTCCTGTCGAACGCGATCAAGTACACCCCCGAAGGCGGCGAAGTAAGCCTGCACTGCAGCCTGCCCGATGCCGGTCACGTGCGCATCAACGTCACCGACCAGGGCCCCGGCATCCCGGCCAGCTTCCGCAGCCGGGTGTTCGAGAAGTTTGCCCAGGCCGACGCTTCGGATAGCCGTCAGAAGGGTGGCACCGGCCTGGGGCTCGCCATCACCAAAAAGTTCATCGAGCGCATGGGAGGGCGGGTCGGCTTTGAAACCAGCGAGACGCGCGGCACGACCTTCTGGTGCGAGCTGCCCATCCTCGAGCCCTCCTCGCCGGCAGCGGACCAGGGCCAGCCACGGCTGCTGGTGATCGAAGACGAACCGGACACCGGCCGGTTGTTGCACCTGATGCTGCGCGACGCCGGTTATGCCGTGGACCGGGTACAGAGCCTGCATGCGGCCCGGGACAAGTTGGCCAACGTCCGCTACGAGGCGATGACACTCGACCTTCACCTGCCCGATGGCAGCGGCCGCGAGCTGATCGACGAGGTACGCGCGAACCCGGCGACGCACCATCTGCCGATCATCGTGATTTCCGCTGCCAGCCACTTCGAGCAGCGCGAAGGTGACACCGGCATCAGCTGGCTGCACAAACCCATCAGCGCCGCACAGTTGCTGATCGCACTGAGCGATGCCCTGAGCAGTGTCAGCCCGCCGTCCTGACACACCGGCCCGGGCGCGCCGGATCTGACCCGACGAGCATAAAAAAAGGCGCTGCAGTGCAGCGCCTTGTCGATCATCCGGGAGCCAATCAGGCCTGGATGGACCCCTTGAGCTTGTTCATCGCATTCTTCTCCAGCTGCCGGATGCGCTCCGCGGACACCCCATACTTGGCCGCCAGGTCATGCAGCGTTGCCTTGTTGTCGCTCAACCAGCGCTGCTGAAGAATATCCCGACTGCGCTCGTCCAATGTCTCCAGCGCCTCGTGCAGGCTGGAGTTGGAACTGTCACTCCAATCGGCGTCCTCGAGCTGGCGGGCCGGATCGTAGCGATGATCTTCGAGATAATGCGCAGGCGACTGGTAGGCGCTGTCGTCGTCAGCATCGGCCGAGGGATCGAACGCCATGTCATGGCCAGTCAGGCGGCTTTCCATCTCGCGGACTTCACGGGCTTCGACGCCGAGGCTGTCGGCCACCCGCTCGACTTCATCGTTGTTCAACCAGGCCAGGCGCTTCTTCTGGCTACGCAGGTTGAAGAACAGCTTGCGCTGCGCCTTGGTCGTGGCGACTTTGACGATGCGCCAGTTACGCAGGATGAATTCGTGGATCTCGGCCTTGATCCAATGCACAGCGAAAGACACCAGGCGCACACCCATCTCCGGGTTGAAGCGCTTGACCGCCTTCATCAGGCCCACGTTGCCTTCCTGGATCAGGTCGGCCTGCGCCAGACCATAGCCCGAATAGCTGCGAGCGATGTGCACGACGAATCGCAGGTGGGCAAGCACCATCTGACGCGCGGCCTCGAGGTCCTGTTGGTAAAACAGACGCTCGGCCAGATCACGCTCCTGCTCGACCGTAAGCAGCGGAATGCTGTTAACCGTCTGCACATAGGCCTCGAGATTGGCTCCCGGGACCAGGGCTTGAACAGGTTGCAGATTAGTAGTCATGCAGATCCTCCGATAATGAAGCTGCAGCAGTTTAGCACTGCCGAGTCAGACTGCAAGAACCTGGAAAAGTTCCCTTACACCTCATAAAATCTCTTTAAAAACAGCAACTTAACGCGGAGCCAACTCGCTCAGGTGGCGCGCCACGGCCAGCCAGGCGCCGATATAACCCAGCAACACGGCGCCGAGCACCAGCGACAGGCCATCGTCTGCCGGCACACCTTCCAGCCCGAAGTCGCTACCGTACAGACCGGCCAGCCCAACCACGGCTTCGTTCAGCCAGCCCAGCCCGTAGGCCAGCAGCAACCAGGCAATCAGCCCGGCACCCAGGCCGTACAGAGCGCCCATGTAGAGGAAGGGACGGCGCACGTAGCCGTCGGTTCCGCCGACCAGTTTGACCACCTCGATCTCGGTCCGGCGGTTCTCGATGTGCAGCCGGATGGTGTTGCCGATCACCAGCAGCAAGGTGGCGATCAGCAGCAGGCTCAGGCCGAAGACGAAGCGGTCGCCGAGCTTGAGGATGGCGGTCAAACGCTCGACCCAGAGCAGATCAAGCTGCGCCTGCTCAACGCCTGGCAGTTCGGCAAGACGCTGGCGCAGGGCCTCGAGATCGTCCCGATCGACCTTGCTGGGCGTGACCAGAATCACGCCGGGTAGCGGATTCTCCGGCAGTTCGCGCAGCGCCTCGCCGAGACCGGACAGCTGTTGGAATTCCTCCAACGCCTGCTCACGGCTGATCCAGCTGGCTTCGGCCACATCGGGCATCTCGAGGATCTGCTCGCGCAGCGTGCGCCCCTGCTCCGCGCCCACGTCCAGCTTCATGAACAACGAAATCTGCGCCGCCCGCTGCCAGGAGCCGCCGAGGCGCTCGACGTTGTCCAGCAACAGCGCCAGCCCCATGGGCAGGCTCAGCGCCACGGCCATGACCAGACAGGTGAAGAAGCTGCCGATAGGCTGCTTGACCAGCCGGCCGACACTGTCGACCACACTGGCCCGATGGCTCTCCAGCCAGGCGTGGAACAGCGTCTTGAAATCTGGCTCATCGCCGCGCGGCTGCTCCGGCTTGTTGCGCACGCCACCGGCGCGCTCGGCCGGGTTCGGATTCTGCTCGGGTGCGCTCATCGGGCGGCCTCCCCGTCACCGATAAGACGCCCGCGCTGCAGCGTGAGCATGCGATGGCGCATGCGCGCAATCAGTGCCAGGTCGTGACTGGCAATCAGCACCGTGGTGCCGAGGCGATTGATATCTTCGAACACGCCCATGATCTCCGCCGCCAGACGCGGGTCGAGGTTACCGGTGGGTTCGTCGGCCAGCAGCAATGCCGGGCGGTGAACCACGGCGCGGGCGATGCCGACGCGCTGCTGCTGCCCCGTCGAAAGGTCCGCCGGGTATTGCAGCGCCTTGTCCTTGAGGCTGACGCGCTCCAGCGCCGTCATGACCCGCTGGCCGATCTCACGCTTGTTCAGCCCGAGGATCTGCAGCGGGAGCGCGGCGTTATCGAATACGGTGCGATCGAACAGCAGCTGGTGGTTCTGGAATACCACGCCAATCTGCCGGCGCAAGAATGGAATCTGCGCATTGCTGATTCGCGCCAGGTCCTGCCCGGCCAGCAACAGCTTGCCGCTGGTTGGGCGCTCCATTGCCAGCAGCAGGCGCAGCAAGGTGCTCTTGCCGGCACCGGAGTGGCCGGTGACGAAGAGAAACTCCCCACGCTGCACATGAAAGGACAGCTCGTGAAGGCCAACGTGACCGTTGGGATAGCGCTTGCCGACCTGATCGAAACGAATCATGCCGAGGCTCCGCTCGTCCCTTTCTCGGCGAACAGCGCATTGACGAAGGCGTCCGCTTCGAAGGTGCGCAGGTCATCGATGCCTTCGCCCACCCCGATATAGCGAATCGGCGTGCCGAACTGCTTGGCCAAGGCGAAGATCACCCCGCCCTTGGCGGTGCCATCGAGCTTGGTCAGCGCCAGGCCGGTCAGCTCCACGGCCTGGTTGAACTGTTTGGTCTGGTTGATGGCGTTCTGGCCGGTGCCGGCATCGAGCACCAACAGCACCTCGTGCGGTGCGGTCTCGTCGAGCTTGCCCATCACCCGACGGACCTTCTTCAGCTCTTCCATCAGGTTGTCCTTGGTATGCAGACGGCCGGCGGTATCGGCGATCAGCACATCGATACCGCGCGCCTTGGCCGCCTGCACCGCATCGAAGATGACCGACGCGGAATCGGCGCCGGTGTGCTGAGCGATCACCGCAATCTTGTTGCGCTCACCCCAAACCTGTAACTGCTCGACCGCCGCCGCGCGGAAGGTATCGCCAGCGGCCAGCATGACCTTCTTGCCTTCGAGCTGCAGCTTCTTGGCCAGCTTGCCGATGGTGGTGGTCTTGCCGACGCCGTTGACGCCGACCACCAGGATCACGAAGGGCTGCTTGCCGCTATCGACCGCCAGCGGTTGTTCGACAGGCTTGAGCAGCGCGGCGAGTTCTTCCTGCAACGCCTTGTACAAGGCGCCGCTGTCGGCCAGTTCCTTGCGCGAGACGCGGCGGGTGAGGTTCTGCATGATCGCCGTGGTGGCTTCGACGCCGACGTCGGCGGTCAGCAAGCGGGTTTCCAGCTCGTCCAGCAGATCGTCATCAATGACCTTCTTGCCCAGGAACAGACTGGCCATGCCTTCGCCGATGCTGGCGCTGGTCTTCGACAGGCCCTGCTTGAGGCGTGCGAAAAAGCCCAGCTTGGCCGGCGCCTCGACGACGGCAGGCGTTGGTTCGATGGCGATCTCGGCCAATGCCGGCGCTTCCGGAACGTCCTTGGGCTGGACCGGCTCGAGCTCGGGCTCGGGCTCGGTCTGCGCGGCCGTGTCCGGCTCCATCACCGGCAGTTCGGCGGGCTCGGCCAGCTCAGCGCGGGGCGGCTCTTCGGCGGGCAGTTCTTCGCGTTGCAGGCTATCGGGCTCGTCCGCGAATGGCTGGCTGTCTTCCAGCGGCTCGGCCGGTGGCGGCTCGGCGGCGGGCGTCTGCGGCTTCTTGCGCAACCAGCCGAACAAGCCTTTCTTTTCGCCGGTCGCGGCCGGCGCCTTCTTATCGTCGTTGGAACCAAACATGGAGAAGATTTTCTCAAGAGGGCGAAACGCCGGCGTCATGCCACCGGCCAGACGGGGCCTATCCTAGCACTGCGTAACCGCTGGCGCTAAGCGCGGCCATCCACCAGCGGTGCGGCACATTGATGGCCGGATGTTCGACCGCTTTGCCCTGACCCCGATGCCCCAGTACCATGGCCAACCGTGCTCGGCTGCCCCTTACCTCGCAGCGAGACCGATCCCAGAACGAGCCCTGACTATGCCCCCGATGCTACGCAGCGCCGCAGCCCTGTTGTTCGGCGCCTTGTATATGTCCCTGGTCGTTGCAGCCGACAGCCAGCCCACCCACGAATTCGCCCTGGACAACGGCCTGAAGGTGATCGTGCGTGAAGATCACCGCGCGCCGGTCGTGGTGTCCCAGCTCTGGTACAAGGTGGGGTCCAGCTACGAGTCGCCCGGACAGACCGGGTTGTCGCATGCCCTCGAGCACATGATGTTCAAGGGCAGCCGCAAGCTCGGGGCCGGCGAAGCGTCACGCATCCTGCGCGAGCTCGGGGCCGAGGAAAACGCCTTCACCAGCGACGATTACACGGCTTACTACCAGGTGCTGGCGCGCGACCGGCTCGCGGTTGCCTTCGAGCTCGAAGCCGACCGCCTGGCCAGCCTGAAGCTGCCCGCCGACGAGTTCGCCCGGGAGATCGAGGTGATCAAGGAGGAGCGTCGGTTGCGCACCGACGACAAGCCGAGCGCCCTGGCCTTCGAACGCTTCAAGGCGATGGCCTATCCCGCCAGCGGCTATCACACGCCGACCATCGGCTGGATGGCCGATCTCGAGCGCATGAGCGTCGAGGAACTGCGCCGCTGGTACGAGCGCTGGTACGTGCCCAACAATGCCACGCTGGTGGTGGTCGGCGACGTCACGCCGGTCGAGGTGCGCGAGCTGGCCGAGCGCTATTTCGGCCCCATTCCGAGCCGTGCTATACCAGAGGCCAAACGCCCCCTGGAACTGGACGAGCCGGGTGAGCGACGGTTGACCCTGCACGTCAAGACGCAGGTCCCCAGCCTGATCATGGCGTTCAATACCCCGAGCCTGGCGACCAGCGAAACGCCGCGAGAAATCCACGCCCTGCGCCTGATCAGCGCGCTGCTCGACGGCGGCTACAGCGCGCGCCTGCCACAGCAGCTCGAGCGCGGCGAAGAGCTGGTGACCAGCGCCTCGGCCTGGTACGACGCCTACGCTCGCGGCGATTCGCTGTTCGTGCTCAGCGCCACGCCCAACAGACAAAAGGACCGCAGCCTGGAAGAGGTGGAGGCGGGCCTGTGGAAGCAGCTCGAGCAGCTCAAGCAGAACGCGCCGAGCCAGGAGGAGCTCGAGCGCGTGCGCGCCCAGGTCATCGCCGGGCTGGTCTATGAGCGCGACTCCATCAGCCAGCAGGCCACCACCATCGGCCAGCTGGAAAGCGTCGGGCTGTCCTGGCGCCTGATGGACGAGGAGCTCAGCGCGCTGGAAGCCGTCACTGCGGGCGACATACAGCAAGCTGCCCGCCACTATTTCACCCGCTCCCGCCTGAGCGTGGCCCATGTTCTGCCCGAGGAGTCCAGCGATGAGTGATCGCAACCCGTTGCATCGCAGCCTGCTCGGCCTGCTGTTGATGGCCTGCCTGGGGCTCACCGCCTGCGAAGACACCGGCGAGACGGCCTCGGCGATCCCGGTGCCCACTGAAGAAACGGTCGCCACCCCGGCCGAGTCAGGGCAAGCCATTGCCAAGCAAGCCGACGAGAAACAGGCGCGGATCGAGTCCCTCGACGAGCTCGACAGCAAGCCCCTGGCACGCCGGGAGCTGGATATTCAGAGCTGGCAGACCAGCGGTGGCGCCCGGGTACTGTTCGTCGAAGCCCACCAACTGCCGATGTTCGATCTGCGCCTGACCTTTGCCGCCGGCAGCAGCCAGGACGGTGACCTGCCCGGGCTGGCGATGCTGACCAACGCCATGCTCAACGAAGGGATCGAGGGCAAGGACGTCACCGCCATTGCCGAGGGTTTCGAAAGCCTTGGCGCGGAGTTCAGCAACGGTTCCTATCGCGACATGGCCGTGGCCAGCCTGCGCAGCCTCAGCGCACCGGACAAGCGCGAGCCGGCACTGCAGCTGTTCAGCCAGGTCGTTGGCCAGCCAACCTTCCCCACCGATTCGCTGCAGCGAATCAAGAACCAGGTACTGGCCGGCTTCGAATTCCAGAAGCAGAACCCGGGCAAGCTCGCCAGCCTCGAACTGTTCGAGCAGCTCTATCAGAAGCATCCCTACGCGCACCCCAGCGAGGGCACGCCGGATACCATCCCCGCGATCAGTGCCGATCAGCTTCGCGCCTTCCACGCCAAGGCCTATACCGCCGGCAACGCGGTGATCGCGCTGGTCGGCGATCTCGACCGCGCACAGGCCGAAGCGATAGCCGAACAGGTTTCGGCCGCGCTTGCGCAGGGCCCGGCATTGCCACCGCCGCCAGTGCCGAGCGCTCCGACACCGGGCACGCGACACATCGACTTTCCGTCCAACCAGACGCACCTGATGCTGGCGCAGCTCGGCATCCCGCGCGGAGACCCCGATTACGCCGCCCTCTACCTGGGCAACCAGATCCTCGGCGGTGGCGGCTTCGGTACCCGGCTGATGGAAGAAGTCCGCGAGAAACGCGGGCTGACCTACGGCATCTACTCCGGGTTCAGCCCGATGCAGACCAACGGGCCGTTCATGATCAACCTGCAGACCCGCGCCAGCCTCTCCGAAGCCACCCTGCAGCTGGTGCAGCAACTGGTCGACGAGTTCCTGAAGAATGGTCCGACCCAGGCCGAACTGGAACGCAGCAAGCGTGAGATCGCCGGCAGCTTCCCGCTGTCGACGGCGAGCAATGCCGACATCGTCGGTCAGCTGGGCAGCATCGGCTTTTACGGCCTGCCGTTGACCTACCTCGAAGACTTCATGCAACAGGTGCAGGCGCTCTCGGTCGAAGAGGTCAAGGCCGCGATGAACAAGCACCTCAGCGCAGAGAACTTCGTGATCGTCACGGTCGGCCCGCAGGTCGAGCAGAAGCCGCTGCCGGCACCCAGCGAGAAGCCCGTCGAACAACCCAGCGGCGTCCCGGAGCACTGATGGCCAACCCACCCATCCGACCTTCTGCCCGTGGTGGCCAGGGGCAGCTACGCATCATCGGCGGCGAATGGCGCAGCCGGCGCTTCAGCTTCCCCGATGCCGAAGGCCTGCGCCCGACACCGGACCGTGTGCGTGAGACCCTGTTCAACTGGCTGGCGCCCTATCTGTCCGGCGCCCGCGTATTCGATCCGTTCACCGGCAGCGGTGCGCTGTATCTCGAGGCGCTGTCGCGCGGCGCCAGCCTGGCGCTGGCGCTGGACCTGAACGCCAACGCCATCGCCAGCCTGCGCAAGCACCTGGATACCCTGAAGTGCGGCCACGGCCAGCTGTTGCAAAGCGACGCGCTGCGCTACCTGGAAACCCAGACGCCCACGCCGTTCGATCTGGTGTTTCTCGATCCACCGTTCAACAAGAACCTGCTGCAACCCGCCTGCGCGCTGCTGGAAGGCAAGGGATGGCTAGCCAAGCAAGCCTGGGTTTATACCGAGAGCGAGGCGCAGCCCTCGACGCTCGGCCTGCCCGGCAACTGGCGGCTGCACCGCGAGAAAAAAGCCGGCAACGTGCACTACGCACTCTGGGAACGCAGCGGCGAGGCCTGACCTGGCGGCGCCGCCGGAGGCGCTCCGATCACCGGGCAGCAGGGCCTGTCACACCACCATTCGCAGGGTCGCACCGCGTCCATGACCGTCTCAGATATTCCCGTAGGTTCCGAACCCGACACCACCTTCGCGCCCGCCTGGTGGCTGCCGGGGGGCAATCTGCAGACGCTGTGGAATTCGTTCTGCCGTCGCGCACCCGTACTGTCGCGGCGCCGCGAGCGCATGTGGTTGGCCGATGGAGATTTCATCGATCTCGACTGGCACGGCGTCCATGAACCTTCGGCGCCATTGGTGCTGGTGCTGCATGGGCTGACCGGCTCGTCCAGTTCCCACTATGTGCTGGGTCTGCAGCAGCGCCTGGCCGAGCGGCGCTGGGCCAGCGTGGCGATCAACTGGCGCGGCTGCTCCGGTGAGCCGAACCTGCTGCCCCGCGCCTATCATTCCGGCGCCAGCGACGACCTGGCCGAAGTCATCGCGCACCTGCAGGCCGCTCGCCCGCTGGCGCCACTGCATGCGGTCGGCTACTCGCTGGGGGGTAACGTCTTGCTCAAGTACCTCGGTGAAGCGGGTGGCGCGGCGCCGCTGCAGCGGGCCGTCGCCGTCTCGGTCCCCTTTCGCCTCGATCAGTGCGCCGACCGCATCGGTCGCGGCTTCTCGCGCGTCTACCAGGCGCATTTCATGCGCGAGCTGGTGGCCTACGTGCGCGACAAGCGGCGGCTGTTCGCCAGCCAGGGGCGTACCGAGCATCTGGCTGCGCTGGAACAGCTCGGCTCGCTCGATGGCATGCGCACCTTCTGGGATTTCGACGGCCGGTTCACCGCACCGCTGCACGGCTACGCCGACGCCAGCGACTATTACCGCCGCGCTTCGAGTCGCTATTTCCTGCCGGACATCCGGGTGCGCACCCTGCTGATTCAGGCCGAGGACGACCCCTTCGTGTCCCGCCACAGCGTGCCCGAGCCCGCGGAGTTGTCGGCGAGCACCGCCCTTGAGCTGCATCGTACCGGCGGCCATGTCGGCTTCGTCGAGGGCACCCCGCTGGCACCGCGCTATTACCTGGAGCAGCGGATACCCGAGTGGTTGTCGGCGCCCTAGAGCCGTGCGGACGATGACGACGCATCGTCCTGGATGATCGTCGCTCCGTCCAGTTGCGCCAGCAGGCGCGCCACGGCCGGGCGCCACGGCGGCGTCACGAAGCCCTGCTCCAGCGCCAGCAACTGGTAAATGCCGCGGCGCAACATGCCTCTGTCGAGTACCTGGTCCGGGGCGCCGTGCAAGCTGCAGAGGAACTGTACCCAGGACGTCATGATGATCCAGGCATTGACTGCCAACGCCTCCACTTGAGGCGCGGTCATCTCGAGCATGCCGGCGTCCACGAACCCCTGGTAGATGCGTCGCGCACTGAGCAGATGGCGCTGGGCGAACAGCCGATAACGCTCGGCCAGCTGAGCATCGCTGCTGAGCAGGTGCTCCAGATCGCGATGCAGGAAGCGGTAGTCCCACATCGCCGACAGCAGCGCCTCGAGGTAGCGAGCCTTGTCCTCGATGGTCAACGCGCGGCCTTCCGGCAGTTGCAGGAAGCCATCGACATTCGCCTCGTAGCGCTCGAACAGCTCGGCGATGATCATCTGCTTGTTGCGGAAGTGGTAATAGAGGTTGCCCGGCGATATCGCCAGGTGCGCGGCGATATGGTTGGTGGTCACGCTGCGCTCGCCGCTGGCGTTGAACAGCTCCAGGCTGGCTTGCAGGATGCGCTCGCGGGTACTTGATTTGGCGGTCATGCGGAATTGTGTTCGGTACGCTGAAACGGAGACCGCAAAGGTAACCTGCCCGCTCGGGACGCGCACAGGTTTGACAGATTAGAGTCATTACTCTAAAACCATCGGCTGTCACCTGCCCGGATCGCACCATGCTTGCCGATGCCCCTCATGCCAATCAGCCCAGCCTCGAAATCGACCGCCTGCAAACCCTGTTCGAAAGGCAGCGTCAGGCATTCCAGGCCGCGCCCAGCCCTTGCGCCGAGGACCGCCTGCAGTGGCTGGAAGCGCTGCACGACCTGCTTGCCGGCCACCAGCAAGTTCTGATCGACGTGATAAGCGAGGACTTCGGCAACCGCTCGGCAGACGAAACGCGGCTGGCGGAAATCATGCCCAGCCTGCATGGCATTCGGCATGCCAAGCGCCATCTGCGGCGCTGGATGGCTCCGTCCCGGCGGCGGGTCGGCCTGGCCTTCCAGCCGGCCAGCGCCCGCGTGGTCTATCAGCCGCTGGGGGTGGTCGGCATCATCGTTCCCTGGAACTATCCCCTGTATCTCGCCATCGGCCCGATGATCGGTGCGCTGGCGGCGGGCAACCGGATCATGCTGAAGATGAGCGAGGCCACGCCGCTGACCGGCGCGCTGCTCAAGGACCTGCTGGCGCAGATCTTTCCCGAGGATCAGGTCGCGGTGGTCCTCGGCGACGTCGACACCGCGGTCGCGTTCTCGCAGCTGCCCTTCGACCATTTGCTGTTCACCGGCAGCACCAGCGTGGGTCGCCAGGTGATGCGCGCCGCCGCGGAGCATCTCACGCCCGTGACCCTCGAACTGGGCGGCAAGTCTCCGGCGATCGTGTCGGCCGACGTGCCGCTGGCCGACGCCGCCGAGCGCATCGCCTTCGGCAAGACACTCAATGCAGGCCAGACCTGTGTCGCCCCGGATTACGTGCTGGTGCCGCGATCGCGCATCGATGGCTTTGTCGAGGCCTACGCCAAGGCGGTGCGACGTTTCTATCCACAGCTGGAAGACAACCCGGACTACACCGCCATCATCAACCGTCGACAGCATGCGCGCCTGCAGGCTTACCTGGACGACGCCCGGGCCAAGGGCGCCCGCGTGGTAGCACTGCATGAACCAGGCGAGCAGCGGCGCATGGCACCGCATGTGCTGCTCGAGGTGAGCGACGACATGCAGGTCATGCAGGATGAAATCTTCGGCCCGCTGCTGCCGGTGGTGCCCTACGACGGGATCGACCAGGCGCTCGCCTACGTCACTGCGCGGCCGCGTCCGCTGGCGTTGTATTACTTCGGCTACGACAAGGCCGAGCAGCGCCGAGTGCTGCGGCACACTCATTCCGGCGGAGTCTGCCTCAACGACACGTTGCTGCATGTGGCGCAGGACGATCTGCCATTTGGCGGCATCGGCCCGTCCGGGATGGGGCATTACCATGGGCGAGACGGCTTCCTGACCTTCAGCAAGGCCAAGGGCGTTTTCGTCAAGCAGCGCTTCAATGCGGCCAGCGTGATCTATCCACCCTACGGCAAGGCATTGCAGAAGCTCATCTACAAGCTCTTCGTACGTTGAGTCGCGCGGCCATGCCCTTCGAAACGATGACTGGCGACAACCTGGTTTCTCGCCGCCGCCTGCTTCGCATCGGCCTGTTCGGCAGCGTCGCCCTTGCCGGTGCCGGCCTGCTCGGCAGCCTCGCCGGCTGCAGCGCCGATCACCCGGCCCGGGGATTCGTGCAACTGCGCGACAGTGACCTGCCGATGCTACGGCGTATCGCTGCAGTGATGCTCGAGGGCGCAACGGCTCCCGCCAGCCTGCCCGGTGCCGTTCAAGGCACGCTGGCGAGCCTCGACCAAGGCCTGGCCCGCCTGTCACCGGCGGTCGCGCAGCAGGTCCGGCAGTTGTTCGACCTGCTGTCGCTGCCGCTCACCCGCGGTCCGTCGACGGGCATCTGGGGCGGTTGGGAGCAGGCGCAGGATGACGAAGTGACGGCATTTCTGCAGCGTTGGGAGCACAGCTCGATCGACCTGTTCCGACAGGGGCATGCCTCGCTCCAGCAGATGATCCTGATGGCCTGGTATGGCCGTCCGGAGTCCTGGGCGCATTGCGGCTATCCCGGCCCGCCAACCGTCTAGCCGACTGGCTGAACACGCCGCTTGCATCAAGGAGAACCGATGCCCGTTCCCGACCCGATTGCCGAAGGTATCGCCCGCGGCTGGAAGATTCACGATGGATCGCGACTCGAGCACGACGCCACCCTCGAGGCCGACATTGCCATCGTCGGCAGCGGGGCCGGTGGCGCTACCAGCGCGGAAATCCTCAGCGCGGCGGGTTACCGGGTGCTGCTGATCGAGGAAGGACCGCTGCGCAGCAGCCGCGACTTCGATATGCAGGAGCCGACCGCCTACGCCTCGCTCTATCAGGAGGCTATCGGCCGCACCAGCCACGACGGCGCCATCACCATTCTGCAAGGCCGTGCAGTGGGCGGATCGACCCTGGTGAACTGGACCTCGAGCTTTCGCACGCCCCCCGCCACCCTCGAGCACTGGGCCCGCGAGCACGACGTCCGAGGGCTTTCCGAGCAGGATCTGGCGCCCTGGTTCGAGCGGATGGAGCAGCGCCTGGGTGTCGAGCGCTGGCCATTGCCGCCCAACGCCAACAACCAGGTGATCCGAGACGGCTGCGAGGCGCTCGGTTACAGCTGGGCGGTGATACCGCGCAACGTGCGCGGCTGCTGGAACCTGGGCTACTGCGGCATGGGCTGCCCGACCAACGCCAAGCAGTCGATGCTGGTGACGACGATCCCGGCCATGCTGGAGGCCGGTGGCGAAGTGCTCTACCTGACCCGAGCCGACCGCCTGGTGATCGAGCACGACCGGGTGACGGCGCTGGAGTGCGTGGCCATGGACCCGCTGTGCGTCACACCGACCGGACGGCGGATCCGGGTCCGTGCGCGGCACTACATCCTTGCCGGCGGTGGCATCAACACGCCGGCCATCCTGCTGCGCTCGGATGCACCCGACCCACATCAGCGGCTCGGCAAGCGTACCTTCCTGCACCTGGTGAATTTCTCGGCGGCGCAATTCGAGGCGGTGATCAACCCCTTCTACGGCGCCCCCCAATCGATCTATTCCGATCATTTCCAGTGGCGCGACGGCGCGCGCGGGCGGATGTCCTACAAGCTCGAGGTGCCGCCCGTGCACCCGGCCCTGGCGGCGACGCTGCTCGGGCGCTTCGGCGTCGACAACGCCCTGCGAATGGAACAGTTACCCCACACCAATGCGATGATCGCGCTGATGCGCGATGGCTTTCACCCGGACAGCGCGGAGGGCCAGGTTCAGCTGCGCAGCGACGGCTCGCCGACGCTCGATTATCGAATGACCGACTACACCTGGGACGGCATCCGCCGTGCGTATCACAGCATGGCCGAGATTCAGTTTGCGGCCGGGGCCAAAGCGGTCCTGCCGCTGCACAGTGACGCCGAGTACGTCACCCGCCTCGCGCAAGCGCGCCAATTGATCGATGGACTAAAGCTCGAGCGCTATCGCACCCGGCTCGGCAGCGCCCATGTCATGGGCGGTTGCGCCATGGGTGAAGATCCGCGCCAGGCGGTGACCGACAGCCTCGGGCGGCACCAACAACTGGCCAACCTGTCGATCCATGACGGCTCGTTGTTTCCGACCAGTATCGGCGCCAACCCGCAGCTGTCCATCTACGGCCTGACCGCGAAGCTCTCCAGTCAACTGGCCGAACGATTGAAAAATCCTTGAACGCCAGCGCTATGCTGGCATCCGGGGGTCATCCGCTTTGATGCTTTACGCTGCCGTGACCGAGCCGCTACCATCCACCCCCCACGCATGCGTCAGGACGCCGCGATGAATCGAGTGCTGTATCCGGGAACCTTCGATCCGATCACCATGGGCCACACCGACTTGGTCGAGCGCGCTTCACGCCTGTTCGATGAAGTCATCATTGCGGTCGCTGCCAGCCCTAACAAGAATCCCTTGTTTCCGCTCGAACAGCGTGTGGCTCTGGCACAGGAAGTGACCTCGCACTTGCCGAACGTGAAGGTGCTGGGCTTCTCGACGCTGCTGGCGCATTTCGTCATCGAGCAGAAGGCCAATGTGCTGCTGCGTGGCCTGCGCGCGGTGTCCGACTTCGAATACGAATTCCAGCTGGCGAACATGAATCGGCAACTGGCGCCCAATGTCGAAAGCCTGTTCCTGACACCCTCGGAGAAGTTCTCCTACATCTCCTCGACCCTGGTTCGCGAGATCGCGCGCCTGGGGGGCGATGTCAGCAAGTTCGTTCACCCCTCGGTGATGAAAGCGCTGACCGAGCGCTACGCCTCGCGTTAACGCCACGGCGGCCGCGCCGAGCGCAACCGCTGGCCGGGGGATCGCACTGTCGCGTGCACCGGCCGTATGGATGCGGCAAAATTGGCGCGTCGTTCTTACCTGCGCTGCGGCCGACGCCGCGGCTGGAGCTAGCTGGATGTCCCTGATAATCACCGATGACTGCATCAACTGCGACGTGTGCGAGCCCGAGTGCCCGAACAGCGCAATTTCCCAAGGCGAGGAAATCTACGTCATCGACCCGAACCTGTGCACCGAATGTGTTGGTCACTACGATGAGCCGCAGTGCCAGCAGGTCTGCCCGGTTGATTGCATTCCGCTGGATGCGAACAACGTCGAGAGCAAGGACGAGTTGATGCAGAAATACCTGATCATCACCGGCAAGGCCTGATCGGCGACGTGCGCGGCTCACCGCTGCGGTGAGCCCGGCAACCGGCATCACTTCGCAACGCGGCCGACCTGCATCCTCAGCCGCACCACGCGACCAGCCAGCGATACCAAGACCTGAGCGCTCCGGCCCGCCGCCTTCGGTCAGCGCTGGTATCGCAAAAAAAGCAAACCTCAGAAACGACACGGCTCCGCGCGCGCGAAGGCGGCGGAGCCGTGCGGGTAGTGCTTATCGCGCTCCGGTCAGCGCGAGGCCTGGCTCAGTCCTGGCGGTTGTAACCGACGCGGGTGCATCCCAGGCAACGGGCGAAGGCGGCGGCGCCGGGCTCGACGACCAGCGCCTTACCGGTTTCCTTGATGCCGCCGCCCATGGCGCTGAACGGCAGGCTGACCACGAACAGACCGGCGCCGATGGCCGTTGCGGCGATCAACAGCGGGCGTGCGATAAACAGATCGCCGACGATGGAAAAGGCCTTGGGCGCCTCGACGGTGTACATGGGATCGCCGCTGGCGTTCTGCTGCACGGACTGCGCCTGAGCGGGAACCGCCAGCAGACCAGTGGTCAGGGCCAAGACGACAGCAGTGGAGCGAAACAGATTCATGGTGTGGTCCTTCAACTGGGCGAAACGAGGCAGATGATTGTTGTGCCGGTCACTATAGCAGCGGCGGCCACTTATTGATCGTGAACGCCGTCAATGCCTGCGCAGTGGCCGCCTCAACGCTGGCAGCGGCCGCAGTAAACGCTGGCTCGCTGCCCCAGGCGAATGTCGCGCAAGGTCGAGCCACACTGCCGGCAGAACTCGCCGGCTCGCCCGTAGACGAACAGCTCCTGCTGGAAGTAACCAGGCTTGCCGTCGCCGCCGACGAAATCGCGCAGGGTCGTGCCGCCGCGCTCGATGGCATACGCCAGGATGCGCTTGGTCTCGATCGCCAGCTTCAGATAGCGCGCCCGCGACACCGCGCCCGCGGCCCGGCGCGGATCGATCCCCGCCGCGAACAACGCTTCGCTCGCATAGATGTTGCCGACGCCCACCACCACCGCGTTATCCATGATGAACGGCTTGATCGCCATGCTCCGCCCGCGCGACAGCTGGTACAGACGCTCGCCATCGAAGGCGTCGCTGAGCGGCTCGGGGCCCAGGTTGGCCAGCAGCACGTGGCTCAGCGGATCCTCGCTCCAGAGCAGCGCGCCGAAACGGCGCGGATCGGTGTAGCGCAGCGCCATGCCCGACTCGAGGACGATGTCGACGTGTTCGTGCTTGGCCGCCGGCAGGTCCGCCGGTACCAGCCGCAGGCTGCCGGACATGCCGAGATGGGCGATCAGAGTGCCCACTTCAGCGCGAATCAGCAGGTATTTGGCGCGCCGCTCCACCGCCAGGATGCGCTGCCCTGACAGGCGCACATCGAGATCGTCCGGAATGGGCCAGCGCAGGCGTCGTTCGCGGACGATGACACGGCTGACACGCTGGTCGACCAGATGGGTCTCGATCCCGCGGCGGGTGGTTTCGACTTCAGGAAGTTCGGGCATGGACGCTATGGGCAATGAACCGGAGATGACCTTATCAGGACGGGCGAGGCGGCGTCAGCCCGCTTCCGGTTCGCCGGGGCCGAACGGCAGTCGTGCAGGACGACCACGCAGGATGCTGACCACATCAAGGGGCAGACGCTGAGCGCATCGCCGCGGCCGAAGGGTGCGAACTTTGGCCGAGAACATGGTCGGATTTCAAGTAGCGCCGATCTGGGCGCTCTTGAAACGACGAGGAGGACGAACATGGCAGAGTCACTCAAAGGCAAACGCGTTGCGGCGCTGGTTACCGACGGCTTCGAGCAGGTGGAATTGACCGGGCCCAAGGAAGCACTCGAGGAGAAGGGCGCCACCGTCCACATCGTTTCGGCCAAGAATGGCGAGGTGACCGGCTGGAATCACACCACCCCGGCCAGCAAGTTTCATGTCGACAAGACCTTCGACACCCTCCGCATGGAGGATTACGACGCGGTGCTGCTGCCCGGCGGCGTGGTCAACTCCGACATCATCCGCACCGATGACATGGCCCAGGAGCTGGTGCGTGACGCTGCGCGCGCGAACAAGACCATCGCCGTCATTTGCCATGGCGCCTGGCTGCTGGCCTCCGCCGACCTGGTCAAAGGCAAGCGCATGACCAGCTGGCCCTCGCTGACCGACGATCTGAAAAACGCCGGCGCCAACTGGGTCGACGAGCAGGTGGTGGTCGATGGCCACCTGATCAGCAGCCGCAAACCGGACGATATCCCCGCGTTCAGTGACGCCCTGATCAAGGCACTGGCGGTGTAGAAAGAAGCGGCCGCAGGCTTCGCGCCCGTAGGAGCCGGCTCTACCTGCGATCGGACACGGCTCCTGGTCGAGCGGGTCGCAGGCAGAGCCTGCTCCTACAGGTGGGCTGGAAGTCTGGAGCCCGGAGAAACGTAGGGTGGATCACGCTCCATCGATCCACCACAACGAAGCTGCGGTTCCATCGGTGCCCGAGCCGAACCCTTGATCCGTCCGAACCCCTGCTTGCTCCGCGCTTTTATCTTCCGTCCCCCTTATAATCCCGCCCTTTTCCCGGAGCCCTCCCAATGACCCTGCCCAGCCTGCGTCTCAAAGCCAACGCCGATCGCCGCCTGCGCGCGGGGCACCTGTGGGTCTATAGCAACGAGGTGGACACCGCGGCCACGCCGCTGAGCGGTTTCGCCGCGGGCGACCAGGCCATCCTCGAAGCGGCGGGCGGCAAACCGCTGGGCATCGTCGGCGTCTCGCCGAACAACCTGATCTGCGCCCGCCTGCTGTCGCGCGATCTCAAGCACAGCCTGGACAAGTCGCTGCTGGTGCACCGCATCCAGGTCGCCCTGTCGCTGCGTGAACGCCTGTTCGATCAGCCCTGCTACCGCTTGATCTATGGCGACTCGGACCTGTTGCCAGGGCTGGTGGTAGACCGTTTCCACGATCACCTGGTGGTCCAGCTGGCCTCCGCCACCATGGAGCGCAACAAGGACGCGGTGCTCGAAGCCCTGGTGCAGGTACTCAAGCCGCGTGGCGTACTGTGGAAGAACGACTCCAGCGCGCGGGACGCCGAGGGCCTGGAGCGTTACGTCGATACCGCCTTCGGGGTCGTCCCCGAGTGGGTGGCCCTGGAAGAGAACGGCGTGAAGTTCGAAGCGCCTGTGCTGCAAGGCCAGAAAACCGGCTGGTTCTACGACCACCGGATGAACCGCGCGCGGCTGGCACCCTACGTCAAGGGCAAGCGCGTGCTGGATCTGTTCAGCTACATCGGCGGCTGGGGCGTACAGGCCGCCGCGTTTGGCGCCAGTGAGGTGTTCTGTGTCGACGCCTCGGGCTTCGCCCTCGACGGGGTCGAGCGTAACGCGGCGCTCAATGGCGTCGCTGAAAAGATGACCTGCGTCGAAGGCGATGCCTTCGAGGCGATGAAGGAGCTGAAGAACGCCGAGGAGCGCTTCGACGTGGTCATCACCGACCCGCCAGCCTTCATCAAGCGCAAGAAGGACCTCAAGAACGGCGAAGCCGCCTACCGCCGCCTCAACGAGCAAGCCATGCGCCTGCTCAACAAGGACGGCATCCTGGTCAGCGCGTCCTGCTCCATGCACCTGCCCGAGGACGATCTGCAGAACATCCTGCTCGGCAGCGCCCGTCATCTGGACCGCAACATCCAGCTGCTGGAACGCGGCAGCCAGGGCCCGGACCATCCGGTGCACCCGGCGATTCCCGAGACGCGCTATATCAAGAGCATCACCTGCCGGATCCTGCCGAACAGCTGAGGCGAACGCGGGACGCACACGGTGGATGTGAAAGCGACATCCACCTCGACGACCGCGCCGGCAACCCGCCGACCCCGACCATCAACCTTTCGCAGTGCCGCGGCCGGGCGTAGAATCGGCCCATTCCTCGCCGCCATCCCCCGGCGGGCCCATGAGCCCAGGCCGCCCGAGCGATACCCCGTCTCGATCCGGCCCCTCCGCACGCACGGTCACCTGCCGTTGCACGCGGCACAGGTGACGCTCACCATAAGCACTATTCGACCAGCTGATTAGCCGCAGGAACCGTCATGCCCGATTACCGCTCGAAAACCTCCACGCACGGCCGCAACATGGCCGGTGCCCGCGCGCTGTGGCGTGCCACCGGCATGAAGGATGAAGACTTCAAGAAGCCGATCATCGCCATCGCCAACTCCTTCACCCAGTTCGTGCCCGGCCACGTGCACCTGAAGGACCTCGGCCAGCTGGTCGCACGCGAGATCGAGAAGCACGGCGGCGTCGCCAAGGAATTCAACACCATCGCGGTCGATGACGGCATCGCCATGGGCCACGACGGCATGCTCTACTCGCTGCCCTCGCGCGAGATCATCGCCGACTCGGTCGAGTACATGGTCAACGCGCACTGCGCCGACGCCATCGTCTGCATCTCCAACTGCGACAAGATCACCCCCGGCATGCTGATGGCCGCCCTGCGCCTGAACATCCCGGTGGTATTTGTCTCCGGCGGCCCGATGGAAGCCGGCAAGACCAAGCTGGCCAGCCACGGCCTGGACCTGGTCGATGCGATGGTCATCGCCGCGGACGAAAGCGCGTCCGACGAGAAGGTCGCCGAATACGAGCGCAGCGCCTGCCCGACCTGCGGCAGCTGCTCCGGCATGTTCACCGCCAACTCGATGAACTGCCTGGCCGAAGCCCTGGGCCTGGCCCTGCCCGGCAACGGTTCGACCCTGGCGACCCACAGCGACCGGGAGCAGCTGTTCCTGCGCGCCGGCCGTACTGCCGTCGAACTGTGCCAGCGCTATTACGGTGAAGGCGACGAGTCGGTGCTGCCGCGCAACATCGCCAGCCGCAAGGCGTTCGAGAACGCCATGACGCTGGACATCGCCATGGGCGGCTCGACTAACACCATCCTGCACCTCCTGGCCGCCGCCCAGGAAGCCGAGGTCGACTTCGACCTGCTCGCCATCGACGCGCTGTCGCGCAAGGTGCCGCAGCTGTGCAAGGTGGCGCCGAACATCCAGAAGTACCACATGGAAGACGTGCACCGCGCCGGCGGCATCTTCTCCATTCTCGGCGAACTGGCCCGTGGCGGTTTGCTGCACACCGATGTGTCCACCGTGCACAGCCGCAGCATGGAAGAAGCCATCGCCCAGTGGGACATCACCCAGACCCAGGACGAAGCGGTGCACACCTTCTTCAAGGCCGGCCCGGCCGGCATCCCGACGCAGACGGCCTTCAGCCAGTCGACCCGCTGGGACACCCTGGACCTGGACCGCGAGCACGGCTGCATCCGTAGCGTCGAGCACGCCTATTCCCAGGAAGGCGGCCTGGCCGTGCTCTACGGCAACATCGCGCTCGATGGCTGCGTGGTGAAGACCGCCGGCGTAGACGAATCCATCCACGTGTTCGAAGGCACGGCGAAGATCTTCGAAAGCCAGGACAGTGCCGTGAAGGGCATCCTCAATGACGAAGTGAAGGCCGGCGACATCGTCATCATTCGCTACGAGGGCCCGAAGGGCGGCCCAGGTATGCAGGAAATGCTCTACCCGACCTCGTACCTGAAGTCCAAAGGCCTGGGCAAGGCTTGCGCCCTGCTCACCGATGGTCGCTTCTCCGGTGGCACCTCGGGCCTGTCCATCGGCCATGCTTCGCCGGAAGCGGCCGCAGGCGGCGCCATCGGCCTGGTCCGCGACGGCGACAAGGTGCTGATCGACATCCCCAACCGCAGCATCCAGCTGCAGGTCAGCGATGAAGAACTGGCCCACCGCCGCATCGAGCAGGACAAGAAGGGTTGGAAGCCGGCCCAGCCTCGCGCGCGCAAGGTGACCACGGCGCTCAAGGCCTACGCCCTGCTCGCCACCAGCGCCGACAAGGGCGCAGTCCGCAACAAGGCGATGCTCGAAGACTGACCGACCGCCGGTCTTTCTTAGTGCGCGGCTTCCGCCCGGAGGCCGCGCACTCGACTCGCCCTCCGCCGGTCATCCTGGCGCCAACCCAACGGGTGGCCAGCGGGTGCGTCGCGGCCATTCGCGGTCAAGACCAGGCGTCCCAAACCGCTCCCACGGTTTGGGCAAAGTGCGTAGCCTGTGGGAGCGGCCTTGGCCGCGAATAGGGCGTTTGCACGATCTGACGGCTCCCGCTCGTTCCCCCTTACCCAGACGCGATCCCACCAAAAATAACCAGCCGGTGCGCCATGCCGTCCGCGGTCAAGACTAGGCGTCTCCAACCGCTCCCATGGTTGTGCGAAATGCGCGCCTGTGGGAGCGGCCTTGGCCGCGAATAGGGCGTTTGCACGATCTGACGGCTCCCGCTCGTTCCTCCCTTCCCCTGACGCGATTCCACCAAAAATAACCAGCCGGTGCGCCATGCCTTTTCGCGGTCAAGACTAGGCGTCCCCAACCGCTCCCACGGTTTGGGCGAGGTGCGTGACCTGTGGGAGCGGCCTTGGCCGCGAATGGAGCGGTTGCACGGTCTGACGGCTCCCGCTCGTTCTCCCTCATCCCCGACCCCACCCACAAAGCCAGCCAGCGCACCGTGCCCGTTCGCGGTCGAGACCACTCCCACAGTTTGGCGTTGGCCACGAATGGGGCCCCTCGCGGGGCAAGGCCCCAGTTGCACCACCAATTCACCAGCCATCGATTCCGCCCTTGGCAGTCGTAACCTGAACCCTGCGCAACCGGCCGTCGGTTTGTCGCCCTCGCGTTTTTGACCACTCAACGTCCACGGGCCGCCTTGCTCCACGCGCTGGAGAACGTGGCTGCACCTGTGTCCTGAGCGGCAGCAGATAAAAATGTATACAAAGTGGTAGTCAATCCTGAAAGGAATTGTCTACATTAGCCGCACAAGAACAACAGCGAGAAAGGGATCGACATGACAGCCTCATCCGCAAAACCATCTCCTGAACAGCGGCCCGAAGACGAGAATCTCGGCATCGGCGCCAACCTGGCCTATGGCCTGCAGCATGTGTTGACCATGTATGGCGGTATCGTCGCGGTGCCCCTGATCGTCGGTCAGGCGGCCGGACTGGTTCCGGCGGACATCGGCCTGCTGATCGCCGCCTCGCTGTTCGCCGGTGGCCTCGCCACCCTGCTGCAGACCCTCGGCCTGCCGTTCTTCGGCTGCCAACTGCCGCTGGTACAAGGCGTGTCCTTCGCCGGGGTAGCGACCATGATCGCCATCATCGGCAGCGATGGCGCCGGAGGCATTCCCGCCGTGCTCGGCGCCGTGATCGCCGCCTCGTTGATCGGCCTGCTGATTACCCCGATCTTCTCTCGGATCACCAAGTTCTTCCCGCCACTGGTCACCGGTATCGTCATCACGATCATCGGCCTGACCCTGATGCCGGTCGCGGCACGCTGGGCGATGGGGGGCAACAGCCAGTCGCCCGAATTCGGCAGCACGGCCAATATCGGCCTGGCCGCCTTTACCCTGGCAACGGTGCTGCTGCTGTCCAAGCTCGGCAGCGCCAGCATCTCCCGGCTGTCGATTCTCCTGGCGATGGTTATCGGCACCCTGGTGGCAGCCTTCCTGGGCATGACGGACTTCTCCGGTGTGCTCGAAGGTCCGATGGTTGCGATGCCCAAGCCGCTGCACTTCGGCATGCCGGAGTTTCACCTGGCGGCGATTCTGTCGATGCTGATCGTGATCATCGTGACTCTGGTGGAAACCTCGGCCGACATCCTGGCGGTGGGCGAGATCATTGGCACCAAGGTCGACTCCAAGCGGCTGGGCAATGGCCTGCGCGCCGACATGATCTCCAGCAGCCTGGCTCCGCTCTTCGGCTCCTTCACCCAGAGTGCCTTCGCGCAGAACGTCGGCCTGGTGGCCGTGACCGGCGTGAAGAGCCGCTACGTGGTCGCCACGGCCGGGCTCATCCTGGTCACGCTGGGCCTGTTGCCGGTGATGGGCCGGCTGATCGCCGCTGTTCCCACTGCGGTGCTCGGCGGCGCCGGTATCGTGCTGTTCGGCACCGTCGCGGCGGCCGGTATCCGAACGCTGGCGCAGGTGGAATACCGCAACAACATGAACCTGATCATCGTCGCCACCTCGATCGGCTTCGGCATGATTCCGATCGCGGCGCCAAGCTTCTACCACCAGTTCCCGGCCTGGTTCGAGACCATCTTCCATTCCGGCATCAGCTCGGCGGCGATCATGGCCATCGTGCTGAACCTGATCTTCAACCACCTGAAAGCCGGCAACTCGAACCAGCAGTCGGTATTCGTCGCCGCCAGCGAGCGTACCCTGCGCTATCAGGACATCGCCAAGCTTCATGACGGCGACTACTTCCGCGACGGCCGGCTTTTCGACGCGCAAGGCAACGAAGTGCCGGTACTCGGTGCTGGCAGCCATGGCGACGCCGCCGCTCACGGAAACGCCGTAGCCGCCAAGAGCCCGGCAGGCCACTGACGAGGCCCGCCGTCTCGGCGGGCGCTACCTCGCCCGCCCCGATTCAAGCGATGCTCGCATAACGCGGGCATCGCGCTGTTTCGCGCGGAGCCCATGCGGCGCGCAGCGATAGCCATCAAGCACATCCCCCCGCATTCGTCTTTCAGCGCACAGCACGCCCGCAGGCACCGGCCGCAGCGGGCACTGTCCGCACCTCGCTGCAGTCAGTAAACTCGCGCGTTTTCTCCGCCAAGGACGAACATGAACGCCCTCGACCAGCGCCCCGCCAACGATCTGCTGTACCGCCTCGACGACCGTCCCCGGCCGTGGATCGCCTTTCTCGCCGCGCTGCAGCACCTGCTGGCGATCATCGTGCCGATCGTCACACCCGGCCTGCTGATCTGCCAGGCCATCGGCGTGTCGCCGCGCGACACCAACATCATCGTCTCCATGTCGCTGGTAATCTCCGGCATCGCCACCTTCCTGCAGTGCAGACGCTTCGGCCCTCTCGGCGCCGGGCTGCTGATCGTGCAGGGCACCAGCTTCAACTTCGTCGGCCCGCTGATCGGCGGCGGCGTGCTGCTGGTCAAGCAGGGCACGCCGGTGGAAGGCGTGATGGCGGCGATCTTCGGCGTGGTGATCGCCGGCTCCTTCATCGAGATGGGCGTCTCGCGCGTGCTGCCGTTCATCAAGCGGCTGATCACGCCGCTGGTCACCGGCATCGTGGTGCTGATGATCGGCCTGACGCTGATCAAGGTCGGCCTGATCAGCATGGGCGGCGGTTTCGCGGCCATGGGTGACGGCACCTTTGCCAGCCGCGAGAACCTGCTGATGTCCGGCGTGGTGCTGGCGGCGATCGTCGTGCTCAACCGCTTGCCGGTGGTCTGGATGCGCAGCTGCGCGATCATCATCGCGCTGGCCATTGGCTACGCGTTGGCCGCCTACCTGGGCCGCCTGAATTTTGCCGGCATGCACGAGGCGGCGCTGTTCCAGGTGCCGATGCCGCTGCACTTCGGCCTCGGCTTTTCCTGGAGCCTGTTCATTCCCATGGTGGTGATCTACCTGGTGACCTCGCTGGAAGCCATCGGCGACATCACCGCCACCAGCAAGATTTCCGGCCAGCCGGTCGAAGGGCCTGTCTGGATGCAGCGGATCAAGGGCGGCGTGCTGGTCAACGGCGCCAACTCGCTCTTGGCCGGCCTGTTCAACACCTTCCCCAGCTCGGTGTTCGCGCAGAACAACGGCATCATCCAGCTGACCGGTATCGCCAGCCGCTACGTGGGCCTGTGGATTGCCGCGATGCTGGTGGTGCTCGGGCTGTTCCCGGCGGTCGCCGGCGTGCTGCAGGCGGTGCCCGAGCCGGTGCTCGGTGGCGCCGCGCTGGTGATGTTCGGCGCGGTGGCCGCGGCCGGCATCAACATCATCGCCGGCGTGCGGCTGGATCGCCGCGCCCTGTTGATCATCTCGGTGTCGCTGGCACTGGGCCTCGGCGTTTCACAGGTGCCGGAATTCCTCGCGAACCTGCCGGCGGCGCTGCGCAACGTGCTGGAATCGGGCGTGGCCACCGGCGGCATCTGCGCGCTGCTGATGAACTGGTTCCTGCCCGAGTCGCCGGTGAACGACGAGCAAGCCCCCGTCTGATCCGGCCGCCCGCGCCTCCTGAGCGAGGCGCAGGCTCACCTCATTGGCGATCGCCAAGGCCGCGGTCAGCCCGGGCGATTCGATACCGAACAGGTTCACCAGGCCGGCAATGCCATGCGTGGCCGGGCCGTCGATCCGGAAATCCGCGGCCGGCTCGCCGGGGCCGCTGATCTTCGGACGGATGCCGGTGTAGGCCGGCTGCAGCGCGCCATCGGGCAGGCCTGGCCAGTAGCGGCGGATCGCGGCGTAGAAACGGGCCGCGCGGCTTTCATCCATTGCGTAATCGAGGCTGTCGACCCACTCGACGTCCGGGCCGAAACGCGCCTGGCCGCCCAGGTCCAGCGTCAGATGCACCCCCAGCCCACCGGGCTCGGGCAGCGGATAGACCAGATGGCGAAACGGCGTGGCGGTCGCCAGGCTGAAATAACTGCCCTTGGCGAAATAGCGCGGCGGTACCGACTCCGCCGCCAGGCCCTTGGTTTGCGCGGCGATCAGCGGTGCCGCGTGCCCGGCGCAGTTGATCACGCTCTTGGCGAGCAGCGTCATGGGCTCGTCACCACCGACCTCGACGCGCAATCCCGTCGCGGTGACCGCCATCGCCGTGACCGGCGCATGCAGCGCCAGCAGCGCGCCGGCCGCCTCGGCATCGCCCTGCAACGCCAGCATCAAGGCGTGACTGTCGACAATGCCGGTGCTCGGCGACAGCAGCCCGGCCACGGCGTTGAGCTGCGGCTCCAGCGCATTGACCTGTGCACCGTCGAGGCGCTGCAGATCGTCCACCCCATTGGCTCGGGCGTGCGCCTGCAGCGTCTCGAGGCCGGCCAGTTGCGACGCGTCCGTGGCGACGATCAGCTTGCCGCAGCGGCGATAGGGCACACCGTGACTGTCGCAGAACGCATAGAGCGCATCGCGCCCGGCCACGCACAGCCGCGCCTTGAGCGAGCCTTGCGGATAGTAGATACCGGCGTGAATCACTTCGCTGTTGCGTGAGCTGGTAGCCGTGCCGATGGCGGCCTCGGCCTCCAGGATCACCACCTCACGGCCGGCCTGCGCCAGCGTCCGCGCGACCGCGAGCCCCACCACGCCGGCACCGATAACCACGCAATCGACCTGTTCCATTGACTCGCTCCTCTTCGTTCGGCGGCCGCCAGCCTGCCGCAATATCGAACCGCGGCCAAGCCTCGCTTGCCTATAGTCGGGTATCGATGAATTTGACCGGAGGCCTTATGCGCATCGGCGTCATATCCGACACCCACGGCCTGCTGCGGCCCGAGGCACTGGCGGCCTTGGGCGGCTGCGAGCGCATCATTCATGCCGGCGACATCGGCAAGCCGGAGGTATTGGCAGGACTGCGCGCGCTGGCGCCGCTCGAGGCGATACGCGGCAATGTCGACAGCGGCGACTGGGCCGCGGCCATTCCCGAGCAGCTCGACCTGCAGCTCGGCGGGCTGCGCATCCACGTCACGCACGATGTGAAGACCATGGCGATCGATCCGGTTGCCGACGGCATCGACGTGGTGATCGCCGGGCATTCCCACCAGCCGAAGATCGAGGAACTCAACGGCGTGCTCTACCTCAACCCCGGCAGCGCCGGCCGCCGGCGCTTCACGCTGCCGATCAGCCTGGCCCTGCTGGATATCGAGGACGGCCAGCCACGGGCGCAGCTGGTCACGCTCGGCTGAGCCTCAGCTGACGCCCATGTAGCGGTCGGCCCGGTGGTTGACCGCCAGCACCAGGTTCAGCGCCACCGCGCCGAGCACCGACAGCGCGACCTTCTCCGGCGGCACGATGAACACGGCGGCGAGCACGATCAACGCATCGATGCCCATCTGAAAGGTCCCGGCACGCAGGCCAATGCGCGCCTGCAGATAGAGCGCCAGGATGTTCACCCCGCCCAGGCTGGCCTTGTGACGGAACAGCATCAGCAGCCCGACGCCCATGGCGAAGCCGCCGAACAGCGCCGCGTAGTAGATGTTCAGTTCAGCGAAGCGGATCCACTGCGGGGTCAGCTCCGCCAGCAGCGACACCAGCCCTACCGCGATCACGGTGCGCAGGGTGAAGCCCCAGCCCATGCGCCAGATCGCCAGCAGGTAGAAGGGGATGTTCAGGGTGAAGAACACCAGGCCGAAGGGCCAGCCGGCGACATATTTGAGCAGGAAGGCCAGCCCGACCGTACCGCCCGTGAGCAGGCCGGCATGGCTGTAGAAGGCGACGCCGAGCGCCACCATGGCGGTGCCGAGCAGCATCGCCAACGCATCCTCCCACAGCGGATGGCGTACGAAGATCGCGGCAATGCGTTCGGCCGGCTCGGCATCGTCGCGTTCGACATCGGTCAGCACCGCGTCGGTTCTGGGGTCCTGCATGACATCTGTCTCGTGGCGAGCGGAGGGAAAGCATAGGCGCTGGCGCCAGGTGAAGACTTGGCGCCGGTCAAGATCAGGTGGGGAAGGCTCGGCTCAGCGCCGCTGCCAGGTCTCGAACCGATACGCCGGTGCGGCGCCCTCGGCGGGGTGGGCCTGGCTGTCGATGCGCGCCCATTCGGCTTCGTCATAGGCCGGGAAGAAGGCATCGCCCTCAGGGCTGGCTTCGATGCGGGTCAGGTAGAGCCGCTGCGCCCGGGGCAGCGCCTGGGCATAGAGCTGCGCACCGCCGATCAACATCAGCTCATCGACACCCTGCTCGCGCGCCCATTGCTCGGCGCGCAGCAGCGCGGCGTCGA